>NZ_JAWXQV010000048.1:0-197953 GCF_033843325.1 Klebsiella sp. JN_Kp126 | reverse complement strand
CAACTTATTGCTGACCACCTCCATAGGAGGTGGTGTTCATGCAGGGATAAAAAAACCCTCTCGATGAGAGGGTTTTATCTTACGGCGTCAGCTGACCTTAGCTTTTAAAACGCTCCGGGAACTTCATTTCGCTGTAGCGCACAAAACGCGTTCCTTTCGCCAGCTTGTAACCGAACCAGATCACCAGGAACAGCGGAATGCCGATATAGGTTGCCGCCACGCCGCCCCAGTCGATGGTATCTTTGAGGAACGCTTCGTAATTCTGGCCCAGGGTAATGATCAGGCACAGCACGAAAGCGAAGATCGGCCCCAGCGGGAAAAAGCCGGAACGATACGGCAGATCGTTGAGATCGTTCCCCTGCAGCACGTAGCCGCGACGGAAGCGATAGTGGCTAATGGCAATCCCCAGCCAGGCGATAAAGCCGGTCATGCCGGAGGTATTCAGCAGCCACAGGTAAACGGTCTGATTACCGAACATCGAGCTCAGGAAGCACAGCCCTGCAATCACCGTGGTGGCATACAGCGCATTACGCGGCACGCCGCCTTTGGACAGCTTAGAGAAAATACGCGGCGCTTTGCCATCGCAGGCCAGGGTGTAGAGCATGCGGGTGGACGCGTACATCCCGGAGTTACCCGCCGACAGTACCGCCGTCAGAATAACCGCGTTCATAATCGCCGCCGCCGACAGCAGCCCCGCGTGCTGGAAGACCAGCGTGAACGGGCTGACGGAAATATCTTTCACGTCGTTACGCAGCAGGCTCGGGTCGGTATACGGAATAATCAGGCTGATAATCAGGATGGCGAACACATAGAACAGCAGGATACGCCAGAACACCTGCCGCACGGCGCGCGGAATGTTCTTCTCCGGGTTTTCCGACTCGCCGGCCGCGATGCCGATAAGCTCGGTTCCCTGGAACGAGAAGCCGACAATCATCGCCACGCCAATCATCGCCGCAAAGCCGCCGGCAAACGGCGCATCGTCGACAACCCAGTTGCTCCAGCCCGCAGGCTGTGCGCCTTTAAAGATGCCAAAGATCATCATCACGCCGACAATAATAAAGATGATGACGGTGGCCACTTTGATCAGCGAGAACCAGTATTCCGCTTCACCAAAGCCTTTTACCGAGATCCAGTTCAGCAGGAACATGATGCCGAGGAACAGCGCGCTCCAGACCCAGCCGGGTGCATCGGGGAACCAGTAGGTCATCACCAGCTGAGCGGCAACGAGGTCAACGGCGATGGTCACCGCCCAGTTGTACCAGTAGTTCCAGCCCAGCGCGAAGCCAAAGCCTTCCTCAACGTAATTCTGCCCGTAGGTGGCAAAAGAGCCGGACACCGGCATAAACGCCGCCAGCTCGCCGAGGCTGGTCATCAGGAAATAAACCATCAGGCCGATGAGAATATAAGAGAGCAGCGCCCCACCCGGGCCCGCCTGAGAAATCGTTGCGCCAGAGGCAACAAAAAGACCTGTACCTATGGAACCGCCAATCGCGATCATGGTCAAGTGGCGCGCCTTCAGTTCACGACGTAAACCGGGCGCTTCTGTGGTTTTAGTATCCGAAACCATGTGAAAATGCTATCCATCCAAAAAACGAGGCGAGATTGTAGCAGAGTGTCTGTGATCCATCCGATACAATTGCAAAGTTATAAGAGAGCTTCATGATCGAGCATGGATTATTAGTAAAGCATGAAATCCCGAAAACGCCAGCGCGCGTGGCGTCCGCTTTTACACGTCGCAATAATGCAGAAACCGCTGTAATGCCTTGGAAATATGCTTCTGCCGGTGATGAATGCGCCACAAGGTGCGGGTTAAGCGCGGCAGCGGAATCGTCAGCTCCACCAGCGATCCGACTTCAAGCTGCTCCGCCACCACGCGTCGCGACAGGCAGCTAATGCCCAGACCGTGGCGCACCGCGTGCTTGATGGCTTCCGAGTTGCCCAGCTCCATCCCAAGATGAAACGCCGGTAAATGCGAGAGTAATAAATAGTCGACGATTTCCCGGGTCCCGGAGCCGTGCTCGCGTAAAATCCACGGCGCTTCCGCCAGCCGTTGCAGCGTCACCTCCCCTGCCAGCAGCGGCGAATCCGGCGCGGCAAAGACCACCAGCTCATCTTCCAGCCAGGGTTCGGCGATAATATCCGCGGCGTGACAGGGACCTTCAATCAGCCCGATATCCACGCGCAGATCGGCCACCGCATTGATCACGTCCTGGCTATTGCCCACGCTCAGCTCCAGCGGTAAATCCGGCAGATCCCGTCGATAGCGCGCAATGATTTCCGGCAGAATATAGTTGCCGATGGTGCTGCTGGCGTAGACGCGGATCGCGCCGTTGTCGCCGCGAAACAGCTGCTCTATCTCCAGCGCCCGCTCCAGCAGCGCCAGCGCCCGCGGATAAAGCAGCCTGCCGTGCTCGTTGACCACCAGCCTTTTCCCTACGCGGTCAAAGAGCTGCACCCCCAGCTGCCCTTCCAGTTCGGTCAGCGCCGCGCTAACCGCCGACTGGGAAAGCGCCAGCATTTGCGACGCCTGAGTGGTCGATCCGCTTTTTAAAACTTCAGCAAAAACTTCCAGCTGACGTAGCGTGATATGCATATTTTTTCCTGCCTTTATAGACGACTCGCGATCCGCGGCGTGAGGCTGAGGCCCATCGTTCTCAAATCGCAAAACCGCGTTTTTACCACTTATTTCGATTAATTATAAATATATAATCAATTTTATATTTAAACCAGCGAGTCGTATGCTTTTCCCAGACAAAGGAGAAGGTTATGACAGCACTCACTTTACCGACTAAACATCGCCCATTGCGGCACTTTGCACCTGGACTGGCGCTCACCGCCCTGCTCACCGGCGCAGCGCTGTGGGCCGGTAGCTTTCCGGCTATCGCCGGCGCGGGCTTCAGCGCCCTCACGCTGGCCATTTTATTCGGCATGGTCATCGGTAACACGGTTTACCCGAAAATCTGGCAGCCCTGCGACGGCGGCGTGATTTTTGCCAAGCAGCACCTGCTGCGCCTCGGCATCATCTTATACGGCTTTCGCCTGACGTTCGCCCAGATTGCCGACGTCGGCGTCGGCGGTATCGTGATTGACGTTCTGACGCTTTCCAGCACCTTTTTGATCGCCTGTTTTCTTGGGCAAAAGGTTTTCGGCCTCGATAAACATACCAGCTGGCTGATTGGCGCCGGCAGCAGCATCTGCGGCGCGGCAGCGGTACTGGCAACGGAACCGGTCGTCAAAGCGGAGGCCAGCAAAGTCACGGTCGCCGTCGCCACGGTGGTGATTTTCGGTACCATTGCCATCTTCCTGTACCCGGCGATTTATCCCTTCCTGGCGCACTGGTTCACGCCGGAAGCCTACGGCATTTATATGGGTTCGACGATGCATGAGGTTGCTCAGGTTGTCGCGGCAGGCCACGCGGTGGGTCCGGACGCGGAAAACGCGGCGGTGATTGCAAAAATGCTGCGCGTGATGATGCTGGCTCCGTTCCTGCTGTTCCTCGCCGCGCGCGTGAAGCAATTAGCCCCGGCAAACGGCGGTGAGAAAAGTAAAATCACCATTCCGTGGTTTGCGATCCTGTTTATTCTGGTGGCGGTGTTTAACTCCTTCCACCTGCTGCCGAAAGCGGTTGTCGATATGCTGGTCACGCTGGATACCGTACTGCTGGCGATGGCGATGGCCGCCCTCGGCCTGACCACCCACGTCAGCGCGCTGAAAAAAGCCGGCGCCAAACCGCTGCTGATGGCGCTGATGCTCTTCGTCTGGCTGATTGTCGGCGGCGGCGCGATTAACCTGGCCATTCATAGCCTGATGGCCTGAAGCCCCTCGCTACTCAGGTTGTATTAAGGATGATGTAACTCTCCGGCTAAGCCGCTATCATTACCCTCCCCCCAGCGGCTTAACTGGAGTTTTTTTATGAAATATATTGGAGCGCACGTCAGCGCCTCCGGCGGTGTAGCCAACGCCGCCATTCGCGCAGCCGAAATCGGCGCGACCGCATTTGCCCTCTTTACCAAAAACCAGCGCCAGTGGCGCGCCGCCCCTCTGAGCGACGAAACCATTGCTGAATTCAAAGCCGCCTGCGAAAAGTACCAGTTCGGCCCGGGGCAAATTCTGCCGCACGACAGCTATCTGATAAACCTCGGTCATCCGGTTGAGGACGCGCTGGAAAAATCCCGCGATGCCTTTATTGATGAACTCTCCCGCTGCCAGCAGCTCGGCCTGACGCTGCTGAATTTCCATCCGGGTAGCCATCTGCAGCAAATCCCGGAAGACGAATGTCTGGCGCGTATCGCCGAATCGATCAATATCGCGCTGGCAAAAACCGAAGGCGTCACGGCGGTGATTGAAAACACCGCCGGCCAGGGCAGTAACCTGGGCTTTAAGTTTGAGCATCTGGCGGCCATCATCGACGGTGTGGAAGATAAATCACGCGTCGGCGTGTGCATTGATACCTGTCACGCCTTCGCCGCCGGCTACGACCTGCGCAGCGCCGAAGAGTGCGAAAAAACCTTCGCTGATTTCGACCGAATTGTGGGTTTCCAGTATCTACGCGGTATGCACCTGAACGATGCGAAAAGCGCGTTCGCCAGCCGCGTTGACCGTCACCACAGCCTGGGTGAAGGCAATATTGGCCATGATGCTTTCCGCTGGATTATGCAGGACCGCCGCTTTGACGGTATCCCGCTGATTCTGGAAACGATCAATCCTGATATCTGGGCGGAAGAGATCGCCTGGCTGCGGGCGCAGCAAACGGAAGAGGCCACGGTCTGATATGAACGACAGGGAAAAGCAGATCCTCAAAATTTTGCGGCGCAATCCGCTAATTCAGCAGCATGAGATTGCCGATATTCTGCAGATTAGCCGCTCCCGCGTGGCCGCGCATATTATGGACCTCACGCGTAAGGGGGCCATCAAGGGCAAAGGCTACATCCTTACCGAGCAGGAGTACTGCGTCTCGCTGGGCGCGGTGAATATGGATATCCGCGGAATTGCCGATATTCATTATCCTCAACCGGTCTCCAACCCGGGGAATATCCAGTGCTCTGCCGGCGGCGTGGCGCGGAACATCGCGCATAACCTGGCGCTGCTGGGCCGCGATGTGCATTTGATTTCCGCCGTCGGCAGCGACTTTTACGGCGAAACGCTGCTGGAGCAAACCCGCCAGGCGGGCGTTAACGTGCAAAGCTGTATCCGCCTGCACGGCCATAACACCGCCACCTACCTCTCCATCGCTAACCCGCAGGAAGAGACGGTGCTGGCGATTAACGATACGCATATTTTACAGTCGCTCACGCCCCAGCTGCTGAATCAGTATCGGGATCTGCTGACGCATGCCGGCGTCGTTCTGGTCGATTGTAATTTGACGGAGCAGTCGCTGGAGTGGGTATTTACCCTGGCTAACGGCATTCCGGTATTTGTTGATACCGTGTCCGAGTTTAAAGCGCACCGCATTCGCCCATGGCTGGGGAAGATCCACACCCTCAAACCCACGCTGCGCGAACTCCAGATCCTCTGGGGACAGGCTATCGAAAACGACGTGGATCGCGATCGGGCGCTAGCATGGCTGCACGAAAGGGGAACTCAGCGGGTGGTGATTTGCTCGGAAGACGACGCTGTTTTCTGTAGCGAAGCAGGGGGTGAACGCTTCCGGATGAGTCTGCCGGACCATACGACGATAGACAGCTTCGGCGCCGACGATGCGCTAATGGCAGGGCTACTTTATAGCTATCTCGACGGTAGCGACTTTAAAGAAAGCGTCGCTTTCGCCATGGCCTGCACCGCCATCACCCGCGCCAGCGACGGTATCAACAACCCCTCGTTGTCCGTTGATAACGCGCTCAATTTACTTCCCGGCGTGGCGTAGCGCGCACCGCAGGCGCGGTGCGCGCAGCCTGTTATGCCAGGCCAATAAAGAACCCGGCAATGGTGGCGCTCATCAGGTTAGAGAGCGTGGCCGCCGCCAGGGCGCGCAGCCCAAGCTGGGCAATCTCCGGCGCGCGCTGCGGTGAAATGGCCGAAAACGCCCCGACAACCACGCCGATCGAGCCAAAGTTGGCGAAACCGCACAGCGCGAACGAGATGATCGCAACGGTTTTCACGTCCAGATTGCCGCCGGCTTGCAGATAGGGAGAAAAGTTGAGGTAGGCGACGAATTCGTTTATCGCCAGCTTTTGGCCAATCAGGCTGCCCGCCAGCGTCGCATCGCTCCAGTCAACGCCCATAATCCATGCCAGCGGCGCGAGCAGGAAGCCGAAAATTCCCTCCAGCGTGGCGTGACCGTAGCCAAACCAGCCGCCAATGCCGCCGATAATACCGTTCAGCAGAGCAATAATCGCCACAAACGCCATCACTACCGTTGCCACCCCGGCGGCAATTTTCAGGCCGGTCATCGCCCCTGACGCCGCCGCCTCGATAACGCTTTTCGGCGGCGTCTCGGTGAAGGAGAGATTGTCGAAAGTGACCTGGGATGCTTCGGTTGCCGGACTCAGCATACGGGCAAACAGAATCCCGCCGGGGATAGCCATAAGCGAAGCGGCCAGCAGATAATCAATCGGCACGCCCATACCGGCATAGCCGATCATCATCGACCCGGCGATCGACGCCATCCCGCTGCAAATCGCGGTAAAAAGCTCATTGCGGTTGAGCTTGTTGATAAACGGTTTGACGATCGCCGGGATCTCATTTTGCCCAAGAAAAATGGTGGTCACGGCGACAAAAGACTCAATTTTGCTGATATTCAGCGCCTTCTGGAAGATGCCGCCGAGAATCCGGATCAGCAGCCCCATCACGCCGAGGTAGTAAAGCAGGCTTATCAGCGCGGTGACAAAAATGATGGCGGGCAGCACGCGGAAAGCGAAGATAAAGCCGGCGCCGTCAAACAGCACGTCCATCTTCGGGCCGACCAGTGAACCAAAAATAAACGCGCTTCCGGCGTCGCTATAGGACATGACTTTATGTACCCCAAGCGCGGCCTGCTCGACCAGCCACTTGCCCGGCGGAAAGTAGAGCATCACCCCGCCAATGACGATTTGCAGCAGCAGTGCCGCCCCTACCGTTCTGACGCTGATGCGTTTTTTATTGACTGACAGCGCAAAGGCAATGGCCAGCAACACCACCATCCCCAGAAGACTTCTCATGATGTCCATAATGATATCCTTACCTGGTGGAAAACCCGGCGCGAGCCAGGCTTTCGGTATCGTTGATATCGGGGCGGGCAACCGCAAACGGCCCGCAACTGCCGTCAGGCTACCTGCTGATACTCTTTGGCAATCTCGCAGGCCAGAATGGCGTTGTTGAAGACCAGCTGAATATTGGATTTCAGGCTGTCTCCGCCGGTCAGCTCCGCGACGCGGGCCAGCAGGAACGGCGTACTCGCTTTCCCCACCACGCCCTGCTCTTCCGCCTCCTTCACCGCCCGGTTGATGGCGGCGTTGATTTTCTCTTCCGGCATCGCGAACGCTTCAGGAATGGGGTTCGCCACCACCATGCCGCCATTCAGACCCGACTGCCATTTCACCGCCATCGCTTTGGCGATCTCTTTGGCGCTATTGAGGCGAATGCTGACGTCAAACGGGCTGGTTCGGCAGAAGAATGCCGGCAGCGCAGAGGTTTGATAACCAATAAGCGGAACGCCAAACGTTTCTAAATATTCGGTCGTTAAACCGAGATCGAGAATAGATTTTGCACCGGCGCAGACGACGGTGACGTTAGTATTTGCCAGCTCCTGCAAATCGGCGGAAATATCAAACGTGTGCTCGGCTCCGCGATGTACACCGCCAATACCGCCGGTAGCGAAGACTTTAATCCCGGCCATTGCGGCAATAATCATGGTGGACGCCACGGTGGTCGCGCCATTTAATCCCGCGGCGACAACAAAGGGTAAATCACGACGACTAACTTTGGCGACGTTATGCCCTTCGCGACCCAGCAGTTCAATTTCTTCACGGCTTAAGCCAACTTTCATGACGCCATGAATAATCGCAATGGTTGCCGGCACCGCCCCCTGGCGACGAATGGTTTCTTCTACTTCCAGCGCCGTTTGCGCATTTTCCGGAAATGGCATGCCGTGAGAAATAATGGTCGATTCCAGCGCCACTACTGGCTGATTATTTTTCAACGCCTGCTGAACTTCCGCAGAAACCTGTAATAATTCAGAGGAAATATTTAATTCAGACATATTCTTTCTCCACTACCTTTTTTACGTTGGCGTAAGATAATTCAGGGTTATTGGTGAATTCCGATGAGAGCGCCAGAGAAGAGCATCCCTGAGCAAACTTCACCGCTTGCGAAAATGAACAGCCGTCGAGCCAGCAGCAGGCAAGGCCGGCCATCATGGCGTCACCGGCGCCGGTGACGTTAACGACCTGAGTTTTCAGCGGCGCAGACCAGCCGCGTTCGCCCTCTTTCTCACTGTAGTAAACCCCGTCGCCGCCCATGCTCAGCACCAGGCGCTTCAGGCCACGCTGATGAAACCAGTCGGCAACGCGCGCGACGTCATCCGTGCCGGACAGCGCGATGCCGCTCAGCGTTTCAGCTTCAATTCGGTTCGGTTTCAGGGTGTGAATACGCCCCAGATGCTGGCTGATTTTCACGCACTTCCAGGCTGAAACCGGATCGACAAAAACGGGCGTTGCGCCGCAGTTTTCCATCAGCCAGGCGAGAGCGGCCTCGCTGATATTGCAATCAACGACAATCACCGCGGCATTGCGGATAAAATCTTGATGCTGGCTTAAAAACGCTGGCGTAATATGTTCAGTGATGCTCATATCATTAATCGCCACCAGCATTTCACCGGTATTATCAAGCAGCGATAAATAGCTTGAAGTACCTTCCCCCTGGATAACCTGACATTTATCGACATGAACCCCGGACTGGGCCGTTTGTTTTAATAGAGAGTGGCCATAAAAATCGTCACCGACAACCGATAATAGCCACGCTGTTTTATTTAACAAGGCAATGTTTTGCGCAATGTTTCGCCCTACGCCGCCGGGAGTATATTTTATTTTCCCGGGGTTAGAATCCGCATAGTTCAACGATACATTGGAATAACCAGCAACATCCATATTTGCCGATCCAATAATCACAACGTAATCATTTTCAGGCATAAAAATACCCTCCAGCATAAAAAATGCTATGGCAGTGGAATTATTGAATATCAATAAATAAGCATACTCCCATTCATCACCCCTCAATAAACACATGTTTGAATGTGAACATATGTTTATGTTAAGCGCAATGTTTTTAAAGTAAAGAGGTCAGCAAGAGGGATTTCATATGAACATGAACAAAATCACAAAAAATGACCCGTATGGTTTTTAAACAGTTTAAAAATGCGAAGGAGAGCACATACGGCAGGATGAGCGGGGGGAGATGAGGCATAAAAAAAGGGCAGAGAAGACTCTGCCCTTGAGAACGATTTAATGGGTCGATCAGGCTGCTTTTTCGACTACCTGAACTTCAGGACGTTTCAGCACCGCGTAGGAGAGCCCTGCGACCAGCGTACCGACGACAATCGCCATCAGATAACCGAGTACCGGCGTAATCGCGCCAGGAATCAGCAGGACGAACAGACCGCCGTGCGGCGCCATCAGCTTAGCACCGACCGCCATGGACATCGCGCCGGTGACCGCGCCGCCAACGATACAGCAGGGCAGGACGCGCATCGGGTCGCGAGCAGCGAACGGAATCGCGCCTTCGGTGATAAAGCACAGGCCGAGAACCAGTGCGGCTTTGCCGCCTTCCTGCTGCGCTTTGTCGAACTTGTTACGCGCAACCAGCGTCGCCAGACCCAGCGCCAGCGGTGGAACCATACCCGCCGCCATAATGGCCGCCATCGGCGCATAGGTTTGGGTGGACAGCAAGCCAACACCAAAGGCGTAGGCCGCTTTGTTCACCGGACCGCCCATGTCGGTACACATCATACCGCCGAGGATTGCACCGAGCAGAACCGCGTTCGCCGTGCCCATGGTTTGCAGCCAGTGGGTCAACGCTTCGAGGATCCCGGCAACGGGCTTACCAATCAGGTAAATCATCGCCAGACCTACGATCAGGCTGGAAACCAGTGGAATGATCAGGATTGGCTTCAGCGCCTCCATACTTTGCGGCAGTTTCAGCTTCGTACTGATCGCTTTCGCCACGTAACCGGCAAGGAAACCAGCGATGATACCGCCGATAAAGCCGGACCCGGTGCTTACCGCCAGCATACCGCCGATAAGACCCGGCGTCAGGCCCGGACGGTCAGCGATGGAGAAGGCGATAAAGCCCGCCAGTACCGGCACCATCAGCGCGAAGGCTGAGCCCCCACCGATTTGCATCAGCGCGGCGGCCAGGGTGTCTTTCACTTCAAAGGCTTTAATACCAAAAGCGAAGGAAAGTGCGATACACAGACCGCCCGCCACCACCATCGGCAGCATGTACGACACGCCGGTCAGCAGGTGGCGATAGGCGCCAGCGGACTCTTTTTTGCCTTCCGCCGCGGCCTGGGATTTACCCGCAGGCTGATACGGTTTCGCTTCAACAACGGCTTTATCCAGCTCCTGAGCGGTTTTCTTCAGTGCCAGACCGGTGGTGGTGCGATACATCGGCTTACCGGCGAATTTCGCCAGATCCACTTCGATATCGGCAGCCACCACCACCAGATCCGCCTGTTCAACTTCTTCCGGGGTGATTGCATTGCCCGCTCCCACGGAGCCGCGCGTTTCAACTTTCACCCACCAACCGCGTTTTTTGGCTTCGGTTTCAATCGCTTCCGCCGCCATAAAGGTGTGCGCCACCCCGGTCGGACAGGCGGTGACCGCCACGATGCGTTTCGGACCGTTGGTCGCTGCGGGTACAGCGGCAGCGGCCGGGGCGCTGTAAGGCGTTGCATGGCTTTTGGCCTCACCGAGGAACAGCTCCGGGTGCGCTACGGCGCGGTTAATATCGCCGAGATAGACCTTTTTGCCGTTCAGCGCGCTGTCGGCCGGCAGCGCCGTGCCCAGCACAATCGCCAGCTCAGCGTCGTTCGGGTTATCAATCAGTTCGAGTTGCGCTTTTTGCGCCGCAGTGCTTAACAGGGTCTTCGCCATATAGGCGCGAGCCTGTCCAAGCCCGGCATCAATAATCAGCAGCGTTTTCATTATGCCTCTCCTGCTGTTAATTAAAGGGTTGTAAGTCGACGCGCGCCATCATTGCGGCCAACTGGGTACGATCGGTAATACCGACATTGCTCTGACTCACCGCCAGCGCGGCAACTGCCGTTGCCAGGCGCAGCGTATGTTCGCTGGACTCACGCATCAGCAGGCCATAAATCAGGCCGCCAACCATGGAGTCACCGGCGCCAACGGTGCTTACCACTTCAACGGAAGGCGGCTTGGCAATCCACTCTCCGGATGCGTTAACCCACAGAGCGCCTTCTTCGCCAAGGGAGATAACCACGTGGGCAATTCCCTGCTCACGCAGCGCATGAGCGGCTTCAATCACATCTTTCATTTCAGGCAGCTTGCGGCCCGCCCAGATTTCCAGTTCGCGGCGGTTAGGTTTAACCAGCCACGGAGCCGCTTTCAGACCGGCAACCAGCGCTTCGCGGCTGCTGTCAAAAATGATGCACGGGCACTGGCTGCGCAGACGGGTCATCCAGTCAGTGAACGCTTCCGGGCTGACGCCAGACGGCAGGCTACCGCTCACGCAAACCATATCGAACTGGCCCAGCCAGCTCAGGGAATCGTTAACAAAACGCTCCCAGTCGCCCGGCGTGACTTCAAAGCCGGAGAAGTTGAAATCGGTGACTTCGCCGTCTTTCTCCGTCAGCTTGACGTTGATACGGGTACGGCCCTGAACAACCTGAAAACGGTTAGCAATGCCCAGCTCGCTGAACAGCTGCTGAAAACCATCCTGATTGTCTTTACCGAGGAAACCGCCAACGGTGACGTCGATACCGAGATCTTTCAGCACTTTTGCAACGTTGATCCCCTTCCCTGCGGCGTGCAAACCGGTAGTGCGAACAAGGTTAACCTCACCGCGTTCAATTTCCGGGGTAAAACCCACCAGGTCATAGGCCGGGTTTAAAGTAATCGTTGCGACACGTCTGCTCATTTATGCGCCCTCCCCAAGGCCTGCGGCGATCGCTTCGCCAATCGCATCCAGCGCCTGCTGCGCATCTTCACCCTGCGCGGTAAAGCGCAAGCGGTGACCTTTTTTCACGCCCAGCGCCACGACTTTCATCAGGCTGCGGCCGTTGGCCGGTTTGCCCGAACCATCAAGGTTGGTGACGGTAATGTCGCTGGAGAATTGTTTAATGGTATTAACCAGCATCGTGCCGGGACGCGCGTGCAGCCCGTGCTCGTTGCGGATAACGTATTCCGCGCTGAGAACATCTTCCGCAATCGCGTCGTCGCTGGTCAGCAGCGCCAGCAGCGTGGCACCATCAGCCTTCAGCAAACGGTCAGCTTTTTTGTCGAGCAGCAAATTGCTCAGGCGATTAAGCACCGCAGTTGGCTGGTCATCGGCCATCGCGACGGTGATCAGCAGAGAAACCGGCTGCTCATCGCTGGTAAAGGCGCTGGCCGCGCGGCTGACGGCAACGGCGCTGCGCAGGTTGCCTTCGGTGCTGTCGTTCAGCCAGATGCCCTGACCGAGGTTCAGCGGTTTATCATTAATCGTACGGCTAACAAAGGAAGCATCGACCGCGCCGGCTTCTTTCAGCCGAGCGGCATTCAGCGCCTGCAGGGTCAGCAGGTCGCTGGCGACAACGTCCAGGGTCAGCGTCTCGTTATCCAGCTTCAGCGCTTCGCTCTGCTTTTCACCCATCAACAGGGCGCGCAGTTCTTCAGCGGTCGTCGCGGACTTAAGTTGTTCAGCAACGGAGTCGTCGCTCAGCACGTGGGTCAGCTGACGCAGCAGCCCCAGGTGTTCATCCGAGCTGGCGGCAATACCGATAGCGACGTAGGCGGTTTGCCCTTCGCCCCAGGTCACGCCCTGCGGGAACTGATACACCTGAACGCCGGTTTTCAGTACCTGATCGCGGGTGTCGGTGGTACCGTGCGGAATCGCAATACCGTTGCCAAGGAAAGTGGAGGTTTGCTGCTCGCGAGCCAGCATCCCGTTGATGTAGCCGTCTGCCACGTTGCCCGCGCTGACCAGCGCGGAGGCAACCTGACGAATAGCCTCTTCTTTATTACCGGCCTGCTGACCGGGATGAATATCCTGCACAGATAACTGGAACATGGTTCTCCTCTCCTGCTGAATTGAATCGTTTCAGCTACTTTGAGAAAAAATGCGTCATCTACCTGCCGGAGAATCTCCCGATGACGCTGAAACGTTTCAAGAAGTCTGTACCTTTATTAGCCTCCAGGCAAGAAAAGTTCGTTTTCTGATAACAGAAGTTAGAGATACAGCACACTTTTGCTGAAGCGGGAGCGTCGAGGCCGGGAAAACTTCAGCTTTCTGCTGAAGTTTGATTTTGAAACGTCTTTTTGATTTATTCGTGCCCTGGTACTGTTCATTTTCTGAGTGACGGCGTAAACTCCGCGACTCCTGAAAACCGATGAACGCCGACATGCAAAACAGTAGCGCCGCCCTGCCACGACGCGGGTTTGATTTCACCTCTTCCGCCTTTCTGATCGTCGCCTTCCTGACGGGTATCGCCGGGGCACTCCAGACACCAACGCTGAGCCTGTTTCTGACGAACGAGGTTCACGTACGACCGGCGATGGTCGGCTTCTTTTTTACCGGTAGCGCGGTGATCGGCATTCTGGTGAGCCAGTTCCTCGCCGGGCGTTCGGATCGCAAAGGCGACCGCAAGCGGCTGATCGTCTTCTGCTGCCTGATGGGCGTGCTGGCCTGCGTGCTCTTCGCCTGGAACCGTAACTACTTTATTTTGCTGTTCATCGGGGTATTTCTCAGCAGCTTCGGCTCCACCGCCAACCCGCAGATGTTTGCCCTCGCCCGCGAGCATGCGGATAAAACGGGCCGTGAGGCGGTCATGTTTAGTTCGATTCTGCGCGCTCAGGTGTCGCTGGCATGGGTTATCGGACCGCCGCTGGCCTACGCGCTGGCCATGGGTTTTGGCTTTACGGTGATGTATCTCAGCGCGGCAGTTGCCTTTGTGGTCTGCGGCGCGATGGTCTGGTTTTTTCTTCCCAGCATGCGTAAAGAGCCGAAGATCGCTACGGGCCATCTTGAAGCGCCGCGTACCAACCGCCGCGACGCGCTGCTGCTGTTTATCATCTGTACGCTGATGTGGGGAATCAACAGCCTGTACATCATTAATATGCCGCTGTTTATCATCAATGAACTGCATTTACCGGAGAAGCTGGCCGGGGTCATGATGGGCACCGCCGCCGGGCTGGAAATCCCGACCATGCTGATTGCGGGCTATTATGCCAAACGCTTCGGCAAACGTTTCCTGATGCGCATCTCAGCGGTGGCCGGCGTGCTGTTTTACGTTGGCATGCTAACCGTCCATACCCCCGGACTGCTGCTGGCCCTGCAGGCGCTGAACGCCATTTTTATCGGTATCCTGGCCGGTATCGGCATGCTCTATTTCCAGGACCTGATGCCCGGACAGGCGGGTGCGGCCACCACGCTTTATACCAATACCACGCGCGTTGGCTGGATTATCGCCGGTTCGCTGGCGGGGGTCGTTGCGGAAGTCTGGAGCTATCACGCCGTATTCTGGATTGCGCTGGTGATGGGGGTCATCACTCAGGCCTGCCTGTGGCGTATTAAAGACGTTTAAGGGTATCCCGCGCGGGCTTGCACCGTCACGAAGTGCTCAGCTCAAGATGAAGCAGCCAGGTCATGGCGTCTTCGCGATTGGTGGCGCACATTTCCGCTTCCGGCTTCAGGCTGGCGCACACTTTCGGCCTTAACGGCGAGCCAAAAATAGCGCAGAGATTATTTTGCGATAGCTGCACGCAGCGGGTGTTTGCCGGCTTGCCTTGCGGCATGCCCGGGATAGGGCTGGAGATAGAAGGAGCGATACAGCAAGCTCCGCATTCAGGGCGGCATTCCATAATCGACTCTTCCGATAACGCTTTTAGCAGCCCAGCCTAAACGTTTTACCTGAAGATAGCAAAACCGACGAATTCCACTTGCCTGAAAGGCCCGGCGCGAGTAGTTTTACGCGATATTTTCGACCCTTTAAGTGACAGGATTACCGCAATGCCAAGAGCGAATGAAATTAAAAAAGGTATGGTGCTGAATTACAACGGCAAACTGCTGATTGTTAAAAATATTGATATTCAGTCACCCAGCGCCCGCGGCGCAGCGACGCTGTACAAAATGCGTTTCTCCGATGTACGCACCGGCCTGAAAGTGGAAGAACGCTTCAAAGGCGACGACATCGTCGATACCGTCACCCTGACCCGCCGCTTCGTTGACTTCTCCTATATCGATGGCAACGAATACGTCTTTATGGATAAAGAAGATTACACCCCGTATATCTTCACCAAAGAGCAGATCGAAGAAGAGCTGCTGTTTATGCCGGAAGGCGGCATGCCGGATATGCAGGTTCTGACCTGGGACGGCCAGCTGCTGGCGCTGGAACTGCCGCAGACCGTGGATCTCGAAATCGTTGAGACGGCGCCGGGTATCAAAGGCGCATCCGCAAGCGCGCGTAACAAACCGGCGACGCTGAGCACCGGCCTTGTTGTTCAGGTGCCTGAATACCTGAGCGCGGGAGAGCGTATCCGCATCCATATCGAAGAGAGCCGCTACATGGGCCGCGCGGACTAAACTCCGCCTTTGCAACATCCAGGAGGGCAGCCAGCGGCTGTCCTTTTTATTAGCCCCTTATCCGCAATCTCTCCTCCGCCAAAAGCTGTTATACCAAAAATAGCGAAGTTACCGCTAATCTCACCGGCTCTCTCCGCATACTTTGCGGCCTGACCGTTTACCGCGACAGAATTGCATGATCAAGCTCACATTAAGCGGATAAATAAGGCTCACCAATTTAATTTGTTGTCATATATCTTTACACTGGCCATGTTAATTATTGGTTAATCAGGTGTGTTAAGAATGACAACCATTGCGACAGCCACGCTGCCGGAAGGCGTACAGCTTCCTCGATACGATCGCAGTCAGCTGCGTTCGCGTATTGTGCATTTCGGTTTTGGCGCGTTTCATCGCGCGCACCAGGCCCTTCTCACCGATCGGGTGCTCAACGCCAGCGGCGGAGACTGGGGGATTTGTGAGATTAGCCTGTTCAGCGGCGATCGGCTGATGAGCCAGCTTCGCCAGCAGGACCACCTGTTTACCGTGCTGGAAAAAGGCGCCGAGGGCAATCAGCCGATTGTTGTCGGCGCCGTTCATGAGTGTCTGAATGCGAAACTGGATTCGCTGGCCGCCATTATTGAGAAATTTTGCGAACCGCAGGTCGCCATTGTCTCTCTGACCATCACCGAGAAGGGCTACTGCATCGATCCGGCCAGCGGCCAGCTGGATATGACGCAGCCGCGCATTATTCACGATCTGCAAAATCCGACGCTGCCGCAATCGGTTCCCGGCATTCTGGTAGAAGCGCTGGCGCGCCGCCGACAGCGGGGGCTACCGCCGTTTACCGTCCTCTCCTGCGATAATATTCCCGATAATGGACATGTGGTAAAAAACGCCGTGCTGGGAATGGCCGAAAAACGGGACCCCGAGCTGGCGCAGTGGATCGCCGAACACGTCAGCTTTCCCGGTACCATGGTTGACCGCATCGTGCCCGCCGCCACCGATGAGTCGCTGGCAGAAATTAGCGCGACGCTAGGCGTGGAAGACCCCTGCGCAATCAGCTGCGAACCCTTTATCCAGTGGGTCATTGAAGATAACTTTGTTGCCGGTCGCCCGGATTGGGAAACCGCGGGCGTCCAGATGACCGATGACGTTTTACCGTGGGAACAAATGAAGCTACGGATGCTCAACGGTAGCCACTCGTTTCTTGCCTGGCTTGGCTATCTGGCTGGCCATGCGCACATTAGCGACTGCATGCAGGATCCGATTTTCCGCAGCGCCGCCTACCGCCTGATGCTTGACGAACAGGCGCCGACCTTATCCATTCAGGGCGTTGACCTGACGGCGTACGCTGACAGCCTGATCGAGCGCTTCAGCAACCCGGCGCTGAAGCATCGCACCTGGCAAATCGCCATGGACGGTAGCCAGAAGCTGCCGCAACGTATGCTTGAGGGTATTCGCGTCCATCTCGCTCGGGGCAGCCGCTGGCCGCTGCTGGCGCTCGGCGTGGCCGGCTGGATGCGCTACGTCAGCGGTATTGACGATGCCGGAAATGCGATTGATATTCGCGATCCGCTGGCCGATAAGATGCAGAAACGGGTTTCTGCCAGCGATGAACACCAGCGCGTGGCGGCCCTGCTTACGCTTGAAGAGATCTTCGGCCGCGACCTGCCGCAGAACCCGCAGTTTGTCGCTCATATCACCGCCGCATGGCATCAGCTCGCCGCTTTTGGCGCGCGTCAGGCGATTGCCGGCACGCTGAACGCTTAACAATTTCTGCCTTTTAGCGGACAGATCCCCCTTCTGTCCGCGGTAAGACTTCTCTTTTCCCCTTTTTTTCGTCAGGATAGCGTAACTGTTACAACATTACATTTATCCTGGAGAAAAAGTGACCAAAACCAATTTGATCACGGGGTTTCTCGGCAGCGGCAAGACGACGTCGATTCTGCATCTGCTGGCCCATAAGCCCGCGGATGAAAAATGGGCCGTGCTGGTCAACGAGTTTGGTGAAGTAGGCATTGACGGCGCGCTGCTGGCGGAAAGCGGCGCGCTGCTCAAAGAGATCCCCGGCGGCTGCATGTGCTGCGTGAACGGTCTGCCGATGCAGGTCGGGCTCAACACCCTGCTGCGCCAGGGCAAACCCGATCGCCTGCTGATAGAACCCACCGGGCTTGGCCATCCTAAACAGATCCTCGATATGCTGACCGCCGCAATATACGAGCCGTGGATCGACCTGCGCGCCACCTTATGCGTGCTGGATCCGCGCCAGCTGCTGGACGAAAAAATAGTGACCAATGACAACTTTCGCGACCAGCTGGCCGCCGCTGACGTCATTATCAGTAATAAAGCCGACCGCGCAACGGAGGAAAGCCAACGCGCATTCGCCGCCTGGTGGCAGACCTATGCCGGCGATCGGCGGTTCGTCAGCGCCACGCGGGGGAATATCGACCCGGCACTGCTTGATTTGCCGCGCCGCAATCTTGCGCCGCTTCCCGCCAGCCCCGAACACGCGCACGGCCACGGGCAGAAACAGGGCCTTGCGGCACTGAGCCTCCCTGCCCATCAGCGCTGGCGTCGCAGCCTCAATAGCGGCCAGGGCTATCACGCCTGCGGCTGGATTTTTGACGCCGAAACCGTTTTCGACACCGTGGCCCTGCTCGAATGGGCGCGCCTGGCGCCGGTCGGGCGCGTGAAAGGCGTGATGCGCATCGCGGAAGGAGTGGTACGCATCAACCGCCAGCAGCGCGATCTGCATATTGAGACGCAGAACGTTCCTCCCCCCGATAGCCGTATCGAGCTGATTGCCGATACCGAGACGGACTGGAACGCACTGCAGGCCTCCTTGTTGAGGATTCGTTTAAGTTAAGACGGCTATGGTTGCCGTCGTTTACCCAACACACGATAGTTATGATTAAAAATCGAATTCCCCTAATCCTGCTGCTGAACGCGGCGGGTGTTGCGCTTTTTTGTTCATGGTACCTTCCCGTTAACCATGGTTTCTGGAATCCGCTGGACTCGGCGATCTTCTATTTCTTTAACCACCTGGTTGGCGTGAGCACCGCTTACACCTGGCTGCTGGCGATTATCAACAACCGCGCATTTGATGCCTGCTCGCTACTGGCGATGGGCAGCCTGATGCTAAGCTTCTGGTTTAAAGAGCAGAGCGCCGGACGCCGCCGGGTGATTATCATCGGCCTGGCGATGCTGCTGGCCGCCGTCATCATCAATCAGCTTGCCCAGCACCTGATGCCGGTTAAGCGCGCCAGCCCTTCGCTCTCTTTTACCGATATCACCAAAGTGAGCGATGTGATCTCCTTCCCCACTAAAGATGCGTCTAAAGATAGCTTTCCAGGCGATCACGGTATGATGCTGCTGATTTTTGCATCATTTATGTGGCGCTATTTCGGTCGCCGGGCGTTTGCCATCGCGCTGGTCATATTCGTAGTGTTCGCTTTTCCACGCGTAATGATTGGCGCTCACTGGTTTACCGATATTGCCGTCGGCTCATTAACGGCGGTACTCATTGGCGCCCCCTGGGTATTGATGACCCCGCTGAGTGATAATGTCATTGCGTTATTTGAGCGTTATCTTCCGGGTAGAAAAACTAAAAATTAAATCTATCTTTACAATTAATTAATATCATTCATAAGGGATCGTTCTGGGTCCCTTTTTTTGTCCGCGCGTTTTTTCTCATCCGGCATCATCTTCCCGTCATAGTAATCATGTTAGAAATGAGTAAATTGCGTATTTTTTACCCATTGCTGTCGCTATTTTGCCCTTTGCCGATGATTCACTTTTTGTCGCAAAAATACTTATAAGAAAATGCGTAAAACCGCTCGCCATCCCCCGGTTGATCGGGTAACCTCAATCTCGTTTTGCCTCGTCAGCGACATCAATTCAGAGAATGAATAAATTTGTGCGTCAGTCCACAGTTTTATGCTTACGGAATTGTCTCATTGCGACCAGGTAATTAGGCTCTAACACGTTTGGCATTTTTTATAACGACATTGTCGTTAAGGACAACAAGGGATAACACACAGCATGGTCAAATCTCAGCCGATTTTGAGATATATCTTGCGGGTCGCCCCCGCGATTGCAGTTGCGGTTCTGCTTTCCGCGTGTAGTTCAAATAGTACCGCCAGGAATATGCATTCTGAGACGCTTGCTGTGGGTAGTGGCGATTTATCATCACTGCAAGCCTCTCAGGATGAATTTGAAACGATGGTCCGCAACCTGGACGTTAAGTCCCGCTTGATGGATCAATATGCCAGCTGGAAGGGCGTGCGTTACCGCCTCGGCGGCAGCACCCGTAAAGGCATCGATTGTTCCGCCTTTGTGCAACGGACTTTCCGTGAACAGTTTGGCCTGGAACTGCCGCGCTCGACTTCAGAGCAGCAGGATTCCGGAAAATCGATCAGCCGCGCGCAGCTGCGCACCGGTGATTTAGTTCTGTTCCGTGCAGGTTCCACGGGCCGCCATGTAGGGATCTACATCGGCAACAATCAGTTTGTTCATGCTTCCACCAGCAGCGGTGTGACGATTTCAAGCATGGATGAGCCGTACTGGAAAAAGCGCTATAACGAAGCGCGACGCGTTCTGAGCCGTTCGTAATCGTCTTCTGCCGTTGGTTAATCCCTTGGCCAACGAAAGAAATAAAAAAACACTGCCGAGGCAGTGTTTTTTTTTGCTCGCCAGCCAGGAAACTTCGTAAAATAAGCGATGTCTTTAAGCAGGGATAGGAAAAGCGATTTCTATTAGCTCCCTGGCGCAAATCAACAATACGGACTGACTATATAGCCTATGCCTACCCGTCATCTCGCTCCCCGGCGAAAAATCTGGCTGACCAGCATATGTGTTGGAATAGCCGTCGCCCTGCTGGCCGGTAGCATCCAGTTCATGGTGATTTATCACAACCGTGCGGAGCGTTTCGACGCCATTATTCACAACGTTCATACGTATCTGCAGGACTACTTTCACGATTTGAATCAGACGATTCAGGGCATGCAGCCGCTGGTCGATCAACCCTGTGAAAACGTTGCCTCAGGCTTAACCGCCCATGCGGCATTCAGCCCGAACGTCCGCGCCATCCTGCTGGTCAAAAATGGCCTTGCGTTTTGCTCCTCCGCCACAGGCGCTATGAACACGCCCTTAACCCAGCTCATTCCGCAGCTTAATCTTACTCAAGCGGTCGATATGGCGATTCTGCCCGGGACGCCAATGATGCCGAAAAGCGCCGCGCTGGCGCTGTGGGTCCGCAGCCCGCACGGCGGGAAAGACGGTATTTTTGTCTCGATTAATGCCAACCTGACGCCCTATATTCTCTACTCAGCCCGACAGAATGATTTCAGCGGCCTGGCGCTGGCCATTAAGGACACCGCCATTTCCACCTTCAGCAACCAACTTATCGACCCGCAGACGCTGCTCTCGCCGCCCATTCGCCAGACGCAAATCGACGGCCTGCCGCTGAAGGTTTATCTCTATGCGAACAGCTGGCTGGCGGAGAATACGCAGTTTGCTCTGCTGCTGGGCGTCGTGTGCGGGCTGCTGGCCGGGCTTTTAAGCTACTACATCCTGACGATTAAATCGGACCCGCGCAAAGAGCTGCTGCTGGCGATCAAAAACGATCAGTTCTATGTGGTTTATCAACCGGTGGTGAGGTCAGAGACGCTGCGCATCAGCGGCGTTGAGGTACTGATGCGCTGGCGACATCCCGTGGCCGGCGAGATCCCTCCCGATGTGTTTATCAACCTTGCTGAAACCCAGCAGATCATTATTCCGCTCACCCGCCATCTGTTAAAACTGATTGCGCAGGATGCGCCTGTTCTGCAAACGCTCCTGCCCGCAGGGAGCAAGCTGGGGATAAATATCTCCCCCCTTCATCTGCACGCAGGCAGCTTTCAGCAGGACCTTCAGCACTTCGCCGCCGCCATGCCGGCCGGCCATTTTAGCGTGGTGCTGGAGATCACCGAGCGCGCGATGATCGATAAAAATCGCTCCTTAGGGAACTTCGACTGGCTGCACGAACAGGGCTTTGAAATTGCGATTGATGATTTTGGTACCGGTCATAGCGCGCTAATCTATCTGGAGCGCTATAACTTTGATTACCTGAAGATAGACCGCGGCTTCGTGCAGGCTATCGGCACTGAGACCGTCACCTCACCGGTGCTTGATGCCGTTATCACCCTGAGCCGCCGCCTGAAGCTCACCACGGTCGCTGAAGGGGTGGAAACGCAGGAACAAGCGGGATGGCTGCGCGACCACGGGGTAAACTATTTACAGGGCTACTGGTTAAGCCGGCCGCTGACGCTGGACGCGCTGATCGCCGCCCATGATGAACCGGCGAAATATTTCACAAGCCGCTAAGGGTCCTTTATTATTTGCTATCAAAGGTCAGGCCGCTTCAGGTCTGACATTGGAGGGCGACATCCTGGTTATTTTTGCACGCATCAGCCTGATCCTGCTGACCTTATTTAGCCTGCAGAGCCAGGCGCAAACGATTAAAGAGAGCGACAGGTTCGCTATTATCGGCGAACCGAAATACGCCGCGGGCTTTGACCATTACGATTATGCCAACCCCGCCGCGCCTAAAGGCGGGGCGATTACCCTCGCGGCCATCGGTACTTTTGATAATTTCAACCGCTACGCCATGCGCGGCAACCCCGGTATTCGTACCGAAAGCTTATACGACACGCTATTCACCACCTCTGATGATGAGCCCGGCAGCTACTATCCGCTGATCGCCGAGCATACGCGCTATGCCGATGATTTTTCATGGATGGAGATCGCGCTCAATCCCCGCGCCCGCTATCACGATGGCAGCCCCGTCACCGCCAGCGATGTCGCGTTTACCTTCCGGAAGTTTATGACCGAAGGGGTGCCGCAGTTTCGCCTCTATTATAAAGGCACCACCGTAAAAGCCATCGCTCCGCTCACCGTACGCATTGATTTAGCCAAACCGGGCAAAGAGAACATGCTTAGCCTGATGACGCTACCGGTGATGCCGGAAAAATTCTGGAAAAACCATAAACTCAGCGACCCGCTATCCGCCCCACCGCTGGCCAGCGGCCCGTATCGCATCACCGCCTGGCGCATGGGCCAGTACATTACCTACTCGCGGGTTAAGGACTACTGGGCCGCCGACATACCGGTCAACCGCGGGCGCTGGAATTTCGATACGCTGCGCTACGACTATTACCTGGACGACAACGTCGCTTTCGAAGCCTTTAAGGCCGGCGCCGTCGACCGTCGCGAAGAGAACGTTGCCAAGAACTGGGCTACCCGCTACGTCGGGCGCAATTTTACCCACGGCTATATTGTTAAAGATGAATACACCAACACCTCGGCGCAGAATACGCAGTGGCTGGCCTTTAACATTCAGCGCCCGGTATTTTCAGACCGCCGGGTACGCGAAGCCATTACCCTCGCCTTTGATTTTGAATGGATGAATAAGGCGCTGTTTTATCACTCCTACAGCCGCGCCAATAGCTTCTTTCAGAATACCGAATACGCGGCGCGCGATTATCCGAATGCCGACGAGCTGGCGCTGTTAACGCCGCTGAAAAAAGAGATCCCGGCCGAAGTTTTCACGCAGATATACCGTCCCCCGGTTTCCAGCGGCGATGGTTTCGAACGCGCAAACTTGCTGAAGGCGGATGCCATCCTTAACCAGGCGGGATGGATAGTGAAAAACCAGCGGCGGGTTAATGCGAAGAGCGGCAAACCGTTACGCTTTGAGCTGCTGCTTCCTTCCGGCAGCAGCGATCGCTGGGTCCTGCCCTTCCAGCACAACCTCCAGCGGCTCGGCATCGTCATGGATATTCGTCAGGTCGACAACTCCCAGTACAGTAACCGCAAGCGCAGCCGGGATTACGACATGATGCCCAACGTCTGGCGCGCCACGCCCTGGCCCGGCACCGACCTGCAAGTCTCCTGGGACTCCGAATATATTAACTCCAGCTATAACGCCTCAGGGGTACAAAGCCCGGCCGTCGACCGGCTCATCGCGCAGATTATTCGCTGGCAGGGTAATAAAGAAAAGCTGCTGCCGCTGGGCCGGGCTCTCGACCGCGTGCTGACCTGGAACTATTACATGCTGCCGATGTGGTATATGGCGCAGGACCGAACCGCATACTGGGACAAATTCTCCTTCCCGCAGACCCGCGCGGTCTACTCCTCCGGTTTCGAAAACTGGTGGTACGACGCAAGCAAAGCGGCCAGACTCCCCGCGGACAGACGCTAAGGAATTAAGATGGGTGCATATCTGCTCCGCCGACTACTGCTCATCATCCCCACCCTGTGGGCGATTATCACCATTAACTTTTTTATTGTGCAGATCGCGCCCGGCGGTCCGGTCGATCAGGCGATTGCGGCGATTGAGTTCGGCGACCGCGGCGGCTTGCCCGGCGCCGGAGATGGCGGCATGGCCGCCAGCCATGCGCGTACGGGGGTCAGCAACATCAGCGATGGGCACTATCGCGGCGGGCGCGGGCTGGACCCGGAGGTGATTGCCGAGATAACCCACCGCTACGGCTTTGATAAGCCGCTGTACGAGCGTTATTTTAAAATGCTCGGTGATTATCTGCGCTTTGATTTTGGCGATAGCCTGTTTCGCAGCTCATCGGTACTGCAGCTGATTAAAGACAGCCTGCCGGTCTCAATCACCCTGGGCCTGTGGAGTACGCTCATCATCTACCTGGTGTCGATTCCGTTGGGGATCCGTAAAGCGGTCAGCAACGGCAGCCATTTTGACGTCTGGAGCAGTACGCTGATTATTATCGGCTATGCCATCCCGGCGTTCCTGTTTGCCATTTTGCTGATCGTTATCTTTGCCGGCGGCAGCTATTTCGATCTCTTTCCGCTGCGCGGGCTGGTGTCAGCCAACTTCGACAGCCTGCCCTGGTACCAAAAAATCCTCGACTATCTCTGGCATATCACCCTACCGGTGCTGGCAACGGTGATCGGCGGTTTTGCCGCCCTCACGATGCTGACCAAAAACAGCTTTCTTGATGAAATCCGCAAGCAGTACGTGGTTACCGCACGCGCCAAGGGCGTCAGCGAAAAGCAGATCCTTTGGGGCCACGTGTTTCGCAACGCGATGCTGCTGGTGATTGCCGGTTTCCCGGCCACCTTTATCAGTATGTTTTTTACCGGCTCGCTGCTGATTGAGGTGATGTTCTCGCTAAACGGACTGGGGCTGCTGGGCTATGAGGCCACCGTATCTCGCGATTACCCGGTCATGTTCGGCACGCTGTATATTTTTACCCTGATTGGCCTGCTGCTGAATATCATCAGCGATATCAGCTATACGCTGGTCGATCCGCGAATCGATTTTGAGGGCCGCTAATGTCATTTTTTAGTCCCGTCAATCAGGCCCGCTGGGCGCGTTTTCGCCACAACCGCCGCGGCTACTGGTCGCTATGGCTCTTTTTAGCGCTTTTCGCCTGTAGCCTGTGCGCGGAGCTTATTGCTAACGATAAGCCGCTGCTGGTCCAGTACCGCGGCAGCTTCTACGTTCCGCTCCTGAAAAACTACAGTGAGACCACCTTCGGCGGCAGCTTTGCCACCGCCGCCGACTATCAGGACCCGTGGCTGCAAAAACGGCTGGCGGATAACGGCTGGGCCCTGTGGGCGCCGGTTCGTTTCGGCGCGACGACCATTAATTTCGCCACCGACGCGCCCTTCCCTTCGCCGCCGTCAGGACAGAACTGGCTGGGCACCGATGCCAACGGCGGGGACGTGCTGGCGCGTATTCTGTACGGCACGCGCATTTCCATTCTCTTTGGACTGCTGCTGACCCTCTTCTCCAGCGTACTGGGGGTGATGGCCGGCGCCGTTCAGGGGTATTACGGCGGGAAGATTGACCTCTGGGGGCAGCGGTTTATCGAAGTCTGGTCGGGAATGCCGACGCTGTTTCTGATTATCCTGCTCTCAAGCGTTGTACAGGCCAACTTCTGGTGGCTGCTGGCCATTACCGTGCTGTTCGGCTGGATGACGCTGGTCGGCGTGGTCCGGGCTGAGTTCCTGCGCACCCGTAACTATGATTATATCCGCGCCGCGCAGGCGCTCGGCGTCAGCGATCGCGCCATTATTCTGCGCCATATGCTGCCTAACGCCATGGTCGCCACCCTGACCTTCCTGCCGTTCATTCTGTGCAGTTCGATAACCACCCTGACCTCGCTCGATTTCCTCGGTTTTGGCCTGCCGCTGGGCTCCCCTTCGCTGGGCGAACTACTGTTGCAGGGTAAAAACAACCTGCAGGCGCCCTGGCTGGGCATCGCCGCCTTTCTGTCGGTGGCGGTCCTGCTGACGTTATTGATTTTTATTGGTGAAGCGGTTCGCGACGCCTTTGATCCAAGCAAGGCGGTGTAGCATGACGCAACCTTTGTTAGATATCGATAACCTCTCCATCGCCTTTCGCCAGCAGGGTGAGACTACCCCCGTCGTCAGCGAACTGTCGCTGCAGATTGCCGTCGGCGAGACCCTGGCGCTGGTCGGCGAGTCCGGCTCCGGGAAGAGCGTGACCGCGCTATCGGTGCTGCGGCTACTCCCGTCGCCGCCGGTCAGCTATCCTGCCGGCGACATCCGTTTTCACGGCCAGTCGCTGCTGCACGTGGATGAACGCACCCTGCGCGGCGTGCGCGGTAACCGTATTGCGATGATCTTTCAGGAGCCGATGGTTTCGCTTAATCCACTGCATACTCTGGAAAAACAGCTGTACGAAGTGCTCTCTTTGCATCGCGGGATGCGCAAAGAAGCGGCGCGCGGGGAAATCCTCGACTGCCTCGATCGCGTCGGCATCCGCAACGCGCCCCGGCGGCTGGCCGACTATCCCCATCAGCTTTCCGGCGGCGAGCGCCAGCGGGTGATGATCGCCATGGCGCTGTTAACCCGCCCGGAGCTGCTTATTGCCGACGAACCCACCACCGCGCTGGACGTGTCGGTGCAGGCGCAAATCCTCACGCTGCTGCGGGAGCTGAAGCAAGAGTTGAATATGGGGCTGCTGTTTATCACCCATAATCTGAGCATCGTTCGTCAGCTCGCCGACCGCGTCGCGGTGATGCAGAACGGCCGCTGCGTGGAACAAAACGGCTGCCGGGCGCTGTTTTCCGCCCCCGAACACCCTTATACCCGCCGCCTGCTGGATAGCGAGCCGTCGGGCGATCCCGTCCCGCTCGCACCCGATGCCCCGGTGTTGCTGCGGGCGGAAAATTTGAGTATCGCTTTCCCGATACGTAAAGGTCTGCTGCGGCGAGTTGTCGATCATAACCGGGTCGTTAACGCCCTCAGCTTTCATTTGCGCGCGGGAGAAACGCTGGGGCTGGTCGGCGAGTCCGGATCGGGCAAAAGCACCACCGGGCTGGCGCTTCTGCGTCTGATTCATTCCGCTGGCGCGATCGCCTTTGACGGTGAGGCGCTTCAGGGACGCAATCGCCGGCAGATGCTGCCGCTGCGTCGTCGCATGCAGGTGGTCTTTCAGGATCCTAACTCATCGCTAAACCCGCGGCTCAACGTGCTGCAAATTATCGAAGAGGGATTGCGCGTCCATCAACCGACGCTCGCGCCGGCCAAACGGGAGCAGGCGGTGATTCAGGTGATGCAGGAGGTCGGCCTCGATCCACACTCACGGCATCGCTACCCTGCCGCCTTCTCCGGCGGCCAGCGTCAGCGCATCGCGATCGCCAGGGCGCTGGTCGTCAAACCGCAGCTTATCGTGCTGGATGAGCCCACCTCATCGCTGGATAAAACCGTACAGGCGCAAATCCTCGCGCTGCTGAAGGCGTTACAGCAAAAGCATCAGCTGGCCTATATTTTTATCAGCCATGATTTACGCGTCGTGCGGGCGTTGTGTCATCAGGTGATGGTGCTGCGGCAGGGAGAAGTCGTCGAGCAAGGTGAGTGCGAGCGCGTATTTACCGCTCCGCAGCAGGAGTATACCCGTCAGCTGCTGGCGTTAAGCTGACGGTCAGAAGGGATTGTTGCCGGAAAAAGGTTCCGCAATCGCCACGCCGAAATTTTTCAGGCGGCAGGTTGCAGCGAATTCGTCCTGACGGTTAACAAACAGGCACGGTTCCCCTTCGCATTCAACGACAGAGCTGTCGACCTCGATGTCGCTAAGCGCCTGGCTGAGCTTATGCATGACCGGCCACGCGCTTTCGCCATCGGGGCTGAGTAATTTCAACGCCACGAGGCTGTTTTCGCTCTGGGCGCCGTTTTGCGGAATCGGTTCAACTCTTGAACCTGCAAAACCGGCCAGCCAGCGATAGCTCTGCGGCAGACGGTGTACGATAGAGAGTTGCAGTGTATTCACGTGTTTACCCCGGAAGCAAAATACTTCACAATAATTTTACATCAATACTAACACATTATTGACAACCAGTCCTCTTCCTGCACAGAAAACGCTTACACCAGTGGCATAGCCGTGTTATTGGTTTGTAATGTAAAAGTTTATAATTGTGCAGATGGAACATCTTCGGGCTATATGTACCCGTTTCTGTGATCTAAAACAACTTTTTTATCGCAATCATGCGACTTTTTGAACGATTTGATTTTACATAAAATAAACAAATCGCTGAACAGAGAAGCCAGATTTGGTTGACATGCATCAAAAAAAGGGGCGATATCGCCCCCTGAAAGTCGCTTAGCGCGCGGCTTTGCGCCGTCGGCTGGTGTAGAGGTAAAAGAGGATGGAGCTGCTGGCGCAGAAGGCGATAGAAATCAGCATTGGCCAGGCGGTGGTAAACGTCGCCATCGACAGCAGCGCGCCGACAATGGCGCCAATCCCGAAACGGAACGTCCCTGCCAGCGAGGAAGCGGTCCCGGCCATATGCGGAAACTCATCGAGAATCACCGCCATCGCGTTAGAGGAGACCATCGAAACGCAGCCGATGAACGCCGCCACGCCAAACACCAGCGCCCAGAACCCCACGCCAAACAGCGCGCACACGACCATCCACGCCGCCATCGCAAACTGGATCCATAGCCCGGCGCGGAACATGTTCAGCGCCCCAACCCGCCGCACAAAGCGGCTGTTGATCATGGTCATGACAAACAGGAAGACGACGTTCAGCGCAAAATAGTAGCCAAAGTGCTGCGGTGAAACGTGGTTGATATTGATATAGACAAACGGGCCGGCGCTCAGAAACGAGAACATCCCGGCGAAGCTGAAACCGCTTGCCAGCATATAGCTCAGCACCCGCTTGTGGCGAAACAGCGTCGCGAAGTTGCCGAGCGTAGTGCGAATATGAAATTTCTGCCGGCGTTCCGGCGGCAGGGTCTCGCTAATAAAGAAGGCGATCATCGCCGAGGCTAATAGCGCCGCCACCGCGAGGATCCAGAAGATCGCATGCCAGCTAAACCACACCAGCACCGCTCCGCCGACCATCGGCGCCACCAGCGGCGCGACGGTGGTCACCAGCATGACGAACGACATCATCCGCGAGAACTCTTCCTTGGGATAGATATCGCGCATCAGGGCGTTAATCACCACGCTCGCCGCCGCGGCCGCCAGGCCGTGGAAAAAGCGCATGGTGATCAGCATATCGATAGTCTGCGACAGCGCGCAGGCCACCGCCGCCGCGGCAAAAACCAACGTACCCCCCAGTATCACCGGTTTACGCCCCATGCTGTCCGCCATTGGGCCATATAAAAGCTGGCCCAGGGCAAAGCCCAGAATATAGGTACTGAGCGTCATCTGCGCGCTGCCGTCCGGCACATTAAACTGCGCCGCAATCACCGGCAGCGCCGGAAGATACATATCAATCGACAGCGGCATTAACATGGCCAGCAGGCCAAGAATAAACACAATCCCTAATGAAGAATTCTGCTTTGCCGTCACGTTTTACTCCGCGCATGTTGGACGCCAACGCTGGCAATTTCTTCTGCCGTCAGCGGACGATATTCACCCGGCGCCAGCGACGCATCAAGCGCGATATCGCCAATACGTTCGCGATGCAGGCCAACCACATGATTCCCCACCGCGGCAAACATCCGCTTCACCTGATGGTAGCGCCCTTCGCTAATGGTCAGGCGGACTTCGGTCGGCGTCACCACTTCCAGCACCGCCGGTTTGGTCAGGTCTTTCTCATTATGCAGCTGAACGCCTTTGGCAAACTGCTCGGTGGTGGACTCATCCAGCGGATTTTCCAGCGTCACCAGATAGGTTTTTTCGCAATGGTGGCGTGGGGAAGTAATGCGGTGCGACCACTGGCCATCGTCGGTCATCAATACCAGTCCGGTGGTGTCGATATCCAGACGCCCCGCGGCATGCAGCTTGTGCGCCACCGGCTCGTCGAGGAAATAAAGGACCGTCGGATGATCCGGATCGTCGGTGGAACAAACGTAACCCTGCGGCTTGTTGAGCATAAAGTAGCGCGGGCCGGTCTGCTGAACCAGCGTATTGCCGTCATACTCGACGTCATGCTCCGGCAGAAGCTTGAAGGAGGAGTCTTTTACAATGTCGCCGTCCACGGTAACGCGGCTGCCGCGGATTTCACGCCCGGCAATAGCCCGGCTAACGCCAAGTTGCTGAGCGATAAACTTATCAAGTCGCATGAGATTTTTTTAGCCTGTACAAGTGCTGGAGCGGGCAACGCGCCCGAAAAAGAAGAATTTCATGGGGTAGTATAACGGGCTATTAACACCACTCAAGGGAAAAGATTCGTGGCATACTATTCGCGAGTTAATTAACCGCCATAAATTCATGACATTTACATTACGTCCCTACCAAAAAGAGGCGGTCGACGCGACGCTCGCCTGGTTTCGCCGCCATCATGAACCTGCCGCGATTGTGCTGCCGACAGGCGCAGGTAAAAGCCTGGTTATCGCCGAACTTGCGCGCCTGGCGCGCGGTCGCGTGCTGGTGCTGGCGCACGTTAAAGAGCTGGTGGCGCAGAACCACGCCAAGTATTGCGCGCTCGGCCTGGAAGCGGATATTTTCGCCGCGGGCCTCAAGCGTAAAGAGAGCCACGGTAAAGTGGTCTTTGGCAGCGTGCAGTCGGTCGCCCGCAACCTCGACCAGTTTCAGGGCGAGTTTTCGCTGCTGATCGTCGACGAGTGCCACCGCATCAGCGACGATGATGACAGCCAGTATCAGCAGATTATCAGCCACCTTCAGCAGGTCAATCCGCACCTGCGCCTTCTGGGGCTGACTGCGACGCCTTTTCGCCTCGGTAAGGGGTGGATTTACCAGTTCCACTACCACGGCATGGTGCGCGGCGATGAAAACGCGCTGTTTCGCGACTGCATCTACGAGCTGCCGCTGCGCTATATGATTAAGAACGGCTACCTGACGCCGCCGGAGCGGCTGGATATGCCGGTGGTTCAATATGACTTCAGCCGCCTGCAGTCGCAAAGTAACGGCCTGTTCAGCGAGGCTGATTTAAACCACGAACTGAAAAAACAGCAGCGCGTCACGCCGCATATCGTCAGCCAAATCGTTGAATTCGCCCAAACGCGCAAAGGGGCGATGATTTTCGCCGCCACCGTTGAACACGCCCGCGAAGTGACCGGGTTGCTTCCGCAGGGCGAAGCGGCCTTAATCACCGGTGAAACGCCGGGGCCGGAGCGCGATCGCATCATCGACGCGTTTAAAGCTCAGCAGTACCGCTATCTGGTTAACGTCGCGGTACTGACGACCGGCTTTGATGCGCCGCATGTCGATCTGATCGCCATCCTGCGCCCGACCGAGTCGGTGAGCCTTTACCAACAGATCGTCGGCCGCGGCCTGCGCCTGGCGCCGGGTAAAACGGACTGCCTGATTCTCGATTACGCCGGTAATCCGCACGACCTTTACGCGCCTGAAGTGGGAACACCGAAGGGGAAAAGCGACAACGTGCCGGTCCAGGTTTTTTGCCCGGCATGCGGTTTCGCCAATACGTTCTGGGGGAAAACCACCGCCGACGGCACGCTGATTGAACACTTTGGCCGCCGCTGTCAGGGCTGGTTTGAGGATGAGGAAGGCCATCGCGAGCAGTGTGATTTTCGTTTTCGCTTTAAAAACTGCCCGCAGTGTAACGCGGAAAACGATATCGCCGCCCGCCGCTGCCGCGAGTGCGATACCATCCTGGTCGACCCCGACGACATGCTGAAAGCCGCGCTGAAGCTTAAAGATGCGCTGGTGCTGCGCTGTAGCGGTATGGATCTGCAGCACGGCGCGGATGATAAAGGCGCCTGGCTAAAAATCACCTATTACGATGAAGATGGCGCGGATGTTAGTGAGCGCTTCCGACTGCATACGCCCGCCCAGCGCACCGCCTTTGAGCAGCTCTTTATCCGCCCGCATACCCGAACGCCGGGCGTACCGCTGCGCTGGATAACGCCCGCCGATATCCTCGCCCAGCAGGCGCTTCTGCGCCATCCGGACTTTGTCGTGGCGCGCATGAAGGGGCAATACTGGCAGGTGCGGGAGAAAGTATTTGATTATCAGGGCCGATTCCGCCGGGCCAACGAACTACGCTAATCGCCCTCACGTCTGAGGTTTTGGTTGCTGCAAACACCTATGGCGGCTATAATGCCGCCCGCTTTTGCATTCGCAAAGCAGATAATCTGCCTGCTGCTGGGTCGCCTGTAGCAGGATTTATATATAGAGAGACATCAATGTTTACTATCAACGCAGAAGTACGTAAAGAGCAGGGTAAGGGTGCGAGCCGCCGCCTGCGTGCAGCTAACAAATTCCCGGCCATCATCTATGGCGGCGAAGCTGCGCCAGTAGCAATCGAACTGGATCACGACAAAGTGTGGAACATGCAGACCAACGCTGAGTTCTACAACGAAGTTCTGACCATCGTTGTTGATGGCAAAGAAGAGAAAGTTAAAGCTCAGGCTGTTCAGCGTCACCCGTTCAAGCCGAAGCTGACTCACATCGACTTCGTTCGCGCTTAATCGCCGACTGAAAGTTGTATGGCAAGCGCCCCGCTCCGCAAGGTTCGGGGCGTTTTGTTTATCAGTCGAGTAGCGTTGACCTGTTCAGCGCAAGATGCTGCACCAGCATAATCGTTTTCGCATCGACGATTTCCCCTTCGCGAATAGCCTGCAGCGCTTTTTCCAGCGGCCACTCCAGCACTTCGATATCTTCCCCTTCCGTCGCCAGTCCGCCACCGTCGCCGCGCCGATCGTCGGCAGAGTATTCGGCAATGAAAAAGTAAAGCTTCTCCGTCACCGAACCGGGGCTCATGTAAGCGGTGAATACCGGCTCAATGCGCGTGACGCGAAAACCGGTCTCCTCTTCGGCTTCGGCAACGATGCGCGCTTCCGGGGAAGCGTTATCCAGCAGTCCGGCGGCGGCTTCGATCAAAAATCCATCATGACCGTTAATCCACGCCGGAAAGCGAAACTGGCGAACCAGCACTACCGTTTGCTTTTCACGATTGTAGAGCAGGATCACCGCGCCGTTGCCGCGGTCGTAAGCTTCCCGGCTCTGCTCCTGCCAGCGTCCGTCCCGGCGCAATAGTTCAAAAGTATATTTCTTGAGCGTGTACCAGTTATCCGATAACAGCGTTTCGCGGATATGGCGAACGCGCGGTGCGTCAGCGTGCATGTTTTTCCCCTTTTAGGTGACAGTTAGCAACATAACATGCATAATCGTGCACAAACAAGATCACTCATGAAGGTATTTTGATGCTCGCCAGCCAGAGAAAACAGCAGATTTTGCAGATCCTCGCCGAGGAAAAACAGGTGATGTCCGGGGATCTCAGCCAGCGCTTTAGCGTATCAGAGGACTCCATTCGCCGGGATCTGCGGGAGCTGGCCGCAGAAGGCAAGCTGCAGCGCGTCCACGGCGGCGCGCTGCCGGTTTCCGAAGCCATCGCGCCTATTGAAACAAGAAAGAACGTGCAAATCGCCTCAAAGCAGAGCATTGCCCAGCGCGCGGTTGAGCTCATTCAGCCCGGTCAGGTAGTGGTTGTCGACGGCGGCACCACCACCGGGGAGATGGTGCGCCTGCTGCCGGATAACCTCGCGTGTACCGTGGTCACCCATAGCCCGGGGATTGCCGTCGCGCTGGTGGAAAAACCGCTCATCGAGGTGATTTTGATCGGCGGCCGGTTGTTTAAACATTCCGTCGTCAGCGTCGGGTCTGCGGCCCTCGAGAGTATTTCCCGTATCAACGCCGATCTGTTTTTTATGGGCGTCACCGGCGTTCACCCCCGGGCGGGATTCACCACCGGTGACTATGAAGAAGCGGGCATTAAACGCGCGCTGGCGGCGCGGGCTGCCGAAACGGTGGTGATGGCGTCACAAGAAAAGCTTAACTCCGCGTCGGCCTTTGCCATCGGCGAGCTGGGGGCAGCCAGTACGCTGATCGTGGATACGACCCTGGACGAGGCGCTGCGACAGCAGCTAACCCTGGCGGGTGTAGAAATCCTCTACGCCCTGTAATACGGGTTCAGGCAAAAAAATCCCGACTCGACGTCGGGATTTTGCGCATTAATTTCCGCCAGAAGTACGGCGCTGTAGCTGGTCGCGCAGGTTCGGCGGCGTGCCTTTAATGGTTAAGGTATCCGTAGCCGGATCCCAGAACACCCGCTCGCCCAGCAGCATAGCGTCAAAATTAATGGTTAACCCGCCGCCGCTGCCGGCAAACTTGGTTAACTGACGCAGCGTGCTGCGATCCGCCGGGAAGCTCTCTTCCAGCTCGTAGCCTTGTTCGGCGGTAAATTCCTGAAAGGTTTTCTCGCTGACGCCCGCCAGCTCTTTCGACAGCGACTCCAGCTCGATTTCCTCACCGGCCTGCAGCTGCTCGTTGCAGTAGCTGTATACCTGCTGGCGCACGTTTTGACGTTCAGATTTATCCAGCTGCGCATCGGCGGCGAAATCATCAAGCGCCTGCAGCAGGCCGCGGTTCTGCGCTTTGGCGTTCAGCCCTTCGCTGGCGCCGAGGAAATCCATAAAGAAATCCGCCACCTTGCGCCCTACCCGCCCCTTCAGGAAGGTCAGATAGCGCGTTGACTCCGGGTTGGTTTCCCACTCGGTTAAATCAATACGCGCGACGATATCCGCGTGATTGATGTCCAGATAATGGGTGGAGCTGATATCCAGCTCTTCGTTGACGCGCATGCTGCTTAGGTTGTTCAGCACCGCCACCATCAGATATTCCACCGCCAGATAACGATACTGGCAAAACAGCACAATACCGCCTTCTGCAAAGGGATATTTTGCCAGTTCGTCGCGCAGGCGCCCGGTAGCGGCGCGGCTAAACGGCAGGAACGCTTCTTCGCCCTTACGCTGCCCGCGCAGCGCCTGCGCCAGCTCGCTCTCTTCATTAAACAGGCCGTAGGCTTTATTTTTTGCGCTGTAGACACGATGCAGTTCGGCCATCATCTCGACAACCGTCGCCGTCGGCTCCAGCAACGATTCGCGCAGCACCAGCTCCAGATTTTGTTCATCACGTTTGATTAACTGATGCAGGGCAATCTGGTCGATATCCAGACTCATGTTAAACTCTCCTTTTAGACCGGGCGGTATTCAACCACCGCGGGGGCAACGACGCAACCGCCGCGTGACTCTTTGCGAGCGAAGCCGCGCGCTTTTGCGTCGTGGCGAAAAAATGCGGAAAAAAAGCTGCTGCTACGGTAATATGTTGCCCTTTCACGAACAAACAGATTTTGAGTTTATGCCGCAATTATCCCGCTATAGCGATGAACACGTCGAACAGCTGCTCAGCGAACTGACGAGCGTTCTGGAAACACATAAAGCGCCCGTTGACCTTTCACTGATGGTTCTGGGCAATATGGTGACTAACCTGATCAACAGTAGCGTCGCGCCGGCGCAGCGTCAGGCCATCGCCCGTTCTTTTGCCCAGGCGCTGCAGTCATCTATCAACGACGATCCAGCGCACTAAGGATAACGAACAACAGTATATGGTGACTCTTCGTCAGCCCTACCGAGAAAAAGTCTCCCAGATGGTCAGCTGGGGGCACTGGTTCGCCCTTTTCAACATGTTGTTGGCTATGGTGCTCGGCAGTCGCTATCTGTTTGTCGCCGACTGGCCAACGACGCTTGCCGGACGCCTCTTTTCGTACGTCAGCCTCGTTGGTCACTTCAGCTTCCTGGTCTTTACCAGCTACGTGCTGATTCTTTTCCCGCTGACTTTTATCGTCGTCTCTCAGCGCTTAATGCGCTTTATCTCGGTTATTCTGGCGACCGTGGGCATGACGCTGCTGCTAATCGACAGCGAAGTTTTCACCCGTTTCCACCTGCATCTTAATCCCTTTGTCTGGGAACTGGTTATCAACCCCGACCAGAACGAGATGGCGCGCGACTGGCAGCTGATGTTTATCAGCGTACCGATCATTTTCCTGCTGGAAATGCTCTTCGCGACCTGGAGCTGGCAGAAGCTGCGCAGCCTGACGCGTCGCCGCCACTACGCCCGACCCGTTGCCTGGTTCTTCTTTATCTCCTTTATCAGTAGCCATCTGGTCTATATCTGGGCGGATGCCAACTTCTATCGTCCGATCACCATGCAGCGGGCCAACCTGCCGCTCTCCTATCCGATGACGGCGCGCCGTTTCCTGGAAAAACATGGCCTGCTCGACGCGCAGGACTACCAGCGCCGTCTGGTGGAACAAGGCGCGCCAGAAGCCGTCTCGGTGCAATATCCGCTGAGCGATCTGCGTTATCGCGATCTCGGTACCGGTTATAACGTGCTGCTGATTACCGTTGATAACCTTAATTATTCGCGCTTTGAGAAAAACATGCCTGCGCTGGCCGGGTTCGCGAAAGACAACGTGAACTTTACCCAGCACATGAGCTCCGGCAACACCGCTGACAGCGGCATGTTTGGCCTGTTCTACGGTATTTCCCCGAGCTATATGGACGGCGTTCTGTCTGCGCGTATCCCCGCGGCCCTGATTACGTCGCTGAATCAGCAGGGTTATCAGCTGGGCCTGTTCTCATCAGATGGCTTTAGCAGCCCGCTCTACCGTCAGGCGCTGCTGTCAGATTTCTCACTGCCCGTCGCGAAAGCGCAAAGCGACGAGCAGACGGCAAACCAGTGGATTAACTGGCTGGACCGCTACGCCCAGGATGAAAACCGCTGGTTCTCGTGGGTTTCTCTCAACGGCACTACCTTTGACGACGGGCAGCAGCAAAACTTCGTCCGCCGCTACGGTAACGCCGCGGGCGCGGTCGATACGCAAATTGGCCGCGTGCTGAACGCGCTGCGGGAAGCGGGCAAGCTGGACAACACGGTGGTTATCGTGACCGCGGGCCGTGGAATGCCGCTGAACCCGCAGCATGAGCAGTTTGGCTGGTCGCGCGAGCAGCTGCAGGTTCCCTTAGTGATCCATTGGCCGGGCACGCCGGCTCAGGAGATCGCGACGCTGACCGATAATAAAGACGTGATGACGACGCTGATGCAGCGTTTGCTCCACGTCTCTACCCCGGCCAACGAGTATTCGCAAGGTGAGGATCTGTTTAGCGCCGCCCGCCGTCGTGCCTGGGTCACCGCGGCCAATAGCGATACGCTGGCCATTACCACGCCGAAATTCACGGTTGTGCTTAATCACAACGGCACTTACAGAACGTGGAACAGCGACGGCGAGAAAATTAACGATCAAAAACCGCAGCTCAGCTTGCTGCTGCAGGTGCTGACCGATGAAAAACGCTTTATCGCTAACTGATTGATTATTTATAAATCAATCAGTCATTTCCCGGCTTGCATTCGCTTGGGGAACGGGTAATATTGTTCCCCACGAATCGGCACGTAGCGCAGCCTGGTAGCGCACCGTCATGGGGTGTCGGGGGTCGGAGGTTCAAATCCTCTCGTGCCGACCAAATTATTCACCGATTAAATCGGTAACCCCTTAAGAACCCGCACTCTCACAGAGTTTGCGGGTTTTTTAATGTCATATTTCCACCCTGTTCTAAGCGAAACACCACCGCGACTCTAATTGTAAATCCCGGAAAAACTTCTATTATTTGACTGTACACGTCATTTTTCTGAAGGATTTACATGAGAGTTAATGGACTTACGAAAGGATTTTTCATCCTGATCGTGCTGATCGTCACCCTTGCTTTTTTCGACGTTCTCTCCCCCTATTATTCAGCCATTTTATGGGCGGCCATTCTGGCGGTGATCTTCCACCCGGTGAAGAACAAACTGCGCGATCGGCTCGGCGAGCGTAACGGCCTGGCGGCGTTTCTGACGATAGTGATTATCTGTCTGATCGTGTTTACCCCGCTGGCGATCATCCTCTCGTCGCTGGCCTTCGAGCTCAACGTGGTTTACACCAAACTGCAGCATAACGATACCCAGTTCCCGACCGTGGTAGCCAGCCTGTTTGCTCACCTGCCGGAATGGGCAAGGAGCTTTCTCTCAGAGCATAATCTTGATAGCGCGGAACAGATTCAGCGGCAGCTTTCGGACGTTGCGCTTAAAGGAGGCCAGTACCTGGCCGGTAGCGCATTCCTGATTGGTAAAGGCACGTTCGGTTTTACCATCAGCTTCGGCATCATGCTTTATCTGCTGTTTTTCCTGCTAAAAGATGGTCCGTACCTGGTCAGGCTGATTCTGGAATCCCTGCCGCTATCAAATCACGTGAAGCAGCATCTTTTCGCCAAATTTGCCGCCGTCGCCAGGGCGACGGTCAAAGGCACCGTGGCGGTCGCGCTCGCCCAGGGCGCGCTTGGTGGGCTGGCGTTCTGGATCGTGGGCATTGATGGCAGCATCCTGTGGGGCGCGCTGATGGCGTTTCTGTCGCTGATCCCGGCGGTGGGTTCGGCGATTATCTGGGTGCCTGCGGCGATCTATCTCTTCGCGACCGGTCAGCTCTGGCAGGGCGCGTTTATCGTCGGTTTCTTTGTGATCATCGTAGGCCTGGTTGATAACATTCTGCGACCTTTACTGGTGGGTAAAGATACCAAAATGCCGGACTACCTGATCCTGATCACCACGATCGGCGGAATGGAAATCTACGGCATCAACGGCTTTGTTATCGGCCCGCTGATCGCCGCCCTGTTTATCGCCTGCTGGAACCTGCTGTCCGGACGCGATCACGCCGGAAACATCGATGAACTTGATGAGGATTTCTTAGAAGAGGGTAAAAATCACGAGGAGTAGCGGCCGGTATTGCACAACTTTACAGGCATAGAGCGGCATTCCTGTCAGGTAATGACCGGCACCTTAGCGGCTCTGTAATTAGTAAAACATCGCGGGGGCAGCGAGGTCAGGGGGATACCCCTTGCTCAACCGCGATGAAATCCCCTACCCCCGCACCAATAAGCAGAATTTATAACTGGTATCTGTGAAAATTTTGGTAAACGCCACTGCCCACCAACGTAACAAATGCTAACATTATGCTGCTTATGATTGATAACAAAGGATTACCCACGTGAAAAAAATCACTACGTTTGCTGCCTCCCTGCTGGCCGTTGCCTGCATGTCCACCAGCGCCGCTGCAGCTGAGCAGCCGCTGGAGAAGATCGCCCCGTTTCCAAAGGCGGAACAAGGGATGAAGCGTCAGGTGATTCAGCTGCCGCAGCAGCAGGATGAATCCGCATTGAAAGTCGAGCTGATGATTGGCCAGACGCTGGAAGTCGACTGCAACCGCCACCGCCTTGGCGGCCAGCTGGAAAGCAAAACCCTGGAAGGCTGGGGCTACGACTACTACGTATTTGATAAAGTGACGTCACCCGTCTCAACCATGATGGCCTGCCCGGATGGTAAAAAAGAGAAGCAGTTTGTGATGGCTGGCCTGGGCGATGCGGGCATGCTGCGCTATAACAGCAAGCTGCCGATCGTGGTTTATACCCCGGCGAATATCGACGTGAAATATCGTATCTGGAGAGCGGACGAAACCATCGGCGTAGCCGTTCAGCGTTAATGCCTGAAGAGTGAATCCGGCGGCCTGCGCCGCCGGAGAAGCGCTTACAGCGCGATGTCAGCGATAGGTTTCCCTTCCGGCAGCGGCTTTAGCGTCGCCTGCGGAACGTTATCAGCCTCGGTAAGCGGCTCATAGCGCAGTTCCAGCACTTCGCTGGTCCACGCCAGCGCCTTTTCAATTTCCGCTGCGTTGCCATCCAGACGCGTACCGTAGCTCGGGATAATCGCTTTCAGTTTCGCCTGCCACTCCGCTGAGTTGATCTTCTCTTTGAACACTTTCTCCATCAGCTGCAGCATGATTGGTGCCGCGGTGGAAGCACCCGGCGAGGCGCCCAACAGCGCGGCTACCGTGCCTTCATCATCGCTGACAACTTCGGTTCCCAGGCGCAGAACGCCGCCCTTCTTCGCGTCGCGCTTGATAATCTGCACGCGCTGGCCGGCCTGCCATAAGCGCCAGTCTTCTTTGCGCGCTTCCGGATAGTACTCGCACAGCGCCGCGTGACGATCTTTGTCCTTTTGCAGCACCTGGCTAATCAGGTATTTTACCAGATCGAAGTTATCCAGCCCGACGTTGAGCATCGGCATGATATTCGACGTGTTGGTGGAGGCCAGCAGATCCCAAAGCGAACCGTTTTTCAGGAAGCGGGTTGAGAAGGTCGCGAACGGCCCAAACAGCACCACGCGTTTGCCGTCGATAATACGGGTGTCGATGTGCGGAACCGACATCGGCGGCGCGCCCACTTCCGCCTGGCCGTAGACTTTAGCCAGATGGTGAGTCACCACTTCCGGGTTCTCGCAGACCAGGAACTGACCGCCGACCGGAAAGCCCGCGTACTCCTTCGCCTGCGGAATACCGGTTTCCTGCAGCAGGGTCAGCGCGGCGCCGCCGGCGCCAATAAAGATAAATTTAGCCCTGATAACCCGTTTCTGGTGGCGATTGTTCGCATCCGCCAGCGTTACGCTCCAGCTTTTGTCGGCGTTGCGCTTAAAGCGACGGACCACGGTACCCAGCTGAAGCGAGAAATTATCATGGGTTTGCAGTCCGGCGATCAGCTGACGGGTAATTTCACCGTAGTTCACGTCGGTGCCGACTTCCGAGCGGGTCGCGGCCACCTTCTGCTGCGGATCGCGCCCTTCCATCACCAGCGGAGCCCACTCTTTAATTTGTTGATGATCTTCAGAGTAGCGGATACCGCGGAACAGCTCGCTTTGTTGTAACGCCGCATAGCGGGCGCGCAGGAAGTTAACGTTGTCTTCGCCCCACACGAAGCTCATGTGCGGCACGCTGTTAATAAAGGATTTAGGCTTTTTCAGTATGCCCCGGGTCACCTGGTGGGCCCAAAACTGACGAGAAATCTGGAAAGATTCGTTGATATCAACCGCTTTATCGATATTGATACCGTTAGCGGTTTGCGGCGTATAGTTCAATTCCATCAGCGCCGCGTGGCCGGTGCCCGCGTTGTTCCATCCGTTCGAGCTCTCTTCCGCGACGCTGGACATCTGCTCGACCATGGTAATAGACCAGTCCGGCTCCAGTTCCTGCAGCCAGGTTCCCAACGTGGCGCTCATGATGCCGCCGCCAATCAACAATACATCCGTCTCTTGCTCATGGCGGGTGTTGGTCCGAGTGTTATTGGAACCAACCGCCTGTGAGCTGGGTACGGCCATCTTTTTCTTCATCGGATTTGAGCCTTACTTTACTCGCTTTTTTATTTAGCGCAGGTGAAACGATTCTCGGCTTCAAAGGTAACACTGAAGAAAAAAAATTTAAATATTGTTTAAATTTTAAGTTGAGTTTTGAGATCTGTTATAAAAATGTTTAATAAATGTGTATCACAAATCACATTTTGTACTGGTGTCAGCGATGCATCCGCGCTATTATCCTCGGTTTTGTGACCGACCGCACGTAAGCAGCGACCGATCCCGGCCAAAATTTTTTAAATTCTGCGAACTTTTTTTATGCCCCCAGTTTCCGATTCCGCTACCTCTGGTCACGCTGGCGCATTAGGCCAGATACTGCGCTCGCCCGCGCTGCTGACGCGTGAAACGCTGGCAGGCGTGCTCACCGCGCTGGCCCTGATCCCCGAAGTCATCTCCTTCTCCGTCATCGCTGGAGTTGACCCGAAAGTTAGCCTGATTGCCTCCGTGGTATTGTGCCTGGCGATGTCGGTCCTCGGCGGCCGGCCGGCGATGGTCACCGCGGCTGCCGGCTCGGTGGCGCTGGTTATCGGGCCCATGGTGCACCAATACGGCGTCGGCTACATTCTGCCGGCGGTCGTGCTGGCAGGCGTTATTCAAATTTTGTTTGGCCTATGCGGCATGGCGCGCCTGATGCGCTTTATCCCACAGCCGGTGATGACCGGTTTTGTTAACGCGCTGGGTATTCTCATCTTTTTTGCTCAGGTACCCCATTTCTGGAGCAAGCAGCCGCTGATTATCGGCCTGTTCGTGTTGACGCTGCTGATTGTCCTGTGGGCGCCGCGCTTTATTAAAGCGATCCCTTCTCCGCTGATTGCTATCGTTCTGCTGACGCTGTTTACCGTTTTCAGCGGCCAGCTGCTGCCGACCGTCGGCGACGAAGGCTCCATGAGCGGCGGACTGCAGGGGTTAACCAGCCTGATGGTGCCCCTCGACTTAACCACGCTGCGCATCATCTGGCCCTGCGCGCTGAGCATCGCTTTTGTCGGCCTGATGGAGTCGCTTCTGACGGCGAAGCTGGTCGATGATTTGACCCATACCCCTTCCAGTAAGGCGCGCGAGAGCGCCGGTCTGGGCGTCGCCAACATTCTCGCCGGGTTTTACGGCGGCATCGCCGGGTGTGCGATGATCGGTCAGACCATCGTTAACGTTGAAATGGGCAAAGCGCGCAGCCGCGTCTCGACCGTTGCCGCAGGCCTGGTACTGCTATTGCTGGTAACCGCGTTAAGCGAAGTGATGGCGAGAATCCCGATGGCCGTGCTCGCCGGCGTGATGGTGATAGTGGCGGTAAAAACCTTTAGCTGGCACAGCATTCGTCCGGCGGAGCTGGCGCGCAATCCGTGGCCGGAAACGCTGGTGATGCTGGTGACCGTCGGCGCGACCGTCGGCACCAGCAATCTGGCAATCGGCGTTCTGGCAGGCCTGCTCTCAATGGCCCTGCTCCCTCGCCGTCTGCGCACTCAAGCGCAGGCTACATCAGAAAAAGCGTCGCCAGCCCAAGAAAAATAAAGAATCCCCCGGTGTCGGTAATAGCGGTAATCATCACGCTGGAGCCGACCGCCGGGTCGCGTCCCAGCTTGACCATCACCATCGGGATAATCACCCCCATCATCGCCGCCATCAGCAGGTTGAGCATCATCGCCAGCGTCATTACGCCGCCCAGCTGCGGATCGTCGTACAGCCACCAGGTGATCGCCCCCATAATCCCGCCCCAGACGATCCCATTGATCAGCGCGACGCCCATCTCACGCAGGATCAGGAACGAAAAGCTTCCCGGCTGAATATGCTGTAACGCCATCGCCCGCACGATCATGGTGATCGTCTGGTTGCCGGTGTTACCGCCGATTCCGGCGACAATCGGCATCAGCGAGGCCAGCGCCACCAGTTGCGAAATGGTGTGCTCGAAACCATCGATAACGCGGGAGGCGATAAAGGCGGTGCACAGATTGACCGCCAGCCAGGCCCAGCGGGTCTTCACCGCTTTGCTCACCGGGGCAAACACATCGTCATCGTTGCTCAGGCCGCCCATCCGGCGTAGATCGTTATCCGTCTCCTCATAGACCACGTCAACGATCTCATCGATGGTTAAACGCCCCATCAGCTTGCCGTCGGCATCAATCACCGCCGCGCTGAGTAAGTCATCACGTTCAAAGGTACGCGCGACTTTTTCCGCGTCCTCGTGCGGCTGGAAGGTCACCGGATCGCCTTCCATCACTTCCCCCACCCGCTTCTGCGCATCGTTGAGCAGAATGGTTTGCAGCTCGAGTTCGCCGAGCAGCAGCTTATTGCGGGTGGTCACAAACAGTTTGTCGGTGTTCTCCGGCATTTTCCCTAGTCGCCGCAGATAGCGCTGTACCGCCGCGAGAGTGGCTTCCGGACGAACGGTAATGACCTCGAACTCCATGATCGCGCCGACGGTATTGTCGGCGTAGCGCATCATCTGGCGAATACGCGCGCGTTTATCCGCGGGCAGCGTGGCCAGCAAACGTCCGGTCAGATCGCGCGGCAGGTGCTGCAGCAGGTAGACCTGTTCATCAATATCGAGATTTTGCAGCGCGAACAGCAGGTCGTGATCGCTCATCTCCTCGATGAGGTCGCCCCAGACGCTTTCCGATGCCTCCAGCAGCACTTCACCGCGCTTATCGTCAGCGACCAGCCGCCAGAGCGCGTTGCGCGCATCGTAAGGCAGCGCTTCGAGCGCATCGGCAAGGTCCGGAGGCGGCAGGTGGGAAACCAGCATCTCCACTTCCGCCAGATCATCGGCAAGCGTGCTGTCATCGTAACGTTCAGCGAGGGTTAATTTACCCAGCAGCGAGGATGTGACGGCTTTATCGGTGCTCAGGAGCCAAATGAGGCGGGCGCGCTCTTCGTCACGCAATCTGGCGCTTTTTTTATGCAAAACGGACATCGGTCAGGCAATCCTTGTAAAAATATCTGTCAGACCAGCAGGCCGGAAGCCTTAAGCATAGCGCGAGGAGGCGGAAATAATAACCGCTATGAATTCAGTCGACGGAAAAAACAGCAGCCTGCGGGAAGCCCGGAGGTCGGCTGACGCCTCCGGGACGGCGTAAAGCGATCAGGCGGTACGGGCAACCGCGTCGCGGGTCGCCAGCTCGCGCTCATTTCCGGTCAGCTCAGACAGCTGGCCGCCGCGCATTTCCAGCAGCCTGTCGGCGTGCTGAAAGTAGTGATCGTCATGGCTTATAGCAAAGAGAGTTTTACCCATCTCCTTCATCAGCGGCAGCAGCACCTGATAGAACTCACGGCGGAAATGGGGGTCCTGATCCGCCGCCCATTCATCCAGCATGATGATATCTCTATCTTCCGCTAACGCCAGCAGCAGCGCCACGCGCTTTTTCTGCCCTTTTGACAGCTTCAGGTCGAGGATTTTGCCATCGTCGAGCCGTAGCTTATGGTTCATCTGCAGATAACCCAGCCACTTCTCCACCAGCGCCGGGTCAGCCGCCTTCCCTTCCGGCCCCAGCAGTCTGTCAAACAGCCAGACGTCGGTAAACACCGCCGAGAACAGCTTGCGATAATCTTCCGGCTTATCCGCCGCCATCGCCTGCCCGTCGACCAGGATCTGCCCGGAAAGGGGCTGATACAAACCGGTCAACAGCATAGCCAGCGTCGATTTCCCGCTACCGTTACCGCCGATCAGAAAGACCAGTTCGCCGCGCTTGAGGGTCATGTTGATCGGCCCGACCGCAAAGCTGTTGTCAGGATAATGGAAGGTGATGTCGCGCAGCTCGAGCGTCTGCCAGTGGGGATGCGCCTGCGGCTGCGGGAACTCAGCGCGGTACGGTGCGAGCGAAAACTTATTCAGCTTGTTGAATGCCACCTGCGCGCTGAGCAGAGTGGGCAGCGCGCCTACCGCCGAGAGCAGCGGCGTGCGCAGGAATAATAGGGTCAACGAGTAGGTCGCCGCCACCGCCGTATCGGCCCAGCCCAGGCTGTTGGCCATCCAGAAGACCAGGCCAATCGCGCCCAGCATCATAATATTCGACCAGTTGACCGCGCTCAGATGAAAGGTATCGGCGCGAACAATATGGTGCCGGTATTCTCGCGCATCCGGCAGATAGAGCTGATTAAACACATATTCGGCGCGCTCGCGGTTGAGAGTGAGCTCTTTGCGACCTTCGAGCACCGTCTGGTAGTCGTGATACAGCTTATCTTCGCTTTCGCGCAGCGACGCCATATGCTTATAAACCCGCGATACCAGCATAAATCCGCCCCAGATGGTCAACGCCAGCCACAGGGCGGTAACCAGCATCATTTTTCCTGACAGCCAGGCCAGATAAGCGGCGGAGCCAAAGGTCAGAATAATCCCCTGCACCAGCTCCGGCAGGCGTACGAAGGCAATGGTGATATTGCGGATATCGCTGGTTAGCCCGGCCAGCAGCGACGCGCTGCCGATTTTCTCGATCTTCTCGATTTGCGTATCCAGAATGCGCTTAATAAATTCGCCGCGCAGGCGGTAAACGAAATGGTGGCCGAGCGTGGTCAGCGCCAGCTGCGAGCCGAGGGTGACCGCCATCAACAGTAATAGCAGCCCGAGAAACTCCGGCAGGACCGTCAGGGAGGTATCGACAAGGGTTATCAGGCGCAGGTTAATGAAGGCGATAAGCCCAATACCCAGCGCCGCGCTCAGCAGGCTCAGGGCAATGACGGAGATAAACGGCCAGCGATACTGGCGCCAGACAAGAAGAAGAAGTTCCATAACGCGTAATCCGGGCAAGCAAAAACAGCCAGCAGTTTAAACTGCTCGACGATGACAGCAAGAATAATTCTTATTTTTATTCTTTATTACCCGCCAGGCGGAAAGTGAGATTGTAACGACAGCCGCCGGTAGCCGGATGGATGCCCTCTTTCAGCGGTTGAATACCGTGGTAAAACAGCCGCGATTCGCCGCCCCAGACCACCACGTCGCCGTGCTCCAGCAGCACCCGCTGCAGCGGATCGTTACGCCGCAGGCCGCCAAACTGAAATATCGCCGGAAGCCCCAGAGAGACGGAAACAATCGGCGCTCGCAGGTTTTGCTCGTCTTTATCCTGATGCAGCGACAGCTTCGTTCCCGGCTGATAGCGGTTGATAAGACACGAATCCGGGGTAAAGCGCGCATAGCCGCTCGCCGCCGCCGCTTCTGCGGCCAGTTCGCGGAAAAGCGGCGGCATCTGCGGCCAGCGCTTGCCCGTCAGCGGATCGTCGGCAGCATAAAGATAGCCGTGCTGGTTGGTGGTCCAGCCCAGCTCGCCGCAGTTGGTCATCGCCACCGACATCGTATAGCCGCCGGGGGTGACCATCTGGCGAAAAGGCGAACTGCAGGCAATCTCGCTGATTGCCTGCAAAAGCGCCGGCGCGCGCTCTCGGGCGTAGCGGCGCAAAATTATCGCCCCCGGAGCCAGCGGCTCCTGCCAGGGCGGCGTATCGGCAAAAAGATCGAGCATTATTTCTCCTCGGATGACGCTTCTCGCGCCAGCAGCAGCGCCTTGCGCGCCGTCCCCCAACGATAGCCGGATAGCGCCCCATCCTCGCGAACGACCCGATGACAGGGAATAACCAGCGCCAGTTTATTCGCAGCGCAGGCGCTTGCCACCGCCCTCACCGCGCGGGGGCGACCAATAATTTGCGCCACCTGGCGATAGCTGCGGGTCTCCCCCGCCGGGATCTGACGCAGCGCCTGCCAGACCTGAAGCTGAAACGCCGTGCCGCGCAGATCCAACGGCAGGGAAAACGGCTGCCGGTGGTCATCAAGATGGGAAAATACCTGCGCCACCCGCTGACGAAAAATCTCGTCGCCCGGATGCAGCCGCGCATTGGGGAACAGGCTGGCTAATTCCGCATAGAGCAAGGCGTCGTCCTCTCCGGGCAGCACGGCGCACACGCCCCGCTCACTCTCAGCCACCAGACAGCGCCCCAGCGGACCGTCGCCGCATACCCAGGTAATATCGATATCCCCCCCGCCGCGGCGAAACTGGCGGCCGGTCATTCCCAGCGCGGCGTCAGCCTGCTGGTAGTAGCTGCTACTATCCGGAAAACCGGCAGAGAGCGCTGCATCGGTAATTTTCGCCCCCTGTCCCAGCGCTTCGCGTAAACGGCGAGCGCGCCACGCCTGTTGCCAGGCTTTAGGGGTCATTCCGGTGATGGATTTAAAGAGGCGGTGAAAATGAAAGGGGCTGACCGCAAGCTGGCGTGCCAGCGCTTCCAGGGTTATCGGCGTCTCCTGCTCCAGCAGACGGCACGCGGCAGCCACTTTCTCTACCTTCTGCTGCTGCGGATCGGTTTTTTCCGGCTGGCAACGTTTGCACGGACGAAAGCCTGCCGCCTGCGCGCTTGCCACATCAGGATAAAAGCGAACATTTTCCCGCAGCGCGCGGCGCGAGCGGCAGGAGGGGCGGCAGCAGACGCCGGTGGTCAGCACGGCAAAGACAAACTGACCATCGGCGCTGGCATCGCGTTCGCATACCGCCTGCCAGCGGCGCTCATCGGTATCAATCATTATCGTTTTCATCACGGACTCCTGCTGTAAGTGTATCTTCAGTGTGGGCCGAAGTCCGTCATCAAAAACTCGAAATCTTGCGCTTTAATTTTTCTCGCCAACGAGGAAAGTGCGGAACTGCGGCGACATCCAGGTTTTAAACCCTTCCCCCTCTTTGATAATCATATAGACCGCCAGCCCCTGTTCGCGTACCACGTCACGCGCTTTTTCCGGACCCAGCACCATCAGCCCGGTGTCCCAGCCGTCGGCTTCCAGCGCCGTCGGGGCGATAACGGTCACCGAAACCAGTTTATGATCGATAGGCCGCCCGGTTTGCGGATCGATAACGTGCGAGATGCGTTTACCGTCCAGCTCATAGTAGTTGCGATAGCTGCCGGAGGTGCTGATGCCGTGGCCGTTGATATCAACGATCGCCTGTACCGCGTTTTCGCGATCGGTTGGCTTCTGGATCGCCACCCGCCACGGCTGCCCTTCCGCATTCATTCCCCGGCTCGCCAGCGCGCCGCCCACCGAGACCAGGTAGCGCGAGATCCCCTCCTGCTCCATCAGGCGCGCCAGATGATCGGCGGCGTAGCCTTCACCTACGGTAGAGAGATCGACAAACAGATCCGGAATATCTTTTTGCAGAAACTGCTTGCCGGCCTGGTTGATCACCGTCAGATGCTGTAATCCGCTGCGCGCTTTTGCCGCGACAATCTGCTGCGCATCCGGCGTTTTGACCGGCTGTTTATCCGGGCCAAAGCCCCATAAATTGACCAGCGGCCCGACGGTGATATCCATGGCGCCATGGGTTTTTGCGCCAATGCGCAGCGACATCGTCACGATATCCGCCATCGCCTCGCTGACCGGCCACGGCGAAGTGCCCGGCGAATGGTTAAAGCGCATCAGCGCTGAATCGTTCTTCCAGGTGGAAAGCAGACGATCGTCGGCATCCAGCTGAGCCTGAACTTTCTGGCGCAGCGCCTCGGCCTTTGCCTCATCAATATTGATGACGCTAACCCGCCAAAATGTGCCCATGGTTTTACCCTCCAGCACGGTGGCGGCGGATTTTGGCGTCTGGGGAGTGGTGGCTGAATCACAGCCTGAAAGTAATACGCAGGCGCCGAACAGGACGGTGCGGAAAAAAGTGATATCCATAAAATTGGCTTCCTCTGGCTAAGGCGCAAAGAGTACACCAGCAAGGTTAAACCGGGCATAAAAAAAGGCGCCATCGGCGCCTTTTTTCAAACTTCAGCGTGCTTAGAACTGGTAAACCAGGCCCAGAGCAACGATGTCGTCGGTAGAAACACCGGCGTTACGAGTGAAGCTGTTGTCGTCCAGCAGGTTGATTTTGTAGTCAACGTAGGTGGACATGTTTTTGTTGAAGTAGTAGGTCGCGCCTACATCAACATATTTCAGCAGATCCTGGTCGCCGTAGCCTTCCAGATCCTTACCTTTGGACTGCAGATAGGCCACGGACGGACGCAGACCGAAGTCGAACTGGTACTGGGCAACCACTTCAAAGTTCTGCGCTTTGTTAGCAAAACCCTGGTTGCCAGCGCGAGTTGCGTTGTAGGTCTGGGTGTACTGAGTCGCCAGGTAGATGTTGTTGGCGTCATATTTCAGACCACCGGTGTAGGTTTCAGCGTTGTCGCCGCGGCCCAGAGCAGGAACAGTGTTCTGCTGGCTGGTACGTTTAGAGTGAGAGTACGCGAAACCAGCGCTGATACCTTCCCAGATATCATAAGTCACAGCAGTGCCGTAACCGTCGCCGTTCTGTTTATTCCAGTCACGACCATTGTTGGTGGAACCTTCACCGCTGGTGCTGCCGTTTTTGCCCTGATACTGCAGAGCAAGATTCAGGCCGTCAACCAGACCGAAGAAGTCAGAGTTACGGTAGGTTGCCACGCCGTTAGCGCGAGACTGCAGGAAGTTGTCAGAACCGTAGGTGTCGCCGCCGAATTCCGGCAGAACGTCAGTCCAGGAAGTTACGTCGTAAACAACACCGTAGTTACGACCGTAGTCGAAAGAACCCGCGTCGCCGAATTTCAGACCCGCAAATGCCAGACGAGTCCAGGACTGCTTGTCAGAACCTTCTACGTTGTTCGCCTGAACGTTGTATTCCCACTGGCCGTAACCGGTCAGCTGGTCGTTGATCTGAGTTTCGCCTTTGATGCCCAGACGCATGTAGGTCTGGTCGCCATCGGAAGATTTGTCGTCAGAGAAATAGTGCAGACCGTCGATTTTACCGTACAGGTCTAATTTGTTGCCATCTTTGTTATAGACTTCAGCCGCATTCGCTGCGCCTGCTACCAGCAGTGCCGGTACCAGGAGGGACAGTACTTTAACTTTCATGTTATTAACCCTCTGTTTGTTATATGCCTTTTATTATTGCCACTGCTTACTGATTACCCTTCTAATCAGTCGGCTATTTCATTGTGCTGCAAAACGCGGAATAATCCAACAAGAATATGATACTAAAACTTCTAAGATGTTTCAAAATACCCACAAGATGTTTCAATTTGTAAATGTGAGGGAACTTTTTTTCGGCCCTAAATGGGTAGCGAAATAAGCACTAATAATCAAAAAATAAAAATTTTTAATCCCTGTCAATGAGTTACACGGTTACATATCTATAGCACTGAATGGTAAAACAAAATTCTCGTCTGCGACTAAAATTACCCTCGCTATCATCATTAACTTTATTTATTACCGTCATTCAGTTCTGAATGTCTGTTTACCCCTATTTCAACCGGATGCCTCGCATCCGGTTTTTTTTACCCTTCTTTACACATCTTTAATTATTCCATGCTACCGGCGGAAAAAATAACGGTTATTAATCAAACAACTTGCGAATAAACTCAAGGCTATTTATATAATTTCTTGTTATTTAGTGCTATTTTCGTTAGTCAATCCGTAAATAATTGTACAAAATCACTCGGGCCGTACATCTTTGCTCGCCGCGCGGGTTTGGGATAAATCTCAAGGCAAAAAAGTCGTTGTATAGTATTCAGATGTATGGATTTTGGGCGTTAACCTTTATACTGTTCATAGCATCTGCGCTGCCCCCGGTTAACTTGGTGCAACAGTCCGTTTACACATACTGATGAGTCGTACTCTCACACGATGACCCCGAAAAAATTTTCCCTGATACCCGGTAACATTACCCGCTTCTTTATTCTCATGGTCATCGTCCTGCTGGCGACGATGGGGGTCATGATCCAAAGCGCCGTTAACACCTGGCTAAAAGATAAAAGCTACCAGGTTGTCGATGTCAGCTACGACTTACATAAACGCATTGATACCTGGCGCTACGCCACCTGGCAAATCTATGACAACATTGCCGCGACCTCGTCCAGTTCAGCCGCAGAAACAGGGTTACAAGAGACGCGTTTAAAGCAGGACGTTTACTACCTTGAGAAACCCCGGCGCAAAACTGAAGCGCTGATTTTTGGCTCTCATGACAGCTCAACGCTGGAAATGACGCAAAAAATCTCCAACTATCTCGATATCCTGTGGGGCGCCGAGACCATTCCCTGGTCGATGTATTACCTTAACGGCCTGGATAACAGCCTGATTCTGGTTTCAACGCTGCCGTTAAAAGATCTCTCCTCCAGCTTCAAAGAGTCGACCATCAGCAGCGTCGTTGAATCGCGACGGGCAGAAATGCTGCTACAGGCCAACACGTTAGATGAACGCGAGACGTTTTCGTCGCTGCGCCACCTCGCCTGGCAAAACGGCTACTACTTCACCTTACGCACCACCTTTAACCAGCCCGGCCACCTGGCGACCGTTGTGGCCTTCGATCTGCCCATTAACGATCTCATCCCTCCCAGTATGTCGCTGGAGAGTTTCCGCCTGGAGCCCGATCCGTCGCAGAACGTCAGCGCCAATCCGGATAAAGAAACCGCCGACATCGTCAGCATTAACTTTAACGGCCCGCAGATTGAAATTATCACCACAATTAATACCACCGGTATGCGCCTGGTCTGGATGGTGCCCTTTAGCGAGCTGATTCTGGAGTCCTTGCAGAGTATTTTACTGCCGCTGCTGCTGACCATTGGTCTGCTGGCGCTGGCGCTGTTCGGATTTACCACCTTCCGTCACTACAGCGGCCGTAAAAGCATCGTGGGAACGGCCGTTTCCTCGGCCGCCAATAGTGAATTACGCGCCCAGCGCGCCATTCACGAAGAGATTGTTTCTCTGCTGCCGCTGGGGCTGCTGGTGCACGATCAGGACGCTAACCGGACGGTGATCAGCAATCCGATTGCCGATCATCTGCTGCCGCATCTGAATCTGCAAAACATCATCAACATGGCCGATCAGCACCAGGGCGTGATTCAGGCGACGGTGAACAATGAACTGTATGAAATCCGTCAGTTCCGCAGCCAGGTGTCGCCGCGCACGCAAATCTTTATTATTCGCGATCAGGACCGCGAGGTGCTGGTGAATAAGAAACTCAAGCAGGCCCAGCGCCTGTATGAGAAAAACCAGCAGGGCCGTACGGCGTTTATGCAGCATATCGGCACGGCGCTGAAACAGCCGGCGCAAACGCTGGCGGAAGAAGCCGCGGCGCTCGGCATGGCCGAAAGCCGCAGGCTGGCCCAGCATGCCGATGAACTGGTACAGCTGGTCGATGAAATAGAGCTGGCAAATCTGCTGGAGAGCGATAGCTGGAAGAGCGTTCAGGACCTGTTCTCAATTCAGGAATTGATCGATGAAGTGGTACCTGAAGTCCTGCCCATCATCAAACGTAAAGGTCTGCAGCTGCTGATTAACAACTCGCTACCGGCCAATGAGCAGCGCTACGGCGATCGCGACGCCCTGCGCCGCACCCTTTTACTGCTGATTCAGTACTCGGTGACCACCACGTCTATTGGCAAAATAACCCTGGAAGTCAGTAAAGATGAATCCGCGGACGATCGTCTGACCTTCCGTATTCTGGATACCGGCAACGGCGTTTCGGCGAACGAAATCGACAATATGCACTTCCCGTTCCTCAACGATACGCAGGCAGACCTTTACGGCAAAGCCAACGCCCTCACCTTCTGGCTCTGCGATCGCCTGACGCGCAAGCTCGGCGGACAGCTCAATATCAAAGCGCGCGAATCGCTGGGTACCCGCTACTCCCTGCATCTAAAAATGGCCGCCAGCGCGGAGGAGAGTGATTCGGGTGAACATCTGCTGGATGAAGTGGTGATTATGCTTGATGTGACCGCCAATGAAGTCCGCCGTATCGTGACCCGTCAGCTGGAGAGCTGGGGAGCCACCTGCATCACCCCGGATGACAGAATCACAAGTCAACAATATGATCTCTTTTTAACGGATAATCCGTCTAATCTTACTGCTTCGGGCTTGCTTTTAAGCGATGATGAAGCCCGGGTTCATAAGATTGGTCCTGGTCAGCTCCGCGTAAACTTTAATATCAGCGCTGCGCTGCAGGAAGCTATCCTGCAATTGATTGAGCAGCAGCTTGCTGAGGAAGAGGAGCAGCCATCCTCTCCCGGGAACGAAAGTAACGCCGAACTGCATGCCAGCGGCTATTACACGCTGTTTGCTGACACGGTACCAGATGATGTTAAGAGGCTGTATAATGAACTGGCGACGGGCGATTTCGCCGCGCTGGCGCAAACCGCCCACCGCCTCAAAGGGGCATTTGCTATGCTAAATCTGGTACCCGGCAAGCAGTTATGTGAAACGCTTGAGCATCTGATTCGTGAAAAAGATGCGCAAGGCATAGAAAAATATATCAGCGACATTGACGTTTACGTCAAGAGCTTGCTGTAGCAAGGTAGCCTAATACATGAACAATATGAACGTAATTATTGCCGATGACCATCCGATCGTACTGTTCGGTATTCGTAAGTCACTTGAACAAATTGAGTGGGTGAACGTTGTTGGCGAGTTTGAAGACTCCACCGCATTAATCAACAATCTGCCTAAACTGGACGCACACGTCCTGATTACCGATTTATCGATGCCCGGTGATAAATACGGCGATGGCATTACGCTTATTAAATACATCAAGCGTCATTTCCCGGACCTGTCAATCATTGTACTGACAATGAACAACAACCCGGCGATCCTGAGCGCGGTTCTGGATCTGGACATCGAAGGGATCGTCCTGAAACAGGGTGCGCCGACCGATCTGCCTAAGGCGCTCGCCGCGCTGCAAAAAGGCAAAAAATTCACCCCGGAAAGCGTTTCGCGCCTGCTGGAAAAAATCAGCGCCGGCGGTTACGGTGACAAACGTTTGTCGCCCAAAGAGAGTGAAGTGCTGCGTCTGTTCGCCGAAGGCTTCCTGGTCACCGAGATAGCCAAAAAGCTCAACCGCAGTATCAAAACCATCAGTAGCCAGAAAAAATCGGCGATGATGAAGCTCGGCGTGGAAAACGATATCGCCCTGCTCAACTACCTCTCTTCCGTTTCCCTGAGCTCAACGGACAAAGACTAACGTCTCTCTTCCCGGATAGCGCGGCGCTATCCGGGAAACGTCTTTTATTCCCTGCCCTTACGTACCCGCGCGGCGTAGACCGTCAGCGTCTGCTTGATAATATCCAGAGTGACCGGTTTTGAAAGGCAGCTGTCCATACCGGACTCCAGGCAGCGCTGCTTCTCCTCCGCCAGCGCGTTGGCGGTCACCCCAATAACCGGCAGCGTAAGCCCTAGCTGGCGAATGCGCTGGGTCAGGCGATAACCATCCATATTCGGCATGTTGACGTCGCTGAGCACGATATCAATATGCTGCTTGCTCAGGACATTCAGCGCATCGACCCCGTCATTTGCCGTCACGCACTGATAGCCCAGCGATCCCAGCTGATCGGCCAGCAGACGTCGGTTAATCGGATGATCGTCCACCACCAGGATCATCATGTCATCATTGCTGGCGGTTTGCGCATCCGCCGCGGATAGCGCAGGGCCGTTTTCCGTACTGGCCATGGCAATATGGAAGATGCGGGCCAGCAGCGGCAGCAGCTCGTGCGGCGTGGCCACGCTATGCAGCCACTCGCCGGGCGCCCGCTCCTGTGGAATACCGATATGCCGACGAGAGAAGATCACCATCGCGCCGCCGTCCCAGGCGTCATGCGTCTCGCTATCGGTCAACAGAATATCCTCCGCGTCCGGCGCTTGCCCGTCAAAATGACGGACCGGAATACCGTGGTATTTGAGCAACTGCTCGACGAACAGCGCCAGCGAGCTGTTATCAATCGCCAGCCAGCAGCATTTTTCCGCCAGGCCATCAATATTCGGCGACGGCATATTTTGTACGCCATAAAGCGGGGTACGAATAGTGAAGCGGCTGCCCATACCTGGCTCGGTTTCAACGGCAATATCGCCATCCATCATGCTGATAAGCTTTTCACAAATCGCCAGACCGAGTCCGGTCCCCTGGAAATTACGCTGCACGCCGGTCCCCACCTGGAAGAACGGGTCAAACAGGCGTACGACCTCTTTCGCCGGGATCCCTTCCCCGGTATCGCGCACGCTGATGCGCAGATAATCCTCCGCCCGCTCTACGTGCAGGATAATGCAGCCGGTATCGGTAAACTTAATCGCGTTACTCAGCAGGTTTGAAATAACCTGCTGCAGGCGCATCGGATCGCCGGACATCAGCTGCGGTACGTCAGGTTCAATAAAGCAGTACAGCCCGAGATGTTTCCGCACCACCAGCGGCAGATAGTTGGCGGAAATATGGTTCATGACCTCGCGCGGCGAAAACTCCCGCGGCTCAATTTTGAGCTGTTCGGACTCAATTTTCGAGAAATCGAGGATGTCGCTAATAATTTTCAGCAGCAGGCTGGAAGAGTTGTTCATCGCCGTCACCAGACGATCGACGCCCTTCGGTAGCTCTTTGGTCTGCAATAAATCGAGGTTACCGATAATCCCGTACAGCGGCGTTCGCAGTTCGTGGCTGACGGTGGCAAGGAACATCGATTTCGACTGGCTGGCCTGCTCGGCGGCCTGGGCCATCTCCTGCAGCGACTCCTCCATTTTGACGCGCGCCGAGACATCCACCAGCACGCAAATCGCCACGTTCTCGTTACGGTAGCGCGAGTGGACAAAGCTGATTTGCAGATTGGTATTGTTGCTGGTCAGCACATCGACAAAGTTCACCTGCTGGCCGCAGATAATTTGCGTCAGCCGCTGCCGATCCTCATGGGTTAGCATATTGAGATAGTTATGCGCCAGCTCGTTACTCAGGATATTGGTGCCGTCGATCGTACGTAAAATACAGATCCCCACCGGCGCGGAGGCAACGATTTTTCGGTTGAACTGCTCGTGCTCTTCGAGGCGCTGGGCGTCGTTTTCAGCCGGAATAAAAATCCGCCGTTCATACATGCGGGCAAGCGCAAAAAGGAGCCCGCCGGTAAGCAGATTGAGCACCACGGCGTTCAGTATCAGCATCCGGATGCGTTCCAGCACCTGATCCACCGGCACCGAATAGACAATGCTCAACGATGACGGCGGCAGGCTTTTTTTCATCGCCAGCTCGCGAAAACCGGCGGTATAGCCGAACCACAGACGCTCCTGCATCCACTTCGCATCCGGTTTAATATTGCTGTCCGACCCGGCAAGCGAGATCAGCGTCTGTCCGTTATCGTCGAGAATCGTCACGTTCATCGGCAGACTGCCTGGGGTAAAGAAGCTTTCCATGCGGATGGTTTGCTCTACGCCGAGCATGGCCTGCAGGCGGTTCGCCACATAGATTGGGGTCAGCGCATAGAAATAGCCAACGCCCGGACGCACGCCCTGGCTTATCCAGAACAGATTGTTACCGCGCTCGTTTTGCGGCGCGTCGCGATACTGCTCAATACGCTGATGCAGCACTTTTAACGCCTGGTCTCGCTCCAGCGGAATATCGCGCAGGCCGAAGTTGGCCATACACAGATTGTCGCTGCCAATCATAAAAATACGATTGAGGTCGTAGGCCGTTGAGAAATTGTCGCGCCAGTAGCGCATAAACCACGCCAGTGACTGCAGCGAGTTACGCCAGGTCGTACTCATCAGCGCGCAGTCGGAATCCGGGTAGAGCGGTTCAAAATTAGGGATCGTAATATCGCCGCGCTGCACCGGCGTATCGCCGCCTTCGCTGCCGTCCATCGGCCGGTTGCCGGCAACGTATTTCAGCTCTTTGATCACATCGGCCGTACGCTGTATGTAGCGCTGCGCCTGATCGGCATTGAGGTTAAATTCCTGGCGAATTTCCGATTCGCGGTCGTGCAACGCATTGACGATGTAAAACACCGAAACAAAAGCGACCAGCACCCACAGCAGTATCGCCAGCGCTCTGAACAGATAGCGTGAAACCTTTAACGTGTTATGGAAAGAAGCTAGATATTTCAATGTGGCGATGCTCGGCCGTCAGGGGCTCAACAGAATGGCGTTAAGGTAACGATAAAACAACGGTCCCGCAACGGGAAAACAAAAAGGGCCGGGGAGAGCCCCGACCCTTTCAGACAATTACCGCAGAGAATTACTCTTCGTCTTCGGCGATGTCATCGTCAGTATCCGCTTCCGGCGCGATATCTTCGTCGCCTTCCGCCGCGCTGCCGTCGATGGCATCCAGCTCTTCGTCATCAACCGGCTCAGCCACGCGCTGCAGGCCGACCACGTTTTCATCTTCCGCAGTACGAATCAGGATCACGCCCTGAGTGTTACGACCGACAATGCTCACTTCAGATACGCGGGTTCGTACCAGCGTGCCCGCGTCGGTGATCATCATAATCTGGTCGCAGTCATCAACCTGCACCGCGCCCACAACGGAACCGTTGCGTTCGGTCACTTTGATTGAGATAACGCCCTGGGTCGCACGCGACTTAGTGGGATACTCTTCAGCTGCGGTACGTTTACCGTAGCCATTCTGCGTGACGGTCAGGATGGCACCTTCACCGCGCGGAACGATCAGAGAAACCACTTTGTCCTCGCCGGCCAGCTTGATGCCGCGCACGCCTGTGGCGGTACGGCCCATCGCGCGGACGGCGTCCTCTTTAAAGCGCACCACTTTACCGGCGGCGGAGAACAGCATGACTTCGTCCTGACCGGAGGTCAGATCGACGCCAATCAGCTCGTCGCCTTCGTTGAGGTTAACCGCGATAATACCGGCGGAACGCGGACGGCTGAATTCAGTCAGCGCCGTTTTCTTCACCGTACCGCTGGCGGTCGCCATAAAGACGTTCACGCCCTCTTCGTATTCGCGGACCGGCAGGATCGCGGTAATACGCTCATTGGCTTCCAGCGGCAGCAGGTTGACGATCGGACGACCGCGCGCGCCGCGGCTGGCTTCCGGCAGCTGATAAACCTTCATCCAGTAGAGACGACCGCGGCTGGAGAAGCAGAGGATCGTATCGTGGGTGTTGGCCACCAGCAGGCGGTCGATAAAGTCTTCTTCTTTGATACGCGCCGCAGATTTACCTTTACCGCCACGACGCTGGGCTTCGTAGTCGGTCAACGGCTGATACTTCACGTAGCCCTGATGCGAAAGGGTCACGACAACATCTTCCTGGTTGATCAGGTCTTCAATGTTGATATCCGCGCTGTTCGCGGTGATCTCGGTACGACGCGCGTCGCCGAACTGTTCACGGACCAGCTCCAGCTCTTCGCGGATAACTTCCATCAGGCGATCGGCGCTGCCCAGAATGTGCAGCAGCTCCGCGATCTGTTCCAGCAGCTCTTTGTATTCATCGAGCAGTTTTTCATGCTCAAGGCCGGTCAGCTTCTGCAAACGCAGATCCAGAATCGCCTGCGCCTGCTGTTCAGTCAGGTAGTACTGGCCGTCGCGTACGCCGAACTCGGGCTCCAGCCATTCCGGACGGGCGGCGTCATCGCCTGCGCGTTCCAGCATCGCGGAAACGTTGCCCAGATCCCATGAACGGGCGATTAAGGCGGCCTTCGCTTCCGCCGGGGTCGGCGCGCGGCGAATCAGTTCGATAATCGGATCGATGTTGGCCAGGGCAATCGCCAGCGCTTCGAGGATGTGCGCGCGATCGCGGGCTTTACGCAGTTCAAAAATCGTACGACGGGTCACCACTTCGCGGCGATGGCGCACGAACGCAGCAATAATTTCTTTCAGGTTCATAATCTTCGGCTGACCATGGTGCAGGGCAACCATGTTGATACCGAAGGAGACCTGGAGCTGGGTCTGCGAATAGAGGTTGTTCAGCACCACCTCACCCACCGCATCGCGCTTCACTTCAATCACGATGCGCATACCGTCTTTATCGGACTCGTCGCGCAGCGCGCTGATGCCTTCGACGCGTTTGTCTTTGACCAGCTCGGCGATTTTCTCAATCAGGCGCGCTTTGTTCACCTGATACGGAATTTCATGCACGATGATGGTTTCGCGGCCGGTTTTCGCGTCAGCTTCCACTTCCGCGCGCGCGCGAATGTACACTTTACCGCGACCGGTACGATAGGCCTCTTCAATACCGCGGCGACCGTTGATGATCGCGGCGGTCGGGAAGTCCGGACCTGGGATGTGTTCCATCAGCCCTTCAATGCTGATGTCTTCATTTTCAACGTAGGCCAGACAGCCGTTGATCACTTCGGTGAGGTTGTGCGGCGGAATATTCGTCGCCATACCTACCGCAATACCTGACGAACCGTTGACTAACAGGTTCGGGATTTTAGTCGGCATAACGTCAGGGATCTTTTCCGTGCCGTCATAGTTATCGACGAAATCCACCGTCTCTTTTTCGAGGTCGGCCATCAGCTCATGGGCGATCTTCGACATACGGATTTCCGTATAACGCATCGCTGCGGCGGAGTCGCCGTCGACCGAACCAAAGTTACCCTGGCCATCTACCAGCATATAGCGCAGGGAGAATGGCTGCGCCATACGTACAATGGTGTCATACACGGCAATATCACCATGAGGGTGGTATTTACCGATTACGTCACCAACGACACGGGCAGATTTTTTATAGGCTTTGTTCCAGTCATTGCCCAATACGTTCATGGCGTATAGTACGCGACGGTGTACCGGCTTCAGGCCATCTCGGACATCCGGCAGCGCACGGCCAACAATGACCGACATCGCATAATCCAGATAGGAGCTCTTCAGCTCTTCCTCAATGTTGACCGGTGTAATTTCTCTCGCAAGGTCGCTCATCTAACCGCTATCCCTCTACTGTATCCCGGATTCAAAGGTCGCAAATTATAACACAGCCGCGGTGATACGGGTAAACCTATACCCAATGATTTTCGCGCGGCGAAAGGCGACAGGGATAGACGGTTTATTCATCCCTGAGGCCTGATATACTCGCGGGTCTGAACTGAACAGGAGTAAAAGCGCCCATGAATGCCGAAAAACCGTCGGTGGCCCACAATGTTGATCATAATGAAATCGCTAAATTTGAAGCCGTCGCCTCGCGCTGGTGGGATTTAGAGGGCGAATTCAAGCCGTTACATCGCATCAATCCTCTACGCCTCGGCTATATCGCGGAGCGCTCCGGCGGCCTGTTTGGCAAAAAAGTACTTGATGTCGGCTGCGGCGGCGGCATCCTGGCGGAAAGCATGGCCCGGGAAGGTGCAGCGGTGACCGGTCTGGATATGGGTTTCGAACCGTTACAGGTGGCCAGGCTGCACGCCCTGGAGAGCGGTATTCAGGTCGAATACGTCCAGGAAACCGTTGAAGAGCACGCGGCGAAGCATGCCCAGCAGTATGACGTCGTGACCTGCATGGAGATGCTGGAGCACGTCCCGGATCCGCAGTCGGTCGTCCACGCCTGCGCGCGGCTGGTCAAACCTGGCGGTCAGGTGTTCTTCTCAACCATTAACCGCAACGGTAAAGCGTGGCTGATGGCGGTCGTCGGCGCCGAATACATCATGAAAATGGTGCCGAAGGGAACCCACGACGTGAAGAAATTCATCAAGCCCGCGGAGCTGATCGGCTGGGTAGATGAGACAATTCTGAAAGAGCAGCATATTACCGGTCTTCATTACAATCCGTTGACCAATACCTTCAAGCTGGCGCCAGGGGTGGATGTTAACTATATGTTGCATACAACGGCGAAAAAAGCATAACGTCAGCTGTATTTCCTATGATGATTGCGCGGCATCAAGCCGCGTGATTTTTTCTTCCGATGAAGAAATCAGCACTCGATCAAATTTTCATTTTTTTTTCTGATTTATTGACATCTTCTCCAGGCCTTATGTGGCGTGGACTTGGCGATTATTACCCTTCCGCAACCTCAATTTAACGTCAAAATCAACTCTTGTACTCAAAAGAATCCTTACTAGAATACTCACCATATAGCGTTTCTTTTATCGACAACCCCCTACATATAGTATTTATCCACAGAGTTAGTCACAACGGCGTTCTGTGGATAAGTGGGGGATATTTTCTTTCACGGACAGGTATAATCCACATGAATCAGAGTCTGCTGGTGACAAAGCGTGACGGTAGCACCGAGCGCATCAATCTCGATAAAATCCACCGCGTGCTGGATTGGGCGGCAGAAGGGCTGAATAACGTATCCATCTCCCAGGTAGAACTGCGTTCCCACATTCAGTTCTATGACGGCATTAAAACCGCCGACATTCACGAAACCATTATCAAAGCCGCCGCGGACCTTATCTCCCGCGAGGCGCCGGATTACCAGTATCTCGCCGCCCGTCTGGCGATTTTCCACCTGCGTAAAAAAGCCTACGGCCAGTTTGAGCCGCCAGCGCTGTTCGACCACGTGTCGAAAATGGTGAAAAACGGCAAATACGATACTCATCTGCTGGAAGACTACACGGAAGAAGAGTTCAAGCAGATGGACTCGTTCATCGAGCACGATCGCGATATGACCTTCTCCTACGCTGCGGTTAAGCAGCTCGAAGGCAAATATCTGGTGCAGAACCGCGTCACCGGTGAGATCTATGAAAGCGCCCAGTTCCTGTACATTCTGGTTGCCGCCTGCCTGTTCTCCAACTACCCGCGCGAGACGCGTCTGGACTACATCAAGCGTTTCTATGACGCGGTGTCGACGTTCAAAATCTCGCTGCCGACGCCGATTATGTCCGGCGTGCGTACCCCGACCCGTCAGTTCAGCTCCTGCGTACTGATCGAGTGCGGCGACAGCCTGGATTCTATTAACGCCACCTCCAGCGCAATTGTGAAATACGTCTCTCAGCGCGCCGGTATCGGCATCAACGCCGGCCGCATCCGCGCGCTGGGTAGCCCGATTCGCGGCGGTGAAGCTTTCCATACCGGCTGTATCCCGTTCTATAAGCACTTCCAGACGGCGGTGAAATCCTGCTCCCAGGGCGGCGTCCGCGGCGGTGCGGCGACCCTCTTCTACCCGATGTGGCATCTGGAAGTCGAAAGCCTGCTGGTGCTGAAAAACAACCGCGGTACCGACGCCAACCGCGTTCGTCACATGGACTACGGCGTACAGATCAACAAGCTGATGTACACCCGTCTGCTGAAAGGCGGCGATATCACCCTGTTCAGCCCGTCCGACGTCCCGGGCCTGTACGATGCGTTCTTCGCCGACCAGGACGAGTTCGAGCGCCTGTACACCCAATACGAGCAGGACGACAGCATCCGCAAGCAGCGCATTAAAGCGGTAGAACTGTTCTCGCTGATGATGCAGGAGCGCGCCTCCACCGGCCGTATCTACATCCAGAACGTGGACCACTGCAACACCCACAGCCCGTTTGACCCGGTTGTCGCGCCGGTGCGCCAGTCCAACCTGTGCCTGGAAATCGCCCTGCCAACCAAGCCGCTGGAAGATGTAAACGACGAAAACGGTGAAATTGCGCTGTGTACCCTGTCCGCTTTCAACCTCGGCGTTATCGATAGCCTTGATGAGCTGGAAGAGCTGGCGGTGCTGGCCGTTCGCGCGCTGGATGCCCTGCTGGATTACCAGGACTACCCGATCCCGGCGGCCAAACGCGGCGCGATGGGCCGTCGTACGCTGGGTATTGGGGTGATTAACTTTGCCTACTATCTGGCGAAGCACGGTAAACGCTACTCTGACGGCAGCGCTAACAACCTGACGCATAAAACGTTCGAAGCGATTCAGTACTATCTGCTGAAAGCCTCTAACGAGCTGGCTATCGAGCAAGGCGCGTGCCCGTGGTTTAACGAAACCACCTATGCGAAAGGCATTCTGCCGATCGATACCTACAAAAAAGACCTGGACGCTATCGTCAGCGAATCCCTGCATTACGACTGGGAGCAGCTTCGCGAGTCGATCAAAACGCACGGTCTGCGTAACTCCACGCTCTCCGCGCTGATGCCGTCCGAGACCTCTTCGCAGATCTCCAACGCCACCAACGGCATTGAGCCGCCGCGCGGTCACGTCAGCATCAAAGCGTCGAAAGACGGTATCCTGCGCCAGGTGGTGCCGGATTACGAAAAACTGCAGAACGGCTACGAGCTGCTGTGGGAAATGCCGAACAACGACGGTTACTTGCAGCTGGTCGGTATTATGCAGAAGTTTATCGACCAGTCGATTTCTGCTAACACCAACTACGATCCGACGCGCTTCCCGTCTGGCAAAGTGCCGATGCAGCAGCTGCTGAAAGACTTGCTCAATGCCTATAAGTTCGGCGTTAAAACGCTGTACTATCACAACACGCGCGATGGCGCGGAAGATGCCCAGGATGACCTGGCGCCGTCCATCCAGGACGACGGCTGCGAAAGCGGCGCATGTAAGATTTGATAATATTGCCCGGCGGCGCGTTGCCTGCCGGGCCTACGGTCTAATGTAGGTCGGGCTAGCGAAGCGCCGCCCGGCGTATAATTCCAGGACAGGATCCCCACTCATGGCATACACCACCTTTTCACAGACGAAAAATGACCAGCTCAAAGAGCCGATGTTCTTCGGTCAGCCGGTGAACGTCGCCCGCTACGATCAGCAAAAATATGACATCTTCGAAAAGCTGATTGAAAAACAGCTCTCCTTCTTCTGGCGTCCGGAAGAAGTTGACGTTTCCCGCGACCGTATCGACTATCAGGCGCTGCCGGAACACGAAAAACACATTTTTATCAGCAACCTGAAATATCAGACGCTGCTGGACTCCATCCAGGGCCGCAGCCCGAACGTCGCCCTGCTGCCGCTGATTTCAATTCCGGAGCTGGAAACCTGGGTGGAAACCTGGGCGTTCTCGGAGACCATCCATTCGCGCTCCTACACCCATATCATCCGCAATATCGTTAACGATCCGGCGATGGTGTTTGACGATATCGTCACCAACGAGCAGATTCAGAAACGCGCGGAAGGCATTTCCAGCTATTACGATGAATTGATCGAGCTGACCAGCTACTGGCATCTGCTGGGCGAAGGGACCCACAGCGTGAACGGTAAAACCATTACCGTGAACCTGCGCGAGCTGAAAAAGAAACTCTACCTGTGCCTGATGAGCGTGAACGCGCTGGAAGCCATCCGTTTTTACGTCAGCTTCGCCTGCTCTTTCGCCTTTGCCGAGCGCAAGCTGATGGAAGGTAACGCCAAGATTATCCGCCTGATCGCTCGCGACGAAGCGCTGCACCTGACCGGCACTCAGCACATGCTGAACCTGCTGCGTTCCGGCGTCGACGATCCGGAGATGGCTTCAATCGCCGAAGAGTGCAAACAGGCGTGCTACGACCTGTTCGTGCAGGCGGCGCAGCAGGAAAAAGAGTGGGCGGATTATCTGTTCCGCGACGGTTCGATGATCGGCCTGAACAAAGATATTCTCTGCCAGTACGTTGAGTACATTACCAACATCCGCATGCAGGCGGTAGGTCTCGATCTGCCGTTCCAGACCCGCTCCAACCCGATCCCGTGGATCAACACCTGGCTGGTGTCCGATAACGTGCAGGTCGCGCCGCAGGAAGTGGAAGTCAGTTCTTACCTCGTCGGACAGATCGATTCCGAAGTCGACGCCGACGATCTGAGCAACTTCCAGCTCTGATGAAACGCATTTTTTTGAAGATTTCTGACACTCGCCTTGAGTGTCAGGATGAACATCCCTCCCTGCTGGCGGCTCTGGAATCGCACAATATCGACGTGGAGTATCAGTGCCGCGAAGGCTACTGCGGCTCCTGCCGTCTACGGCTGGTTTCGGGCCAGGTTGACTGGCTCACCGAACCGCTGGCGTTTGTCCAGCCGGGAGAGATTCTGCCCTGCTGCTGCCGGGCAAAAGGCGATATCGAAATTGAGATGTAAGTTTTGTCGGGCGGCGTAACGCTTATGCGCCCGACAAAACTGCCGTTCACAGGCCGGGTAAACCCGGCTTTTTACTGCTTAGCGTGCAGAAACTGCACGGCCTTATCCGGGAAATCCGTAAACAACCCGTCCACGTCCGCCTGGTTATACAGAATGTCGTAAAGCTGATCCACGTCCGCTGCATACGCTGGCAGCTGATCCGCGCGGACCGTATACGGATGTACCTGCATGCCGCTGGCATGGGCTTCTTTCACCATCGCCGTCAGCTTCACGTGACCCGGCGTCGAGCCTTCCGCCACCAGCATATGGTAGTCCGGACCAATGCCGTCAGCGTACTGCGCGATCTGCGCCATCGCCCCCGGTTTGAACATCCAGTCATAGCTGTAGTTCACCCACTTGCCGTCGGCCTGCCGCTGCTGGGTCTCATTCCAGTCGGTATAGGCGATAAGCTGCACCAGATTGAGATCCATCCCCATTTTCGGCTCCAGCTCCTGCTTGATGCGCTTGAGCTCGTTGGCGTCAAAGCACTGCAGATAAACCTTATCCTGCTTGCCGGTATAGCCATATTTCTTCAGCACGTTCAGCGTGCTGGCGGCAATGTCCTTGCCTTCCTGATGGTGGAACCACGGCGCTTTGATCTCCGGGTAGATGCCGATGTTTTTGCCGGTCGAATGGTTCAGCCCCTGCACAAACTCAATCTCCTCTTCAAAGGTATGAATACGGAAATCAGATTTATCCATCGGGAAACGGCCCGGATAAGTTTGCACGTTCTTGCCATCTTTCGGCTCAAACCCTTCGGTAAACTTCAGCGACTTTATCTCGGCGAGGGTAAAGTCGATGGCGTAGAAGCGGCCATCTTGACGCGCCCGCTGCGGGAAACGCTGGGCCACGTCGGTCACCCGATCCAGATAGTGGTCATGCAGCACCACCAGCCGGTCGTCTTTCGTCATCACCAGGTCTTGCTCGAGGTAGTCCGCCCCCTGCGCGTAGGCCATCGCTTTCGCCGGCAGGGTATGTTCCGGCAGATAGCCGCTGGCGCCGCGGTGGGCGATAACGATTTTTTCCCCCGCGACGGCGCTGAAAGAGAGCGCCGTCGCGGCCAGCAGCATTCCGCTCATCAGGGTGGTTAATGTGCTTTTCATCGCCGCTCCTTAAGCTTGTTTCATCTGTTGGTGATGGCGTCGTTCACCCAGCATCACGATAATCAGCAGCAGAACCGCCAGCACGCTGCCGCCGATCATCACCATAAAGCCGCCGTCCCAGCCGAAGAAATCGACGGTATAGCCAACGATGGCGCTCGCGGCCACGGAGCCGCCGAGATAGCCAAACAGGCCGGTGAAGCCCGCGGCGGTGCCGGCGGCTTTTTTCGGCGCCAGCTCCAGCGCATGCAGGCCAATCAGCATCACCGGACCGTAAATCAGGAAGCCGATGATGATCATACAGGCCATATCCACGCCCGGGTTACCCGGCGGGTTCAGCCAGTAGACGACGGTGGCGATGGTGACCAGGGTCATAAAGAAGACGCCGGTCGCGCCGCGGTTGCCTTTAAACACTTTATCCGACATCCAGCCGCACAGCAGGGTGCCCGGGATCCCCGCGTATTCATAAAGAAAGTAGGCCCAGGACGATTTATCCAGCGCGAAGTGCTTAACCTCTTTCAGGTAGGTCGGCGACCAGTCAAGAATGCCGTAGCGCAGCAGATAAACAAACACGTTGGCGACAGCGATGTACCACAGCAGCTTGTTCGGCAGGATGTACTGCATAAAGATCTGCTTTGCGGTCAGCTCTTCTTCGTGCTTCTCGCTGTAGTCGTCAGGATAATCGTTTTTGTACTCTTCGATCGGCGGCAGGCCGCAGGACTGCGGAGTATCGCGCATCATCGCGAAGGCGAAAATCGCCAGCAGGATCGCGCCGAAAGCCGGCATATACAGCGCCGCGTGCCAGTCGTTAAACCACGCCATCCCCAGCAGAAACAGCAGCGGCGGGATCCCGCCGCCGACGTTGTGCGCGCAGTTCCATACTGAAACAATACCGCCGCGCTCTTTCTGCGACCACCAGTGCACCATCGTACGTCCGCACGGCGGCCAGCCCATCCCCTGGAACCAGCCGCACAGGAACAACAGGACGAACATCACCATAATGCTGGAGGTCGCCCAGGGGACGAAGCCCATCACCAGCATCACCAGCGCGGCAAGGATCAGGCCTGCCGGTAAAAAAATGCGCGGATTCGAACGGTCAGAAACCGAGCCCATGATGAATTTCGAAAATCCGTAGGCGATAGAGATACCGGAAAGCGCAAAGCCGAGATCGCCGCGGGAGAACCCCTGCTCGATAAGATAGGGCATCGCCAAAGCAAAGTTCTTACGAACCAAATAGTAAGCGGCATATCCGAAGAAGATACCGATAAAGATCTGCCAGCGTAATCGACGATATAGCGGATCGATTTCCGCCGTTGGCAAACGCGCTTTATGCGCTGCGGGTTTAAATATACTTAACATATCAGCCTCCGTGGCCATTGCTGTTCTTCTGACGTCGTCGCAAAAAAACGTAATTTATTCACTGACTTCTGATTTGGTCGCGATAGTAGGCAAAGCGTAAATCTAATACTGTGAAATGTCGCACACTTTGTTACAGAAATATGACAGAACTTTCCAATATGCGCATAAAGTCACAACAAACGCTCGAATTACGCGCAAATATGCTCGAAATCAAACATTATACGTGGTCGATATGGCTAAATGATGTAAAACGAACACAGAGGACAGGGAGATGGCCGATAGTCGTGAATATGACGTCATTATTATTGGCGGCGGTGCCACCGGCGCCGGGATCGCGCGCGACTGCGCGCTGCGCGGGCTGAAGGCGGCGCTGGTTGAGCGCTACGATATCGCCACCGGGGCGACCGGCCGCAACCACGGCCTGCTGCACAGCGGCGCGCGCTATGCGGTAACCGATAGCGAATCGGCGCGGGAGTGTATCAGCGAAAACCGCATCTTACGCCGCATCGCCCGGCACTGCATTGAGCCCACCAGCGGCCTGTTTATTACCTTGCCGGAAGACGATCCGGCGTATCAGCACACCTTTATCACCGCCTGCCAACAGGCGGGTATTGAGGCCCAGCCTCTGACGCCCGCCGAGGCGCTGCGCATTGAGCCTGCGGTTAACCCGGCGCTGCTCGGCGCGGTGCAGGTCCCCGACGGCACCGTCGATCCTTTCCGCCTCACCGCCGCAAATATGCTCGATGCCCGCGAACATGGCGCCGCTATCCTCACCGGCTGCGAAGTCACCGGCCTGCTGCGTCAGGGCGATCGCGTCCATGGCGTCACGATCTACAACCATCAGCTCCGTGAATCGCGCACGCTGCGCGCGCAGGTGGTGGTCAACGCCGCCGGGATCTGGGGGCAGCGCATCGCAGAGTATGCCGACCTGCGCATCTCGATGTTTCCGGCAAAAGGATCGCTGTTAATCCTCGACCACCGCATTAACCGTCAGGTTATCAACCGCTGCCGCAAACCGGCTGACGCCGATATCCTGGTGCCCGGCGATACTATTTCGCTGATTGGCACCACTTCGATGCATATTCCCTATGACGAAATTGACGACAACCGGGTAACGGCCGAGGAGGTCGAAACGCTGCTGCGCGAAGGGGAAAAGCTGGCGCCGATCATGGGGCGGACGCGGGTACTGCGCGCCTACTCCGGCATACGTCCGCTGGTCGCCAGCGATGACGATCCCAGCGGGCGCAGCGTCAGTCGCGGTATTGTGCTGCTCAACCACGCCCGGCGCGACGGACTGGAGGGCTTTATCACCATCACCGGCGGTAAGCTGATGACCTATCGTCTGATGGCGGAGTGGGCCACGGATGCGCTCTGCCGCAAGCTCGGAAATACCGTCCCCTGTACGACCGCCGATACGCCGCTGCCGGGCTCGCAGGAGCCGGCGGAAGCCACGCTACGCAAAATCATCTCTTTACCTGCGTCGCTGCGCGGGTCGGCCATCTATCGCCACGGCGATCGCACCCCGGCCTGGCTTGGCGATAGCCGCCAGCACCGCAGCCTGGTCTGCGAATGCGAGGCGGTGACCGCCGGCGAGGTTCAGTACGCGGTCGAAAACCTGGCGGTGAAAAACCTGCTCGACCTGCGCCGGCGCACCCGCGTCGGCATGGGAACCTGTCAGGGCGAACTGTGCGCCTGCCGCGCCGCCGGGCTGCTCGCGCGTTTTAACGTCACCACTTCCGCGCGATCCCTTACCCAGCTGTCTCAATTTTTGAACGAACGCTGGAAAGGCGTCCAGCCGGTGGCCTGGGGGGACGCGCTGCGCGAAAGCGAGTTCACCCGCTGGGTCTATCTCGGCCTGTGCGGATTACAAAAGGAGCATCAGGATGAAGTTTGATTGCGCCATCATCGGCGGCGGCCTCGCCGGACTGCTCTGCGGGCTGGCGCTCAACCAGCGCGGCCTGCGCAGCGTGATTATCAGCCGCGGCCAAAGCGCCCTGCACTTCTCTTCCGCCTCGCTGGATTTGCTTACCACGCTGCCGAATGGCGACACGGTCACCGATGTCGCTCACGGCATCGGCCAGCTGGCCCGCCAGCTTCCCGAACATCCCTATGCCAGGCTCGGCGCCGAACGGGTGATGGATTACGCCCGCCAGAGTCAGGCGCTGTTTGCCGACTGCGGTATCGCCATGCAGGGCGACGCCAGCCAGCCGCATCTGCGCGTGACGCCGCTGGGAACCTTACGCGCGGCCTGGCTATCTCCGCAGGAAATCGCCACCGCGCCGCTGCCCGCCAGCGGCGTCGGCGTGATCGGCATCAGCGGATTCGGCGACTTCCAGCCGCATCTTGCCGCCGCCTCGCTGAACCAGTACGGCGTTAACGCCGAAGCGCAGGAGATAGATTTACCGCTCCTTGATGTTCTGCGCGATAGCCCATCCGAATTTCGCGCCGCCAATATCGCCCGCCGTCTGGATGATGAAACGCAGTGGCCGGCGCTGCTGGCGGCGCTGCGCCCGCTGGCGCAGCGGCACAGTTTCATTATCATGCCCGCCTGCTTCGGCCTCGCCGACGATCGCCTGTACCAGTGGCTACAGCAGCGTCTTCCCTGCCCGCTGCGCCTGCTGCCTACGCTGCCGCCGTCAGTGCCGGGGATGCGCCTGCACGCCCAGCTCCAGCGGCATTTTATCCGCGGCGGCGGTACCTGGCTTACCGGGGACGAAGTCATCAATATCAGCCAGCAGAACGGTATCGTTAATGCTATCTGGACGCGCAACCACGGTGATATCCCGCTGCGCCCGCGCTTCGCGGTGCTGGCCAGCGGCAGCTTTTTCAGCAATGGTCTGGTCGCCGAACGCAGCGGCGTGCGCGAGCCGATTCTTGGCCTTGACCTACAGCAGACGCTGCCGCGGGAGAGCTGGTATCAGCAGGACTTTTTTGCTTCCCAGCCCTGGCAGCGTTTCGGCCTGAAAACCGATACGGCTCTGCGTCCGCAGCTTCAGGGACAGACGCTGGAGAATCTGTTCGCCGTAGGCGCGATCCTCGGCGGTTTTGACGCCATCGCGCTGGGATGCGGCGGCGGCGTTTGCGCGGTGACCGCGCTGCATGCCGCTGGGTTAATCGGCGAGCTTGCCGGAGGTGAATCATGAACGACACGCGCTTTGAACACTGTATAAAATGCACCGTTTGCACCACCGCCTGCCCGGTTAGCCGGGTTAATCCGCGCTATCCCGGGCCAAAACAGGCCGGGCCGGACGGCGAACGCCTGCGCCTGAAAGACGGCGCGCTCTACGACGAGGCATTGAAATACTGCATCAACTGTAAACGCTGCGAAGTTGCCTGCCCTTCGGACGTCAAAATTGGCGATATAATCCAGCGAGCGCGCATGGAGTACGGTCGGCAAAAGCCCACGCTGCGCGATGCGATCCTCAGCCATACCGACCTGATGGGCACCCTCTCCACGCCCTTTGCCCCGCTGGTGAACGCCGCCACCGGGCTGAGGCCGGTACGCCAAATCCTTGATGCCGCGCTTAAAATCGACCACCGCCGCACGCTGCCGAAATATGGCTTTGGTACCTTTCGCCGCGCGTATCGTCAGCTGGCCGCCCGGCAGGGGCAGTACGCCGAACAGGTGGCGTTTTTTCACGGCTGCTATGTGAACTACAACAATCCGCAGCTGGGCAAAGATCTTATCCGGGTGCTGAACGCCATGGGCATCGGGGTGCAGTTATTGAGCAAAGAGAAATGCTGCGGCGTACCGCTGATTGCCAACGGTTTTTTTGCGAAAGCGCGCAAGCAGGCGCTGAGCAACGTCATCGCGATGCGGGAAAATAGTCTGCCCATTATTGCGACTTCATCGACCTGCACCTTTACGCTGCGCGATGAATATCCGCATCTCCTTGATATCGATAATCACGATATCCGCGACCGGATTGAGCTGGCGACTCGCTGGCTATGGCGTCAGCTGGATAATGGGCGGCCTCTGAAGCTAAAAACGCTGCCGCTGAAGGTGGTCTATCACACGCCCTGCCATATGGAAAAAATGGGCTGGTCGCTGTATACCCTTGAGCTATTGCGGCTGATCCCCGGCTTGCAGCTGGAGGTACTCGACTCGCAATGCTGCGGTATTGCCGGCACATACGGCTTCAAGGCGGAGAACTACGACTCATCGCAGGCGATGGGCGCGCCGCTGTTCCGGCAAATTGAGGAGAGCGGCGCGGATCTGGTGGTGACCGACTGTGAAACCTGCAAATGGCAGATAGAGATGTCCACCAGCAAACGCTGCGAACACCCCATCACCCTGCTGGCACAGGCACTGGCCTGACGCCAGCGCCAGCACCGGGGGGCTAGTAGCTCCCCTTTCCCTCCGCCTGTTCGGCTATCGGCTTGAACATCGCCAGCCGTTTATCCAGCGCGCTGGTGTAAAGGTTGGTATCGACGCCAACGGCAACAAAATTCGCCCCCCACGCCAGCGCTTTGTGCGCCATCTCCGGATCGACGGCAAGGAATCCGGCCGCCTTACCCGCCGCGCGAATGCGGCGGATGCTCTGTTCAATAACCCGCTGCACTTCAGGATGACCGGCGTTATCCGGGTAGCCCAGCGAGGCTGACAGGTCCGCCGGGCCGATAAACACGCCGTCAATGCCCTCCACTTCAAGGATCGCATCCAGATTATCGAGGGCCGTTTTACTCTCTACCTGAATCAACAGGCACAGCTCATCGTTGGCCTGCGCCATATAGTTTTCGACCCGTCCCCAGCGCGCGGCGCGGGCCACTCCGGCCCCCACCCCGCGGGTACCCAGCGGCGGGTAGCGGGTAGCCGAGACAATCTCCCGCGCCTGTTCGGCGGTATCGACCATGGGGATCAGCAGCGTTCTGGCGCCGATATCCAGCACCTGTTTAATCAGGCTGCGATTGCCCTCTACCGGGCGAATGACCGGCTGGCTGGCGTAGGGCGCAATGGCCTGCAGCTGATGATAAAGATCCTGGATGGTATTGGGCGCATGTTCGCCGTCAATCAGCAGCCAGTCGTAACCCGAGGTGGCGGCAATCTCAGCCATATAAGAAGAGGTCGAGCTCAGCCACAGGCCAATTTGCGCTTCCCCTTGTAATAATCCCGCTTTAAATGGGTTCGATAAAATTGCGTTCATAGTTCTCCCTTACATTAATGCTGTACGCTGCCAGCCTGCGGCACGGCGCGGTTCACGCGCAGTGAAAAGATAATAACCACCCCGACAATCGCCACGCAGGCGAGCGTCACTAATCCGGCAGAATCACTGGCGAACATGGTTTCAGCCTGGACGCGGATAATGGGCGCCAGAAACCCGCCGATAGCGCCGAACAGGTTCACAAAGCCGATGCCAGCGGCCAGCGCCGTACCGGACAACAGCTGCGTCGGCATGGTCCAGAAGACCGGCTGCACGGCAATGACGCCGACGGCGGCAACGCACAGCGCGATAATCGCCAGCACCGGCGACACCAGCCCGGAGACCGCAATGCCAATTGCCGCCGCCAGCAGGGTGAATGCCGCCACATTACGCCGCTCGCCGGTGCGGTCGGAGTAGCGCGGAATCAGCCAGGTACCGAACAGCGCCGCCACCCACGGGATCGCGGTCACCACCGACGCCACGAACCCCACCTTGGTGCCGAGCAGCGCGGCAACCTGGGTTGGCAGGAAGAAGATCAGGCCGTAAACCGCCACCTGAATGGTGAGATAGATAATCGCCAGCTGCCAGACGCGGCCGTTGCGCAGCGCATCGGACAAACGCGAGGTCACCTTTTTCTGCTCTTCGCTGGCCAGCTCGCTGATTAACGCCTGTTTTTCGGCAGCGCTCAGGAAGCGCGCCTTTTGCGGCGTATCGTCGAGCCAGAAGAAGGTGAAGAACCCCGCGCCGACCGCCAGCAGCCCCTCAATGATAAACATCCAGAACCAGCCGGGATGCCCCATAAAACCGTGCATTTCCAGCAGCGCGCCGGAGAGCGGCGACCCGAGGGTCAGCGCCAGCGGCGCGCCCATATAAAACAGCCCCATAATGCTGGCGCGGTTCTGCTGCGGAAACCACTGGGACGTCAGGTAGATCATGCCCGGGAAAAAACCCGCTTCCGCGGCGCCCAGCAGGGTGCGCACCAGCAGAAACTTCGCTTCGGTATCCGCCCACGCCATCGCCGCGGAGAGAAGCCCCCACAGCAAGGTGGTGCAGCCGATCCACTTTCTTGCGCCGAATTTGCGCATCAGCAGGTTAGCGGGCACCCCGAGAAAGGCGTAGACCACAAAGAAAATCCCCGCCCCCAGCGCATAGGCTTCGTTGCTCAGGCCGGTATCCAGCTGATAGGTCTCTTTGGCAAAGCCGATATTCGAACGGTCAAGAAACGCCAGCACGTACAGCGCCAGCATAAAGGGGATCAAACGGGCGCGGTTTTTCTTCACCACGCTCTCAAGCAAGGCGTTGCTCATCGTAATATCCTCAACAATAGGCCGCACATCTGCGCTGTGCGGCACGACGGGATCAGTGGCTATAAGGACGTTTCAGATTACAGTCGCGGTTCAGCTCCACGCCGAAGCCCGGTTTGTCCAGCACGGTTTTATGAATGCGCCCGTTCACCGGTACCGGCTCATCAACCAGAATCGGGTCAAACTGCGGACGCATCGTTGAGCAGTCCGGGCTGGTCATCAGGAATTCGCTAAACGGCGTGTTGGTAAAGGTAATAACCGCATGATGCGAATAGACCGACGAGCCGTGCGGCACCACCAGCTGGCCGCGCGATTTGGCGATCGCCGCAATCTCCACCAGCGTGGTCAGGCCCCCGCACCAGCCTACGTCAGGCTGCATAATATCGATGCCGGTTTCCGACAGCGTGCGGAAGGATTGCAGCGTGCCGTGGTGCTCGCCGCTGGTGACCATCATGCCGGCCGGGGCATTGCGTTTCAGCTCGCGATAGCCTTCATACTGCTGTGGCGGCAGGCACTCTTCGATCCACTTAAGATTAGAGGGCGCGCAGGCGTGGGCCAGTTTAGTGGCGTAGTTAACGTCCTGGCTCATCCAGCAGTCCAGCATCAGCCAAAAGTCCGGGCCGCACTTTTCGCGCATATCGGCCACCATGGCGGCATCTTTGCGGATCCCCGCGTCGCCATCGTGCGGCCCCCAGTGGGTCGGCATCTTGCCGCCAATAAAGCCCATCTCTTTCGCCAGGTCCGGACGCGCCCCGGTGGCGTAGAACTGAATTTCATCGCGTACCGCGCCGCCCAGCAGTTTGTATACCGGTAATCCCACCACTTTGCCGAACAGATCCCACAGCGCCAGGTCGACGCAGGAAATCGTATTCATCACCAGGCCGCCGGATCCGGAGTAGTACAGGGTGGCGTTGAGCATCTGGTCATGGATCAGTTTGATATCGCTGACGCACTTGCCTTCGATAAAGCGGTTGAGGTGTTTTTCCACGATAAAGCAGCCCATCTCGCCGGCGGTCGATACCGCAAAACCGGTCTGCCCGTTTTCGGCTTCGACCTCAACGATCAGCGTGCCGAGAACGTTGATGCCAAACGACTGGCGGGACTGTTCATACTGTTTATATTTGCTCATCGGCGTGGCGATATGATCGTCAATCCAGTGATTTGCCCCCTGGTCATGATAATCGCCGCCGCCAGCGCCTTTCTCTGCGGTAGCACCGCCGATAAACCAGGCGCGGACGTGTTTAATTTTCGGTAGGGTCATGATCTTCTCCTTATTATGAGGCTTGTTGTTCGAAGGGGCTTTTCCACCCCAGCAGACGGGAAATATCTTTGGCGCAGGCAATCGCCCTACCGGCGAGGTAATCGCGATTGTCTTCATTGATTTGCAGACGGGTACCCACCACGGAAATGGCGGCGGTCAGCTCGTTATTGGCATTAAAAACCGGCGCCGCCACGCAGCGAACATCGGGATAGTCTTCGCCGTTATCAAAGCTCCAGCCGCGGGCGCGAATACGGCCCAGTTCATCACGAAGCTGTTGGGCGCTGGTGATGGTGGTTGGCGTCGCCCGCTCCCACTGCAGCTCGCTGATAATCGACTCCTGAACCCGCTCGGGCTGCCAGGCCAGCAGGCATTTACCAATGCCGGAACGATATAACGACAGGCTCTTACCTTCGTGCGAACGCACGCTGATGGTGGCCGGGGATTCAATCTTCAGAATGTAGTAGGCGTTGCCGCTGTCGATGATGCCCAGGTGGCAGAGCAGCCCGCACTGATCCATCAGCTGCGTCAGGCGCGGGCGCGCCAGTTCGCGCAGGTCCATTTTGCTCAGCGCCTGCCCGGCCAGCTCAACCAGCTTGGTCCACAGGCAGTAGTTATCCTGATTATCCATGCTGAGGAAGCGCTGTTTTTTCAGCTCTCCCAGCAGCAGATAGGCGGTGCTTTTCGGAATACCCAGTTCGTCAATAATGGTCGCCGCGCTGCAGGGGCCGATGCGGGCGATCAGATTGAGAATATCAATGGCGCGGGTCAGCGCCGGGACTTTGCTTGATTCCAACATACTGGACTCCAATCCTGAATACTGGAATCAGTGTTGCGGTTGTCGGGCGTGTAAATTGTGAGCAACTTCAAATGACGACGCTATTCCAGCCGGGTGGACGTTCAGAGGGAGAAAAATGCGAGATAGTGCACAGAATATTTTAAAGCAAGTACAACAGGCTGGACTCATCGCGCGCCGGGAGGGGCTCCCGACGCGGAGGTGGGTTTACGCTGAGAGAGATTCGACGACGTAAATCCAGCCGTGTTCACCGGCCACCGGCTGGCCGTTCAGCCAGCGGCGCAGCATGTTGAGGGCCATCATCGCGCACACTTCCTGACGCACCTGGAGGCTGTGGCGGTTGGTGGTGAATTTCACCCGCAGCGCGTGGGTGCCGTCCGGCGTGGAAAGCGCAAAGTTCAGGTGATCGCTCTCCTGACCACTCACCGCCAGCGCCAGACCGGCAAAGTGTTTTTCGCGCCGTTCCGCCGCCCAGCGCGCAGACTGCGCCAGGGTCTCCTCCTGCGCCGGAATGACTTCGCTGGCCAACAGCGGAGCGTTGACGCGAGAAAGCTGAAGCGCCAGCAGCCCCCCGGTAAACTGCTCGCTCAGCGTCAGGCTTAGCTGACGCTGCTGCAGGCGACGGGCGATCTGCGCAGGCAGGCCTTCTGTACCTTCGAAAATCATGCTCTCTCCGGCCACCTTCTGCACTTCCGGCCACAGCGCCAGCATCGCCTCGCGCTGTTCGGCAGGCCCGGTCAGCTTCAGTTCGATAATCGGCATCGAGGAGCGATAGCCCATCACGACGCCCGGCGGCAGCTGCAGATGGTCGAGGCTCTGCGCCAGTTCGCTTTCGGAACGGCCGAAGGTGGTCAGGCGCAAACACAGCGGCGCAGCGGATAGCGGGAAACGTTCGCGCAGGCGCGGTAAGATTTCCTGTTCAACCATCACCTTAAATTCGGAAGGCACGCCGGGAGTAAAAAACATCAGGCAGCGGTTTAGCTGCACGGCAAAACCGCAGGCGGTCCCGACCGGGTTGTTGATCATCTCGGCGCTTTGCGGAATTTCCGCCTGTTTACGATTGCTGGCGGCCATGGGTCTTCCGCGCTCGGCAAAGAAACGGGTCATGGTTTCCAGCCAATCTTCGTGCAGAATTAACCCTTCGCCTTTGGCCGTCGCCGCGGCCAGCGCGCTCAAATCGTCGCTGGTCGGCCCTAGGCCGCCGTTAACGATCAGCACGTCAGCGTGTTCGCTGCGCTCGCGTAAAATCGCCACCAGGGAGTCGAGGTCGTCACCCACGGTATGGCGACGCTTTAAGGGTAATCCTTGATTAAAAAAGAAATCCGCCAGCCACGCGGCATTGGTGTCGATGATTTGCCCATGCAGCACTTCATCGCCGGTGGACAGCATTTCCACGTTTAACATTGTGAACTCCAGCCTGATAAGTAGAAATACTATATCGCAAAGCGGCTGGCGAAAAAGCCTGAAAATCAGGCGCGGCGGAATACCGCGCCGGAGAGATTAGAAGCTGGCGTTGACGCCGACGTACGGACCGTCCGCGACCGCGTTATCGCGGTTGCCGTCTTTACCCGCCAGGTTAAGGTAGCGGTAACCGGCTTCGATGCTCAGAGGACGCATAATAGTAAAGCGCGCGCCGGCATTGGCTTCCTGATAGCTGTCGATACCGCTGGAGAGTGAATCGGGAGAGTAATAGTATTCGCCGAACAGACGGAAGCTGTCGCCGATTTTCCACTGCAGACCGCCGCCAACCGCCGCCGCGTAGCCCTCATCGCCATTGTTCGGGTTGGTGTAAACGCCTTTTCCGCCCACGGTGGCCAGGAATGGCCCCAGGGGAATGTTCAGGCCCAATCCCAGCCCCGCCGCATCGCCGTCGTCATCATTGTGCAGCCAGTTGCCGGTTACCGCCAGGCCGGTCGATTCCGTACCGAATCCGACGCCAAGGTTAGTGTAGTGCTCGCCGGCCTGCCCGCTGACGCTGATCGCATTTGCCGCCGTCGAGACGAACATCATGCCGGCCAGGGCCATAAATATGCTTTTTTTCATTTTTATCTATCCAGAAAATAATAATAAGAAAATCCCAAAAAACCGCGAAATTGTACTGCTCCGTTTTAAGGAATCAATGCGTTATAGCGCGCTTTTACCGCGTGATTGTAACCAGTTGCTTCGGGAGCCTTGTTAACGGTCTCAGATATCAATTCAATAGTCAGGGTCAAATTGCTGGTTCTCAGCCTTTATTATACAAATAGGCTCCAGCTTATTTCGTCGTCGCAACGAGATGAATAAGTTACATAAAACTTTGTCAGGAGATAAAGATGAGCAAAAAAGGATTAACCACCGCCGCTGGCGCCCCGGTTGTCGATAATAATAATGTCGTCACCGCTGGCCCGCGCGGCCCGATGCTGCTGCAGGATGTCTGGTTTCTGGAAAAACTGGCCCACTTCGACCGTGAGGTTATCCCGGAACGCCGAATGCACGCTAAAGGCTCCGGCGCTTACGGTAAACTGACCATTACCCGCGATATCACCCGCTATACCCGCGCAAAACTGTTTGCCGAAATCGGTAAAACCACCGATCTGTTCCTGCGCTTCTCAACCGTCGCCGGAGAACGCGGCGCCGCTGACGCCGAGCGCGATATTCGCGGTTTCTCGATCAAGTTTTATACCGAAGAAGGCAACTGGGATCTGGTGGGCAACAATACGCCCATTTTCTACCTTCGCGACCCGCTGAAGTTTCCCGACCTTAACCACGTCGTGAAGCGCGACCCGCGCACCAACCTGCGTAACCCCACCTGGAAATGGGACTTTTTCTCCCTGCTGCCGGAAACGCTGCATCAGTTAACGATTGATTTCAGCGACCGCGGCCTCCCGCGTTCCTATCGCCATATGCACGGTTTCGGCAGCCACGCGTTCAGCTTTATTAATGCCGATAACGAACGTTTTTGGGTGAAATTCCACTTCAAATCCCAGCAGGGGATCGCCAACCTGATGGATGATGAAGCGAAACGCCTGGTGGCAGAGGACCGCGAGAGTTCACAGCGCGATCTCTATGAGTCGATTGAAAAAGGCGATTTCCCGCGCTGGACCTTCTACGTGCAGATCATGCCGGAAGCGGACGCCAGCCGGGTCCCTTATAACCCCTTCGATCTGACCAAAATCTGGCCGCACGCTGATTATCCGCTGATGGAAGTCGGCGTGCTGGAGCTCAACCGCAACCCGGACAACTACTTCGCAGAAGTTGAACAGGTCGCGATGAATCCGGCCAACGTGGTGCCCGGGATCGGCTTCTCTCCGGATCGCATGCTGCAGGGACGGCTGTTCTCCTACGGCGATACCCAGCGCTATCGTCTGGGCGTCAACCATCATCAAATTCCGGTCAATGCGCCGCGCTGCCCGTTCCATAACTACCACCGCGACGGCGCGATGCGCGTTGACGGCAATAGCGGCAACGGCGTCACCTATGAACCCAACAGCTTTGGCGCGTTTCAGGAACAGCCGGACTTTAGCGAGCCGCCTTTAAGCCTTGAAGGCGCGGCGGCCCACTGGAATCATCGGGAAGATAACGACTACTTCAGCCAGCCGCGCAGGCTGTTTGAGCTATTAAGCGAAGATGAACATCAGCGTATGTTCCAGCGTATCGCCAATGATATGCGGGATGTCCCTGAGTTTATTCAGCAGCGACAAATTGGCCTGTTCAGTGAAGTTCACCCCGACTACGGCGCGGGCGTAGCTGCGGCGCTGAAAGCCTTAAAGCACGGAGAGTAATGCTGATGGCAGCCCTTGCGGCTGCCATTTTACGGTTTTTAAACGCGCTTAGTGCCGAAGCTTAGCGAGCTGCCGCAGCGACAAACCGGTTAGCTTTGCGACCTGAGAGGGCTCAAGCCCATCATCCAGCATCGCCTGAGCAATGCGTTGCGTCGCCTCCTGCTGTCCTTGATGCCGGCCTTCATTCCGGCCTTCCTGTCGACCCTTTCGTAAACCTTTTTCTATCCCCGCCTTCATTCCCTGAAGGACCCCCTCTTTACGGCCACGCTCTTCCAGAAAATGAGCAATATTCATCAGCGTCTCCTTATGCGGCTTGAGTGGCGTCTTTTGCGCGAGCTTGCGTAAAAAGGCCACCGGATCGGCGGCGTTACCCGCCTGAAGCATATAATTCAGCAAAGTTTTAAACTGCCGACGCGTAGTGTATCCCAAGGATAATATCCTGACCAGCTGCTCAGAAATATCCATCAAATCCCGCTGGCGGATATGTTTTTGCAGCAGTTCCAGCATAGCGACACGGCGGTGCTGCACAAGCCGATCGTCAGGAATCACCGTGACGTCTATCAGTGGAAAACGCTGGCTATACAGCCGCTCGGCCACCTCTGGCTGAGGGAAATCATCCAGCCAGCGCGTCGAGTACGGGTAAGGAGCGATCCTGCCGTGATAAAATAGCAGAGGAATAACCAGCGGCAGCTGATGATGCCCTTTATCAAGGTGGCGCTGCATGGCCGCGATGGCGTATCGCATCAGGCGAAACGCCATATGCCTGTCGGGAGAGCTTTGATGCTCTATAAGAATGTAGATGTACCCCTCTCCGTGCTGGGTTTTTAGCGAATAAAGAATATCCGAATGGCTTGCGCGTAGGTCCTCTTCAATAAAACTGCCGGATTCCAGCTGCAGCGTTCGCAGATCGCACTGTTCCCGCAAATGCTTCGGCAAATGAATAGACAAAAAATCGCGCGCCGTTGCCCGTTGGGACAAAAGGTGTTTAAACACCGCATCGTGCGGTGAGTGGCTTGCTATCTGTTCCATGATGGCCCCTGACCCGTTAACCTACGCTCACCCTACCACCGCACGCGTTCGCCGCGCGTTTTCGCTTGCGGTTTGCCGAGGCGGCTCGCAAACTGGGCCTTCCCGTTAGTTATCCCTGTCATCAGTAAGGAGAAATCATGCGTCAAAGGACTATCGTCTGCCCGCTCATTCAACATGAAGGCCACTATCTGCTGTGCAAAATGGCCGACGATCGCGGCGTATTTCCCGGCCAGTGGGCGCTCTCCGGCGGCGGCGTCGAGCCAGGCGAGCGCATTGAAGAAGCGCTGCGGCGAGAAATTCGCGAGGAGCTGGGCGAAAAACTGCAGCTGACCCAGATTACGCCGTGGACCTTTAGCGACGATATCCGGGTTAAAACCTACGCCGATGGCCGCCGGGAAGAGATTTATATGATTTACCTGATCTTCGACTGCATCAGCGCCAATCGCGAAGTGACGATCAACGAGGAGTTTCAGGACTACGCCTGGGTGAAGGCAGAAGATCTTCCCCACTATGATTTGAACGCGGCGACCCGCAAGACGCTCACCCTGAAAGGCCTACTCTGAACAAGCGCGCAAAAAGCGCAGCCTGACCTTCAGCCCGCCCAGCGTTTCGCTACGCAGCAGCTGCGGATGGCTGCGGTGCAGGCGCGCAATATCGCTGACCAGCGCCAGTCCGAGCCCGGCGCCGGGGTTATCACCCACGTTTTCCAGACGATGGAACGGCATGAGCGCCTGCTGAATCTGCGCATCATCGATCCCCGACCCGCTGTCTTCGACATCCAGCAGCACCGCCTCTCCGTCACGATGCAGGCTGACCGTGACGATACCGCCCTGCGGCGTATAGCGAATCGCGTTATCCAGCAGATTCGCGCACAGCTCGCTCAACAGCACGCCATCGCCGGCAATGGTCACCGTCGAGGGTTCCCCCTCATAGCCGAGATCGATAGCCTTGCTCCGCGCCTGCTGAAGACGCGAAAAGCAGCTATTGTGGACAATCTCATACAGGTCCACCGGCGGGAACGCGTGCTCGCCCTGCTCTTTCCGTTTGATGGTAGCCAGCTGCAGCAGGCGTTCGGTAAGCAGAATAGTACTGTCAAGCGTGCCGCTCATCGCCTCCAGGCTCTCTCGCCACAGCCGGGGATCGCCGCTCGCCAGCGCCACTGAGGCCTGCGTTTTCAACACCGCTAACGGCGTTTTGAGCTGATGCGACGCGTCGGCGCTAAAGCGCTCCTGGCGGGAGATCATCACCCGTAACCGGTCGATATAGCGGTTAAAGGCCACGATCAGCAGACGGGTTTCCGACCACGGCAGCAGCTCCGGCAGCGGCGTCAGCAGGCCGGGTTCGCGCCGCACCATGAGCGCCGAAAGCCGGCGCATCGGCCGCAGCACGCGGCGCAGCAGCCAGCCGGTGAGCACCAGCGTCAACAGCACTAGTAGCCCCTGCGAGATCCATGATGAAAACAGCAGCTGTCCCGCCAGCCAGCGCCGCGACTGCAGCGTTTCGGCGATGTAGATTTCCGCCATGCCGACAACGCCGCCTTCGTTAACCGGCTGCAGCAGGCGCGCCACGCGGATAGCCTGACCGCGATATTCAGTATGATAAAACCACGCCAGCGCCGGATAGAGCTCGGTTCGAGAGGTCGATGGCGGCATCGATGGCAGGTCGTCAAAACCGGAAATCACCCGCTTCTCGGGATCGAGTACCTTATAGTACAGCCGATCGTTCATATTCAGCTCGAAGCTGTCCAGCACCACCCAGGGGACATTCACCTCCAGCCTACCGCGGCGAACCACCAGGCGTTCCGCCACCGTGCGGGCGGATGAAAGCAGCGTGCGATCGTAAGCCTGGGTTGCCGCCTGCAGAGCGCTGACGTAGCTATTGAACGCCGACAGCCCCCATAGCAAAACCAGCGGCAGGCCGAGAAACAGCAACAGTTGAGCGAATAACGACTGCGGTTTATCCCACCTCATGAGCGAGCTCCAGCACGTAGCCCAGGCCGCGCAGGGTCACGATACGCACGTTGCTCTCCTGAAGTTTCTTACGCAGACGATGGATATACAGCTCGATGCTTTCCGGGCTGACGTCATCGTTCAGGCTGAAAACCTGTTCAAACAGCTGCTGGCGCGACACCGGCCGCGTACGGCGAAACATCAGCACCGTCAGCAGCGCCTGCTCGCGCGGCGTCAACGACAGCGTTTGTCCGCAGAGTAAAAAATAGCCTTCATCGCGATATTCCAGCGCGCCGATCTGCTGAACCTCATGCACCTGGCCTTCGCTACGCCGCAGCAGCGCGCGTAGCCTGGCATCCAGCTCTTCAAGCTCAAAAGGTTTCGGCAAATAGTCATCGGCGCCGACGTTCAGCCCTTTAACCCGATCCGCCACCGCGCTGCGGGCGGTGAGTAGCAAGACGGGAAGGGTCTGCCCGCGCTTTCGCAGGCGCTGCACCACTTCCAGACCGTCGAGTCCCGGCATGCCAATATCCAGCACCGCCAGCGCATATTTTTCGCTTTGCAGCAGATGATCGGCCGCGCGACCATCAAATACGCAGTCCACGGCAAACCCGCCCTGCACCAGCGCTTTCTCCAGCCAGTGAGCCAGCTCACGGTTATCTTCTGCCAGTAAGAGACGCATATCACATCCTGAAAAGTTGCTGCCGCATTGAAAGGGAAATGAAAGGTAATTGTTTTAACAATCACGCAACCGAATAGCCACATGCCGGTTCACATAATTAAAAAAACGTCTCCTGTATCTGACTGAGGAAGCTTATGAATATGCCATTCCTGCGCCGTGCTGGCGCCATTGCATTATGCCTTTTAACCGCCTCTGCCCTGGCCGCCGAGGCGCCTTCCCGTACCGAATGTATCGCGCCCGCCAAGCCCGGCGGCGGCTTCGACCTCACCTGCAAGCTGATCCAGGTCAGCCTGATGGAAACCGGCGCCATCGAAAAACCGATGCGCGTCACCTACATGCCCGGCGGCGTAGGCGCTGTGGCCTACAACGCGATCGTCGCCCAGCGCCCCGGCGAACCCGGTACCGTAGTCGCGTTCTCCGGCGGCTCGCTGCTCAACCTGGCGCAGGGCAAGTTTGGCCGCTACGGCGTGGATGATGTGCGCTGGCTGGCCAGCGTCGGCACCGATTACGGCATGATCGCCGTCCGCGCCGACTCGCCGTGGAAAGACCTGCCGTCGTTTTTGGCGGCGATGGAAAAAAATCCCGCCAGTATCGTCATCGGCGCCGGCGCCTCCATTGGTAGCCAGGACTGGATGAAAGCGGCGCTGCTGGCGCAAAAAGCCAACGTCGATCCGCACAAAATGCGCTACGTGGCGTTTGAGGGCGGCGGCGAACCGGTCACCGCGCTGCTGGGCAATCACGTGCAGGCGGTCTCCGGCGATCTCAGCGAAATGGTGCCTTATCTCCAGGGCAATAAAATCCGCGTGCTGGCGGTGTTCGCTAACGAAAGGCTGCCGGGTGCCCTCGCCGATGTGCCGACCGCCAAAGAGCAGGGCTATGACCTGGTCTGGCCGATTATTCGCGGCTTTTTCGTGGGTCCGAAAGTCAGCGACGCCGACTATCAGTGGTGGGTGGATGAGTTCACGAAATTGCAGCAGACCGACGCGTTCAAAAAGCAGCGCGAGCTGCGCGGCCTGTTCGAATTCAACATGAACGGTAAGGAACTGGACGCCTACGTTAAACAACAGGTGGAAGCGTATCGCCTGCAGGCGAAATCCTTTGGCCTGGCCAAATAATTTACGGAGGTTGCGATGAGCGATCGTATTTTTGCCGGAGTGTGGCTGCTGCTCTGCGCGGGTGGAATGTTTATCGCCTGGCAAATTCACAGCGAATACGCCTATGAGCCCGTCGGCCCACGCCCTTTCCCGGTCGGCATTATCGGCCTGATGCTGGCATGCTCTGTTTTGCTGCTTCTGCGTCGGCCCGACGCCATCACGTGGCCCGGGCGCCGGGTTTTACAACGACTATTAACCATGGTGGTTGCGCTGGGGATCTATGCGTGGGGTTTTGAATGGCTGGGTTTTCCTCTGGCCACCGCGCTGCTGACCGCCGCGTTTGGCCTGCTGTTTGGCGCCACCCTGCCCGCCGCCGGGGTAGCCGGCGTCGCGATGGGCATCGCGCTGTGGTACGTCTTTGACGCCCTGCTTGATGTCACCCTGCCGCTCGGCGTTTGGTTGAGTTAACGGAGAAGGTTATGGATATCTGGATTTATTTATCACAGGGCTTCGCCGTTGCCATGACGCCGGGCAACCTGACCATCGCGCTAATTGGCTGCTTTGTTGGCACTATCGTCGGTCTCCTGCCGGGTCTGGGTCCGATTAACGGTGTCGCGATCTTACTGCCGCTGGCCTTTGCTTTGCACCTGCCCGCGGAATCAGCGCTAATCCTGCTGGCTACGGTCTATATTGGTTGTGAATACGGCGGGCGCATTTCGTCTATCCTGCTTAACGTACCCGGTGATGCCGCCGCCATTATGACCGCTCTCGACGGTTATCCGATGGCGCAGCAGGGGCGCGGCGGCGTAGCGCTGTCGATCTCTGCCGTGAGCTCCTTTGTTGGTTCAATAATCGCTATCGGCGGGATCATCCTGTTCGCCCCGGTGCTGGCGCAGTGGTCGCTGGCGTTCGGCCCGGCGGAATATTTCGCCCTGATGATTTTTGCCATCGCCTGCCTTGGCAGCATGATGGCGGAAAATCCGCTGAAGTCATTTCTCGCCGCGTTAATCGGTTTGGGGCTGGCGACGGTGGGCGTTGATGCCAATACCGGCGTGTACCGCTTCACGTTCGACAGCGTTCATCTTTCCGACGGCGTGCAGTTTATCGTGGTGGTGATTGGGCTCTTTTCGGTTTCGGAGATTTTGCTGATGCTGGAGAGCACCAGCGGCGGGCAGAAGCTGGTACGGAAAACCGGACGCATGCTGTTTAACGCCAAAGAGGCGGGCCAGTGCGTGGGCGCAACCCTGCGCTCATCGGTGGTGGGTTTCTTTGTCGGCATTCTGCCGGGCGCAGGGGCGACCATTGCCAGCGCCATCACCTATATGACCGAGAAAAAGCTCAGCGGCAATAGCGCTACCTTCGGCAAGGGCGATATTCGCGGCGTCGCGGCGCCGGAAGCGGCGAACAACGCCTCCGCCTGCGGCTCGTTTATTCCGATGCTCACGCTCGGCGTCCCCGGCTCCGGGACCACCGCAGTGATGATGGGCGCCCTGACCCTCTACAACATCACGCCGGGACCGGCGATGTTTACCGAACAGCCGGATATCGTCTGGGGGTTAATTGCCGCGCTGCTCATCGCCAACGTGATGCTGCTGATTATGAACATTCCGCTGATCGGCCTGTTCACCCGCATGCTGACGATTCCGCTATGGTTTCTGGCCCCGGCCATCGCCGCCGTGTCAGCGGTCGGCGTCTACGCGGTGCACAGCACCACCTTCGACCTGCTGTTGATGGTTGGGCTGGGAGTGCTGGGCTACATTATGCGTAAAATGCACTTCCCGATGTCGCCGCTGATCTTAGGGTTTGTGCTGGGAGAGATGCTGGAGCAGAACCTGCGCCGCGCGCTGTCCATCAGCAACGGCAACGTGGCGATTCTGTGGCAAAGCGGCGTGACAAAAACGCTTCTGTTTCTGGCCATCGCGGTGATTGTTGTCCCCCCGCTGCTGCGGTACTGGCGCAAACGTCAGCTGAATACGCAGGGCGACCTGCCCTCTTCCTGATGCTCAACGTCATTGGCGGTCGCTCAGCGCCGCCAATGACGCTATACGTTGAATTTCCACCACATCTGCCTGATAGTTATCGTTTTAACTTTCTGGTGATCCGTTATGACCGTCGCCGCATCCCGTTCGGGGTTAACATTCGCCGCGCTGGCGCTGGGACAGGGCGCGGATGAGTTTCTCGGCACCCAGGGCGATCCCTGAGATACCCAGTCCGATATGTTTTGCGCCCTGCCTGGCGCGCTGACCACCGTTTTAGCGCTGGGCCGCTGGCATACGAAGCAGCTACTGAACGTCCAGCGCGTCTGAGTCGGGCATCGCCTGCTGGTTGACCCAGTCACGTAGCGCCCGGCGGGAAATTTTAATTCCGCCGGTTTTCAGCGATTCAGGCAGCCGCAGCCAGCGCACCGGCTGCTGAAAGCGCGCCAGCTTATCGGCGCACCAGCCCGCCAGCGCGGACGGGTCGTCATGCTCACCGCACTCCACCACCGCCACCGGCCGCTGGCCAAACTCCGCATCATCCTGCGGCACGATGAAAACTTGCGTAATCCACGGATGAGCGCCAATCACCCGCTCCACTTCTTCCGGCTGAATACCTTCTCCGCCGCTAAAAAAGAGGTTGTCCACTCGTCCGAGGATAGTCAGCCTGCCGTGCTCCAGCCGGCCCCGATCGCGAGTGGCGAACCAGCCGTCGGCATTAGCGAGGGGGACCATTTGCCCATCGCGCCAGTAGCCTGCGGCGATGCTGTCCGACCGCAGCCACACTTCGCCATCGACAATCCGCACTTCGCGCCCCGGCAGCGGCTGCCCGACATCCGCCAGGCCGTCCGCCTCCTTGGCGCATACCGTGGAGGCAAACTCGGTGAGCCCGTAGCCGCACCAGCAGCGGATACCGCGCTTACCGGCCTGCTCGGTTAGCGCCACCGGGATCGCCGCGCCGCCGAGCAGAACCGCTTTCAACGACACCTCGGCGTCGCCGCTGAGCAGGCGCCAGAGCTGGGTCGGCACCAGAGAGGCATGGGTACAGCCGCGTAACGCCTGTTCCAGCGGCTGCTTGTCGCGTACCGTCAGGCCTGCGCCAGCTAACAGCCAGCGCCAGAGAATCCCCTGGCCGGAAACGTGAAACAGCGGCAGCGACAGCAGCCAGTCGTCCTGCGGCGCAAAGGGTATCATCGCCAGCACGCCTTCTGCGCTGGCAAGATGGGCGCGAAAAGCGTGCACCGCCGCTTTCGGTAGTCCCGTCGACCCCGAGGTTAGCGTCATGGACGCGATACGATCTTCTCGCCAGGCGACCGCGTGCACGCCGTCGCCGGCGCACAACGCTAATGAATTAAGCGCCACCGGAAGGTCGCCGCCGTTTAGCACCAGCGCGTGGCGCAGTCCCAGAGACGGCAGCAGTTCCACCAACAGAGGAGCAGGCAGCTGCGGATTCAGCGGCAGGACGCGCGCGCCGCACTGCAGGAGGGCCAGCCACGCCAGCAGAGCATCGGGCTGGTTGTAAGCGCGAAGCAGCACGCCATCGCCGTCGCGAACGCCCTGGGCGTGGAATCCCCCCGCCAGCGCATCAATTTGCGCGCACAGTTCCCGCCAGCTTAGCCGCCTCTCGTTCAGGCGCAGCGCCTGAGCCTCTTCCCGCAGCCGCCGCCAGTGGCGCCAGGGCCAGTCGCTAAAGGTCACAGCAGCGGCTCCAGCTCATCAACGTTCAGACACGGCAGCTCGCTTTCCGGCCAAGGGCGCACCAGCTGGGCACGCATCAGGCTCAGCGTGTCCAGACCGGGGATCGTGTCCGGGGTCAGCCAGGCGGCGATTCGCGCCAGCTGCGTCAGGCCAAGGCTCGACTCAATGGCTGAACTGATGACCGCCGTCAGCCCCAGGGCATGCGCCTGCGCCACCTGCTGCCGCACTTTTTGCAGACTGCCGGTCAACGTCGGTTTAATCACCACCGCCCGCAGCCCCGGCTCGGCGGCAAAGGTAAAGTCCGCCTCGCGCAGGCTCTCATCCCAGGCGATAGCGATACCCGTTTGTTGGGCGAAAGCGCGCGAATCATCGCGGTTTTTACAGGGTTCTTCGAGAAAGGCGATGCGGCTGCGATAGTGCGGATCCACGTATTTGGCAAACTGCTGCGCTTTCAGCGGCGTCCAGGCGCGGTTAGCGTCGAGGCGTAGCGTCAGATCGGGAATCGCCTCCAGCAGCAGGTTGACCACCATGCCGTCGCGCACCGCCTCATACAGGCCGACTTTGACCTTAGCGACTTTTTCGCCGGGCATCAGCGAAAGCCTGGCGAACAGCTCGTCCGGATCGCCGGCGCAGAGCGGCGCCGCGCGATAGTCCGCCGCCTGCGGCAGCTCGCCGCACAGTTCCGCCAGTGCGCAGCTCGCCCCGAAAGCCGCCGACGGCGGCGTTGGCAACGCGCCCTCTTCGCCGTCGCGCCAGGCGCTCGCCCACGCCAGCAGCGCAGCCTGCGCCTCATCCAGCGTTTCCAGGCTGAATCCGGGCAGGGGAGAAATTTCCCCCCAGCCTTCGCGCTCGCCGTCGCGCAGGCGCAGAAGCAAACCATCGCGGGTTTTTAACCGCCGTTCACGCAGCACCACTCCCGCGTCCATCGGTAGCTGCCAGCGGTAGACCTGCGCCTGCCGCATTACGGATTCCGTTTAAATTTGCTGAAGTCCGGCTGGCGCTTCTGATTGAAAGCGTTGCGCCCTTCCTGACCCTCTTCGGTCATGTAAAACAGCATGGTGGCGTTACCCGCCAGCTCCTGCAGTCCCGCCTGGCCGTCGCAGTCGGCGTTCAGCGCCGCCTTCAGGCAGCGCAGCGCCATCGGACTGTTCTGCAGCATTTCCCGGCACCAGCGCACGGTCTCTTTTTCCAGGTCCGCCAGCGGCACCACCGTATTCACCAGCCCCATATCCAGCGCCTGCTGCGCGTCGTACTGGCGGCACAGGAACCAGATCTCACGGGCTTTTTTCTGCCCGACGATGCGCGCCATATAGGAGGCGCCCCAGCCGCCGTCGAAAGAGCCGACTTTCGGGCCGGTCTGGCCGAAGATGGCGTTTTCCGCCGCGATAGTCAGATCGCACATCATATGCAGGACGTGGCCGCCGCCGATGGAGTACCCCGCCACCATCGCCACCACCGGTTTCGGGCAGGTGCGGATCTGGCGCTGAAAATCGAGAACGTTGAGGTGATGAACGCCGGAATCATCCTGGTAGCCGCCGTAGTCGCCGCGGACTTTCTGATCGCCGCCGGCGCAAAATGCTTTATCGCCTTCACCGGTCAGAACGATGACGCCAATATTGTCGTCATAGCGGGCATCCGCCAGCGCCTGAATCATCTCTTTGACGGTCAGCGGGCGGAAAGCGTTGCGTACCTGCGGGCGGTTGATGGTAATTTTGGCAATCCCGTCCGCCGATTTTTGGTAACGAATGTCGGTGTAGCCTTCGGAGCAGTCCTGCCATTCAATCGGGGCGTAAAGCATGGCTTCATCAAGAGAGATCATAAAGTGTCCTTCGGTTAACTCGCTAAAAACTGCGCCAGACAAGCCACGACAGCATCGGGGTTTTCCCGATGCGCGTTGTGTCCGGCATGATTAATCACGTGCGCGGTGGCCGATAGCTCATCGGCGATGGCGCGAAACTTGCCGTCGCGTTCTCCGCAAAGGTAATGAAAAGGGAAATCGCGCGCCCGTAACGACGCGCGCAGATCGGGTTGTTCCGCCAGCGAGCTGGCCTGCAGCATCGCCGCCAACGCTCCGCCGTTATTGCGGCTGCGTAGCGCAACCAGCGACGCCCGCTGCGCTGCGTCCAGGGAAGCGAAGACCGGCTGCTGATACCAGTCGGCAAAGACCTGGGTCAGCGGCTCGCGGCGAAAGCGTTCAGCCCAGGCGGCATCGCTGTGCCGGCGCAGCCTACGCTGGTTATCATCCCCCAGGCCCGGATGCCCCCCCTCGACGACAAGCCCGCAGAGCCCTTCGCGCGGCTGGCTGACATAGAACATCGCCACCCGTCCGCCGAGGGAGTATCCCACCAGCCAGTACTTAAGTATGTTGTAACTATTAAGCGTATTCTTAATCAGCTCGCTGACATCGGCAAAATGGTTGACGGTAATATGCGCCGATCCGCCGTGGCCAGGCAGGTCAATATAGAGACGCGGATACGCGCCAAACGCCTGCCCCACCGTGCGCCACTCATGACTATCCCCGGCAAAACCGTGCAAAAAGACCAGCCAGGGATAGCCCGGCAGGCCGCTTTCAGCCACCGCGTGCAGCGTCATAGCTGACTCACCTGCGCCAGCAGCTGCTGAAGCGTTTGCGTACCGTCGGTTTCATTAACCGCCAGCTCAATCAACGTCGCGCCGGGTCCTCGCCAGGCAACGTCCAGCGCCTGCTCCAGCTCATTCCAGTCCGCAGGGCGATGGTAAGTCATATTGAACATCGCCGCCGCGTGCGCGAAATGGATATTCTGCGGCATCAGATAGAACTGGCTGCGCTGCTCCTGCGGCGTGGGCAGCAGAGAAAAAATCTGCCCGCCGTTATTGTTGACGACAATCAGCACCAGCGGCGCGGAGGCCTGACGCAGCAGGGCCAGCGAGTTGAGATCGTAAAGCGCAGAAAGATCGCCGACGATAGCCAGCGTCGGACGCGCGCTGGCGCGCTGCACCCCGGCCGCCGTCGCCAGCAGGCCGTCTATTCCGCTGGCCCCGCGATTGCTGTAGACCGGGTAACCTGCCGGTAGCTGCGACAGCGCGTCAATTAAGCGCACCACCAGGCTGTTGCCGACAAACAGCTGCCCCTGTTCCGGCAGATAGCGCCGGATTCGCTGCGCCAGCTGGGCTTCGCCGAAATCCTCGCTGCTGGCGACCGCCGCCTGCCATGCCTGGCGCGAAAGCTCGGGAATGACGGTGGGCCACGGCTGTCGTTTTTCCGCCGGATGCTGTTCAAGCCAGCGGTCGATGGCGCACACCAGCCGGCGACCGCGATGCTGGGCGGGATCCAGTCGCCCCGGCAGATTGTCCACCAGCCAGTACTCTTCGGGTTCGCAGGTGGCCTGCCACTGCAAAACGCGTTTGCTGGTCAGGCTGCTGCCCAGTTGAACAACGATTTGCGCCTGCGCCAGTTCACTGACCGCCTTGCCGTTACCCAGCCACAGGTCGGCGCAGGGGAGCGGCTGCCCGGTTTGCGAGAGCACATCGCCAATCAGCGGCCAGCCGAGGGTCTTCGCCCACTCGGCCACCTTGACGCCCTCTTCCGCGCTCATCCGTCCGGCGACCACCACGCCGCGTTTCTGCCGCCAGAAAAACCAGTCGCGCTGCTTTTCACTTTCCAGATGCAGAGAGTGACGCAGCCAGGGCTTGTCGCTCTGCCACCAATCGCCGAGCTGCTGCTGCCACTCGGCGCCGGTGTCGTCCATATCGCCATACAGCGGTTCGGCAAACGGACAGTTAATATGAACGCCGCCGCAGTGTAGCGCGCCGAGCGCCTGGTCGAGGGTCGAGACCAGCCAGCGGGCGGAGATATCCTGCGACGGACGCGGCAGGGATATTGTGTGCGACGGATGCGAGGCGAACATGCCCGGCTGGCGAATCGCCTGATTCGCGCCGCAGTCAATCAGCTCCGGCGGCCGGTCGGCGGTCAGTAAAATGAGTTTTTCACCGGTCAGCCCGGCTTCAATCAGCGCCGGATAGAGGTTAGCCGTCGCGGTACCGGAGGTCACAATCACCGCCACCGGCTGACCGCTGGCTTTCGCCAGCCCTAACGCCAGATGGCCGAGGCCGCGTTCATCAAAGTGGGTATGGTGAATAAATGCGCGGTTTTCCGCCGCCGCCAGGGTTAAAGGTGTCGAGCGCGATCCGGGCGCAATGCAGATATGCTGCACGCCGTGGCGCGTCAATGCTTCAAGGATCACCGCCGCCCAGCGTCGGTTAAATGCGCTTACAGACATGAATTTGTCCAGTATCAAATATTGAGGCTAAGTATAGATAAAGCAAACTGTTGCCGTTTTGATATGCATCGTTTTCTCTATACTTCTGACAGCAGTAACGAACGCAATCCCGCGGCTTTATTTTCAATTTCCTGCCACTCCTGCTCCGGGTCGGAACCGCTGACGATCCCCGCACCGGCGTAGAGTCTGAGCGTACGCTGTTCGATTTTCGCCGAACGCAGAGAAACGCAAAATTCGCTTTGCGCCAGCGACAGATAGCCGGCGGAGCCTGCATACCAGCCGCGGGTAAAAAGCTCATTACGGGTGATAAAATCCAGCGCAACCCGGCGCGGTAAACCAGCAACCGCCGCCGTGGGCTGGAGCTGATGAAGGCAGCGGGCATCGTCAGGCTTCTCCAGCTCGGCCCAAATACAGCGCCGGAGATGCTGTACTTTCCGCAAACGGACAATCTGCGGCGGCAGGACTTCCAGCGCGCGGGTCTCCCCTTGCATCCGCTGACAGATATCCTCCACCACCAGCATATTTTCGCGCTGGTTCTTATCGTCGGCCATCAGCCAGCTACCCAAACGCTGCGCCTGGCGATCGTCCGCATGACTGGCAACGGTTCCCGCCAGCGCTTCGGTACGCAGCAGCGCCCCGCGACGCCGCCACAGCCGTTCCGGCGTAGACCCCATAAAGGCCTCTTGCGCGTTAAAGACCATCAGGAAGTGGAAGCAGTTAAGGTTGCTGCGGCGGCTGGCCGCCATAATCGCTCCGGCGTTTAACGGAGCGGCGAAGTGCAAATCGGTGGCGCGAGCCAGCACCACTTTATCCATCTCCCCCGCCGCTATCGCCTGCGTCGCCTGCGCAATCAGCTCTCTCCACTGCGGATAAGCCGGGAAATGCTGTTCGCTCAGCAGAGAGGGCACCGCGGTAGCCTGCGCCTGTTTCGCCACCAGCGAATCGAGAAATTCACGTGCCGCACGGGCATCGTCGCGGAGCGAGGTCTCGCTATATAACACCAGGCGTAGCGTGGCGCTGCCGCCCAGTCGACGCCACTCCAGCCTCGGTAAGATCAACAGACCCTGCTGAGGATGAAAGGCGTTAAGGCCGCAAATTCGCAGATCTTCACGCCCCTGCTGGCGCAAAAAAGCGTGCGCCTGCTCAAGGGAAGCAAAGATTTGCACCGCCCCCAGCGCGGCCAGCTCTTCATCGCCGCTGCGCTGCTGCCAGTAGAACTGCGGCCACTGCGGCTGATGCGTGCACCACAGAAGGGGATCAAATGCGTCATTCAGCGCGAAGGGGACATCGAAAATTCGCGTGCCGGGCGATGGCGGGAACGCTTCATCCAGGCAGCGATACAGGCTTTCCAGCGCGGTGGATACAGACAGCACGCAAACCTCCACGGAGTAAAAACCCCACATTATACGGGGTACTACTGAGGAATAGCAGTACCCACGATGAGGGAGCGGTTTTTAATTAGCGCGGCGGTTAGTGAGTGGCGATTTCGAACGCCATGCCGATATGGTCGATGCCGTCCTCGTCGTAAACCTCAGTCACCGGCACAAAACCGAAGCTGGCGTAGAATTTTTGCAGGTGCGCCTGGGCGCCAAGATAGATAGCCTTTTGCGGCCAGTGTTGCCGGCAGCTGGCCAGCGCCTGTTCCATCAGCTGATAGCCCAGCTTCTCGCCGCGCACCGCCTGGCTGACAATCACCCGGCCAATCACCACCGGTTCAAACTCATCCTCGCTCTTGAGAATGCGCGCGTAGGCTACCAGCTCATCGCCGCGCCAGCCGAGAAGATGGCGATTCTCCCCCACCAGATCGTCGCCGTCGACGTCCTGATAGGCGCAGGTTTGTTCGACAACGAACACCGCACAGCGTAATTTCAGCACGGCGTAGAGCTGTGGGACGGTCAGTTCACCGTGGTGAAGATCCTGCCATGTAATCATCTGCGCTTCCTTAATTGATATACTTTGTTTTTTGACTCTCGCCCTGAGGACACTGGACGATGGAATTACTCTTTTTGGGGACATCCGCTGGCGTGCCTACCCGTACGCGTAATATGACGTCGATAGTGCTGAATTTGCAACAGCCAACAATGGCTGAGATGTGGCTGTTCGACTGCGGGGAGGGAACTCAGCATCAGTTTCTGCGCACCCCTTATCATCCCGGCAAGCTGAATAAGATTTTTATTACGCATTTACATGGCGATCATCTCTTCGGTCTCCCCGGCCTGCTGTGCAGCCGCTCGATGCAGGGTAATTCTCTGCCGCTGACGCTGTACGGACCGAAAGGACTTAAAGCGTTCGTGGAAACCGCGCTGCGCCTCAGCGGTTCCTGGACCGATTACCCGCTGACGATTATCGAAGTCGGGCCGGGGCTGGTGCTCGATGAAGCCGGCTTCCGGGTCACCGCCTGGCCGCTCAACCACCCGGTCGAATGCTACGGCTATCGTATCGAACAGCATGATAAGCCGGGCACCCTTGACGCCGCGCAGCTTATCGCCGAAGGCGTGCCTCCCGGTCCGTTATTTCAGCGCTTAAAACAGGGATTAACGGTTGAGCTGGAAGATGGACGGCGGATTGACGGCAGCCGCTACCTCGGCCCGGCAACGCCGGGTAAGAAGCTGGCTATTTTCGGCGATACCGCCCCCTGCGAGGCGGCGCGGGAGCTGGCCTGCGGCGTGGATGTCATGGTTCACGAGGTGACGCTCGAACAGGCGATGGCGGAAAAAGCGAACAGCCGCGGGCATTCAACCAGCCAGCAAACGGCGGCGCTGGCGCGCGACGCGGGCGTCGGCACGCTTATCGCCACCCACTTTAGCTCTCGCTATGACGCTGAAGGCTGCCAGCGTCTGCTGGCAGAGTGCAGAGAGATATTTCCATCTACCGTGCTGGCGGAAGATTTCATGGCGTATAGCGTAGAATAAAAAAACGGCGTACCGCGGCAGAGAGACGCCGCGAATACGCCAGCCATTACTCTTCAGCATAGCTGTTATAACGCAGAATAGATTTTAAATTGCGATAGCCCAGGTAATCCTGGATCGAGTCGTCATCAATTCCTTTTTTTCCCAGCTCATAGCCGCACGCGTGGCGCAGCATCCTGGGATGAATATTTTGCTTCAGCTTCGCCAGCTCGCAGCACTCGCGAATAATTTGATAAAAACGCTGGCGCGTCATCTGATTGCCCCGGGAAGAGATAAACAGCAAATCGTTATGAGCCGGGTAACACTCTCTGGCCAGTAGCCAGCGCTGTAATGAGATAATTTCTTTGGGTTGTAAGGGATGATACCCAGAGATACCGTGACGCGCCCGGCGAATATAAACCCGTTTTCGCGACAGGTCGACATCCCGCAAGGTCAAGGCGGTAATTTCGTTAATCCGACAACCGTGCAAAAAACACATCTGGATCATGCAGCTATTTCTTTCCGGGTGCGCACAATAATGTGCAGCAAGTACCAGACGCTCAACGTCCTTGACGCTAAGATATTCCGTATCTACCTGCATACGTTATTCCTTTTCATCCATTTGACTATAAAATTACTGATAGGTAAATGTCAGCTGTACAATAGACTCAAATTTACCCACCGTTGCTCCACCCCGGGTTGAATATAAACGGGCAGCCAGCGGGAATACGCCTTTCCCGGTACTGCCGTCGATAGCAATACTCATCTGGTCCTGATTTTTATAAAGAGTAGAGTGATCGCTACTGGTGATTTGCAGTGCGATATTCTGCGCCGCATCGCTGGCGGCCATATTGGCAAAATGTCTGGCATCATCACCGTCGATAACGCCGTCAAATTTTACCGTTGCTTTTGTTGTCCCCGCCGGGCAGTTTTCGACATTCAGATAAAAGGATTTCCACTCTGAAGCGTTGCCTGCCGTTTGAAAGTCAATATTCAGGAGCGGGCCAAAATTAACCTCTTGATACTTCGTGTCGGTGCTGACGTCACAGGGGAGATAATAAATATTACCGGTAATATTCAAAGGGATCCCGCCCGAGGATGAAAAAACAGGCAGCAATAATGCCAGCCATAGCGTCTTTTTCATTATCTACTCCTGCTATTCAATTTCTGCCTGAATGGTTGCCGTAGCGGTAAAGCCTCCGCCGCTGGGTAAATTCCCGGTGGTATTAATCGGATAAATTTTCATAGTGGTGTCCCCGGTCTGACTCGGGTAATTAAAATTGACCGGCAGCAGACCTGAAATGACCGGTATTTTGACGCCGGTAATATTTTCAATGCGCACCGCAATATCGCGATTGGTGGTCGCCAGCGCAGTGCTATCGTTAGTATCCGCCATCCCCTGGAACGACAGCGCGATTTTTACCCCGGCAGAAATATTGGTACAGGCCACCGTCATATTAACAACATGTGGAGAGAAGTCCTTCGGCATCTGGCCCGCGGTTTTAAAATGGTTGGCGGCAATATCCTCAAAATCAATATTAATCGCTTTACCGGTATTAATCTCGCAGGACTGCGGAACCGTTACCGACCCGCTCATTGAAATTTGCGTCAGGGGGATACCGCTGTAGCTGCCCGTTTTTCGCGTCCCGTAAACACTCAGGATAACCGTCGGAGGGATCGTCACCTGGCCAACAAAAGGCCGGGTAAAATAAAGCGAAATATATCCCAGTGACCCTGTATCAAAAATGGAGCCGCCGGGATTACAGGCAAAACCTTGATTATTCTGATTACTCTTATCCTCAATCGGCGTAGGAATATATTTATTCACGCCCCCTGCAATAAATAACTCGGTGGCAATTTCCAGGTATTTATTTAGCTGGTAATAATTTAATCCGTTGCGGCTTTGCGTCGCGGTAAGGCCTGGCACCGTGGCTTTAAAATACGTCACCCCGCTGGCACTATCACAGTCACACTTTGCCTTGTAGGTTCCCCCGGTACTCCAGTGGTACAAACGGGAAAACTCCATTCCGGCCTGATTTTGTGAGGGATTAGTAAAGCTTTCAATAAATGAAAAGCTGTCCTGAAAAGGCGCCCCGCCATTACCGGTATTCTGACACCACCCGGTTGCCGCCATCGCCTGCGGCGCGATCGCCAGCGCCGTCAGGCCCGCTAATATTCCCCATGAAAATCGTTTCATTGTCTCTGCATCCTTTCGATTATCGGCATTGCGCCTGGGCCACAATAATGCCGGTAAGTTCTTTTGCTGACGGCAGCGCATAGTGGATCTGGCAGCGGTCTTGCGTCCCGGAGCCCCACTTCACGTTGAGTACGCCGTTAGATTCCAGTCCGGTCAGGTAGACCTGTCCGCCATCGCCAACGATAAACGCCTGCTCAGAGGATGCCGCCCCGGGGACGCTGACCATGGCCCCGAAAGGCAGGGGTTGCCCGTTCTCCAGGCGTACCGTCATCAGTACCCGGTTACCCACGCTGGTGGCATAATTTGCGCGAACCACCGCCCCACGGGTAGGCACGACCGTCTGCGTCGCCAACTCGAGGTCGACATCGTCCGGCATCGTCGTGGTATCGAGCGTCAGGATATTCTTACGATACGGCGAGGCGTAAGGCACGACGGTATACCCTCGCCAGTCGGTTCTGACCCCTGTCTGGCTATTCACGCCGACGCCGGCGGCGCCGGGCGCCTTGATGAGAGCGACGGTTTCGCCGAAAGGCTGCCCCAGCGTCAGGCCGTTTTCATGTACCAGCGCTCCGCCGCGCAGAGCGTAGTTCAGCCGATGGCTGTATTTATCATGACTATAGCCGCCGGTAAGTTCAGCATAGGTTGCGCGCCAGTCCGCATTGACGCTGCCGCTCTCCCCTCTTCCCTGGCTGGTGTAGCCTTCCTGCACGCTCCAGCTCAGGTTATTACGCTCCAGCAAGGTGCCGGAGAGGCCCAGATTGTTGCTGGTGGAGCCATTTTTGCTGCTGTTCAGGGAGTAGTTGGCATAAACCGGCTTCGGTAGCCATTCCCCCAAAGGCACGCTGATGCTCAGGGCAAAAAGGTGGTCTTCGTCATTACGCTTACCGGTGTTCTGGTCGGTCGTATTGCGGTTATAGCTGTAGTTCATGCTATAGCTGATGCCGCGCCAGCTATTGTTGTATCCGACGCCCACTGACTCCATAGTGCGGCCGGTATTCCAGTAATCTTCGCGAATATAGCTCAGCGACAGCGACCCCATTTCTTCGCCAAGGCTCTGGCTGATCGTCACCTCCCCGCGGTTGCGCCGCCGTTCAATAGAAGGCGTGTAGTTGTCATCCCGATAGGTATCCAGCACTTCCTGCATATCCCAGTAACCGCTGGTCGCATAGCGATATCCCGCCAGGCTTACGTTAGTCCCCAGGCCCGGTAGGTCTTTGCTGTAACGCAGACGTACCGACTGCCCGCTCTCTTTATCTTTATCCTGTCGGGTCGACCAGGCCTGGATGATATCGGTCGATACGGCGCCCAGTTCACCGAGGTTTTTCCCCATTCCCAGCGCCACCGACTGGTACTTACTGCTAAACTGGCCGCCGCCGTACAGGGTTAACCCCCAGGGCAAGCCGTAGATTGCCGTCGCCTGCGTGAGGGGCGTTTCGTCAATGCTGTTGTCGTAGGCGCGATACACGCCGGAGGTCATGCTATATTTCAGCCGCCCTTCGCGCTGCAGGACAGGGAGCGAAGCGTAAGGTACGATCAGGTTCTGCTCGCTGCCGTCCGCCTCTTTGATGGTGACGGCTAAATCACCAGAGCCGCCGGTCGGGTACATATCGGTGATTTCAAAAGCGCCAGGCGCGACGTAGGTCTGGTAAATCTCATAGCCGTTCTGGCGAATAATGACCTGAGCATTAGTGCGCGCAATCCCGCGAACGACGGGCGCGTAGCCGCGCAGGCTTTCCGGCAGCATATCGTCATCGGAAGCCAGCATCGCCCCGCGAAAGGGAACACCCTCAAAAACGTCGGCGTCCGTGCTGCTATCGCCCAGCGTCATCACCCCCTGTAGCGATTTGATGTTGCGCTGCGCATAGGTATAAACCGTGTCCCAACTATTGCTGGACTCTCCCCCGCTGCTGCTGCGCGACCAGGTCGTGTAGTTACGTAAACGCCACGGCCCGACGTTGATACCGGGGCGCAGGTTAACGTATTGGTTATCGCTGTCCGGCGTATCGTTCTGACGTGACCAGTTATTTGCCCCGCTGAAGGAGTAATTCAGCAGGAGCGCCGGCACCCCGTCATCCCACTGTTTCGGATCCACCCAGCCGCGGGCGGCGCTGGCTACCGCCGCCTGCGGGAAGCTCAATAGCAGGCGCTGCTGGCTGAAGCGAAAATCGGATTTTGCCTGCGGTATCACGCTGATATCCGCGCAGCCAGGCGTTCTGCGGCCCAGCTCTGGAAATTGGGAGACGCGCACGCCCCATTCGGCCAAATCGTCTACCGTCAGGCAAGGCTGTAATTCCGTTATTCCCGGCCCTTTGCTCTGCTGAAAAACCACATCGCGGGTATCCATAAAAACGTTATTAAGATAAATATCAACCCGATAGGTGCCAGGCAGCTGGCCTCCAGCCTTCTCGTAGGCGGATAAATCCCTGACGCCCGTATGCGGGCCGTCCATTTCCAGCAGGGCAGGGTTAAAAACCTCCCGCGCCAGGACCTCATCGCACAGCGGTAGCAGCGCAACGGCCAGAGCGCCGGCTATCCGGTTCAGCCGCCATTTATTATGATTATTTTTCATTTTCTCTGGAACTCCCTGGCCTGAAAGCCTCTACAAAGTCGCGTGGTGCAGCGCGCCGGTACCGCCATAATCGTTAATCAGTTTCCACTGCAAAGCGCCCGCGCTGACGCCCGGCAGTTGAAAGCGCGCCGTTTCCCCCGGCCCCACCCAATTGGCCTCTTTAACTTCGGCGCCCCCCACTTTGACCTCGGCAAAATTCATATAAAAGGCGGTGGGATTCATGACCTGTAGCGTATTGCCGCTGCGCGTCCAGCGAAGCTGCTCCGTCACCATCTCCGGCGTTCCTTCAATGGATTTAGGTCGATAAATTAATTTGATGCGCGTTTTGATAGCGATCTGTAGGGTATTGGCGCCGGCTTTAGCCTGCGAGGAGGGAATCGCTTTGATGTTCATCCAGAACATACTTTCTTTATTTTCCGGTAAGCCGCCGCTGTAAATTACCCGCAGTCGGGTTTGCTGCTCGCCCTCAAGGCGAAATAACGGCGGCGTTAACAGAAATGGGGCTGCGCCCTTATTACTTTCAACCCAGCTTTGAATGAGATAAGGCGTAGCATCATTATTAGTTACGCTCAGTGAGGACTCTTTTTTACCGCCGGGATAAATCAGACGAGTACCGCCGGTCACCACGCCCGCATGCGCCGCAGCGCCGACCAACAGCCATCCAGCTATTAGCACTTTCAGGTATTTTTGCATCTCCAGCTCCCTGGAAAAGCGAGCCACATAGGGCTCGCTAACACTGTCATTTAGACGGAAAATTAGTTATAGCTGATGGTAAAGTTGGCTGTACCGTCAGCTTTACCCGCAACGATAGTGCTTTCAGTCTGGATATAACGGACGCGGAACGGCAGATCGATATTGCCGGTAGCGGGGATGGTCAGGCTGGCAGAACGCGTATAGAGCGGCAGCGTCGCGTTGCTGCTGGCGTCAACCAGCTGCAGGGCCACGCCTTCGGCAACGGCAGGATCGGTACCCGCTCCGGTCAGCTGCAGTTTATCATTATCACCGTTGACGTTAGCGCCGGAGAACAGTACCGATGCTTTGGTGACGGTAGTCGGGCAGTTTTCCAGTTTAATCGCGAAATTCTGTTCAGCCGCAGTAGACCCCGTACCGCTAAATGCGGTCTTGGCAATCTGCCCCATCTGAACTTCCAGCGGATTGGACAGGTCGTTCACCACGTCGCAGCCCGCATCGATAATATCGCCGATAAACTTCACCTGACCGTCATCCGCCAGCGCAGCACCAGAGAACGCCGCGCAACCGGCGACAACAGCAGCAAGTAATGTTTTTTTCATGATTTATCCTTTTCAATGCAGTCGATGCATTAACTTATAAGCGCAATACCCTGCGCATCCTTTTATTTACGTTTGATATTAATAACGCAACAAAACATTGACCCATGAAATGGATATAATATTTTGAAGTGGTCATTATGTATCAATATGACCACTTCAATTAATTAGAATATAAATTGCCAGGGACGGCGTTTTTAATTTCATATTTATCAGGAAAAATCCCAATAAACACGATAAAAAGCTAAAGAATGAGAGGCGGAACAAACCATACATAAAGCCAATTAAAACAATTAAAAAAATAAATGACACCTATACTTAATATAACTATATGAAAATAATAGTAAAAAATATTGTTAATCATAAATTGACATTGTTACTACCTGTGGATAGCATAGGAGTCAGTTTGATACAAAATGACTATTTCGTTTACCAAACTTCTCTAAACCTCGCATCGTTACTGGCTGTATAGATAACCGTGTGCTGAATATTCCGGTGTCCAAGAAAGTCCTGAATTAATCGCGTATCCACCCCCTTATTAGCCAGCGCGAAACCGCATGCGTGGCGCAGCATATGCGGATGCGCGTTGATTTCCAGCTGGGCGACGAGGCTCAGGTTCTTCATCATCTGGTATATTCTCTGCCGGGATAAAGGCTGGCCATTTCGTGACAGAAAGAGCCAGCCAGAATTATTTCCGGGATAATTATCACGCACGCGCAGCCATTCGTTGAGTACCTTTACCTCTTGTTTATAAATAGGATGAGTGGTAGAAAAGCCGTTCTTCAGTCGACGAATATAAATGACCCCGCTTTGAATATCGATATCAGAGAGCTTCCAGTGACGAATTTCGCTCACTCGACAACCATGATTAAAACACATCCACAGTAAACAGACATCGCGCTCCGGGTTTGCTCCCCGCCTGGCCGCTTCAACCAAACGCTGAACCTCCCCGACAGTCAAATGCTTACGTCTTGTTTTCATTCACTTTCTCCATCTACAAAACACAATAGCGTGCGTAGTAATAATAGTACGGAAAATAAGAGGATGAGTGGAAACGTAAAGTGAGATTAATATGATAAAAAGCATGAATAATACGAAAAAGAGTAAAGAAAGCGCCTGGCGCTTTTGCGTAGATAAAAAAAGGACCGCCGAAGCGATCCTTTTCTCTGGCTAAAGATAGCATTACATCAGCGGCGTAGCCAATTGTACGATGCTGATGAGCGGCTGCGGCCAAACGCCCAGCACCAGCACCAGCAGCGCGGAGATGAGCACCACGATGCCTCCGGCGCTGTACTGCCAGTTAGACGGCGCATCGCGATTCAGTTTCTCCGGCGCGCTCAGATAGAGGCTCACCGCCACGCGCAGGTAGTAGTAGAGGCCAATCGCTGAACCCACCACTACCGCGCCGACCAGCCACCACAGGTGCGCATGCACACCCACCGCCAGCACGTAGAACTTACCGATAAAGCCCAGCGTCATCGGAATACCGGCAAGAGACAGCATCATCACCGTCATTACCGCCGACAGAATCGGACGATGCCAGAACAGGCCACGGTAGGAGTAGAGCGAATCGGCATCCGGGCCGCGGTATGGGCTGGACATCAGGCTCACCACGCCGAACGCGCCGAGGCTGCTGAACAGGTACCCTGCCAGATAAACGCCCACCGCTTCCATCGACATCTCACCGCTCTGCAGAGCAATTAGCGCCACCAGCAGATAGCCAAGATGAGAAATGGAAGAGTAGCCGAGCAGACGTTTAATATTGGTCTGGCTCAGGGCCATCAGGTTCCCGAAGATAATCGAAGCAAAGGCGATCAGGCCCAGCACCACGCGTACCGCCTCGCTGTCGCCCACCGGCATATAGAGGAACAGGCGCATGACCACGCCAAAGATGGCGATTTTACTGGCGGTCGCCAGGAAGGTGGAAACCGGAGCAGGCGCGCCCTGGTATACGTCCGGCGTCCACAGATGGAACGGCACCAGCGACAGCTTAAAGCCGAGACCGACAATCATCAGACCGAGACCAGCCAGCAGCAGCGGCTCGTGCAGCATGCCATCCGTCAGGCTCTTACCGAGCGCAAGGAAGGAGAGGTTACCGGAGTTGGCATACACCAGCGCCATACCGAACAGCAGAAACGAAGAGGCAACGGCGGACAGAATCGTATATTTGATACTGGCTTCCAGCGAACGTTTCTGGCGGAAGGCGTAGCCCACCAGGCCGAACAGCGGCAGCGAAATCAGCTCAATGCCGAGGAACAGCGCCGCCAGATGGTTAGCGCCCGCCAGCAGAATACCGCCCAGCGCGGCGATCAGCACCAGAAGATAGAACTCTTCTTTGTTGTCCTTGTAACCCTCAAGCCACGGGTAGGCGAAAGTACAGGTGGCGAGGCTCGCCAGCAGCACCAGCCCGGTATAGAGCATCGCGTATCCGTCAACGCGAATCAGCGGCGTGACGTCCATCGCTCCGTTCTGACCCACGAACCAGAGTGATATCAGCGCGGCGTTCAGGCCGAGAACCGACAGCGTGGCATTGAGGAAATGATTGCGTCGCCACGCAATGGAGAGCATCACAACCACCACCGTCAAGCCGACGATCAGCAGCGGTAGCAGTGCGATCAGTTGTTGTGGAGTTATTGTCATGGCGAATTACGGCCTTGTAGTAGAAACAGAATTAACAAACCACTGCTGAATGTTGCTCATCGCAGAGTGCGAGGTGTCCAGAATCGGCTGCGGGAAGAAGCCCAGCAGCACCAGCAGAACGACCAGCAGCAGGATGATCGACAGTTCACGCAGGGACATTCCCGGCAGCGCTTTCGCGGCGATTTCGCTTTTTGCTTTACCAAAGTACGCGCGATGCAGCATCGACAGCGAGTACACGGAAGCGAACACCAGACCAAAGGTCGAAATAACGGTAATCACCGGCACGGTTTTATAGCTGCCGAACAGAATCATAAATTCGCCGACGAAGTTACCGGTACCCGGCATCCCGAGGGTCGCGACCGCAAAGAACATCGACAGCGCAGGCAGCCACTTTATCTTGCTCCACAGACCGCCCATCTGACGCATATCGCGCGTATGCAGACGCTCGTAAAGCTGACCGCAAAGAATAAACAGGCCGGCAGCGGACAGACCGTGAGCAATCATCTGAATCACCGCGCCCTGATAAGCCAGCTGGCTGCCGGTGTAGATAGCAATCAGCACGAAGCCCATGTGGGAAACGGAGGTATAAGCAATCAGACGCTTGATATCGTACTGGCTGAAGGCCATCCACGCGCCGTAGAAGATACCGATGACGCCCAGCCACATCGCGATGGGGGCAAATTCGGCGGAAGCGTTCGGGAACAGCGGCAGCGCAAAGCGCAGCAGGCCGTAGGCAGCGGTTTTCAACAGGATCCCCGCGAGGTCAACGGAACCCGCGGTCGGCGCCTGAGAGTGCGCATCCGGCAGCCAGCCGTGCAGCGGAACCACCGGCATTTTTACCGCGAAAGCGATAAAGAAGCCCAGCATCAGCAGGTATTCCACGCCGTGGGACATCGGCGTCTTCAGCAGCTCTTCATAGTTGAAGGTCCATACGCCGGTAGCGTTGAAGTGCACAAACGCCAGCGCCAGGATGGATATCAGCATCACCAGACCGCTCGCCTGGGTATAAATGAAGAACTTGGTTGCCGCCGTGATACGCGTTTTACCGTCGGAAGCCTTATGGCCCCACAGCGCGATCAGGAAGTACATCGGCACCAGCATCATTTCCCAGAAGAAGAAGAACAGGAACAGGTCGATAGCCAGGAATACGCCGATCACGCCGCCCAGGATCCACATCAGGTTAAGATGGAAAAACCCCTGATATTTCTCGATTTCGCGCCATGAACAGAGCACCGCCAGCACGCCCAGCAGCCCGGTCAGCACCACCATCAGCAGCGACAGACCGTCGATAGCCAGATGAATGCTAATCCCGAATCGCGGGATCCACGGCATCACGAATTCCGACTGCCACTGCGGAATACCGGTAGATTGCGTGAGAGAATAGCCGCCCTGCATCCACAACTGCAGGCCAAGCAGAAACGTCAATCCCATAGTGATCAGCGCGATCCAGCGCGGCATCTTCACGCCAAAGCGTTCAGTCTGCCAGCACAGGAAGCCGCCGATGAAGGGAATTAATATTAGCCAGGGTAATAACATGGCGATCTTTATTCCTTGTTAAAGTCCCGTTCAGGACCGATTTTCAACGAATTCTCACAGAAAATTCACTTCGGATTGCGGGTGTTATTGCCCGGCAGCGCTATGCTTGCCGGGCCTACTGCTTGTAAGTCGGGTTAACCGACAACGCCCACAATCCTCAAACTCAACGCAATACCATCAGCAGCGCCAGCACCACGACAGCGCCGATGCCCATAGAAGCCACATACCAGCGCAGATAGCCGTTCTCGCTCACCACCAGGCCTTTGCCTGCGAAGCGGGAAAGGATCGCCGGAATGTTCATCAGGGCATTCAGCGGGTCGCTCTTCAGCAACCACGCCACGCCGAGGAACGGCTTAACGAACACTTTGTCATACAGCCAGTCAAAGCCCCAGGCGTTGTACCACCAGGTACCGAGCAGACGACCCGGCGCGCTGTTGGCAATCGACGTCACCAGCGTGCGTTTACCCAGCCACAGCCAGGCGGCAATCAGAATACCGGCGATAGCAATCACCCCGGAGGCAATTTCCAGCGTCATGACGCGTCCGTGTTCAAGCTCGGTGGTCTGCGGCAGTACGCCTTCCAGCGGCGGCACAATCAGCGCGCCAACGAAGGTCGAGAGCACCAGCAGCACAATCAGCGGCAGATGATGGGTAATCCCCTTCCCTGCGTGAGCGTGAATTTGTTCTTTGCCGTGGAACACGATGAAAATCATACGGAAGGTGTACAGGGAAGTCATAAACGCCCCGACCAGGCCGGCAACCATCAGATTCAGATGACCGTTCGCCATCGCGCCCGCCAGAATCTCATCCTTACTGAAGAAGCCTGCCGTCACCAGCGGCAGCGCGGACAGCGCCGCGCCCCCCACCAGGAAGCAGACGTATACCAGCGGAATAGACTTACGCAGGCCGCCCATCTTGAAGATATTCTGTTCGTGGTGGCAGGCCAGAATCACCGAACCGGACGACAGGAACAGCAGCGCTTTAAAGAACGCATGGGTCATCAGATGGAAAATCGCCGCATCCCACGCCTGCACGCCAAGCGCGAGGAACATGTAGCCAATCTGGCTCATGGTGGAATACGCGAGCACGCGTTTGATATCGGTCTGCACCAGCGCGGCGAAGCCTGCCAGCACCAGCGTTACCGCTCCGACGATACCCACCAGATGCAGAATTTCCGGGGTCATCAGGAACAGGCCATGGGTACGCGCAATCAGGTAGACGCCGGCGGTCACCATGGTGGCGGCGTGGATCAGCGCGGAGACCGGGGTTGGACCGGCCATCGCGTCCGCAAGCCAGGTCTGCAACGGCAGCTGCGCAGATTTACCCACCGCGCCGCCCAGCAGCATCAGAGTTGCCCACCACAGCATGTTATTACCGGCTTCGAAGTGCGCAGGCGCCAGTTCGACCATTTCGCGGAAGTTCAGGGTGCCCAGCTCGTTGTAGAGAATGAACAGCGCGAACGCCAGGAACACGTCGCCGACGCGGGTCACCACAAAGGCTTTCATCGCCGCCGCGCCGTTCTTCGGATCGGTGTAGTAGAAGCCGATCAGCAGATAGGAGCACAGGCCCACGCCTTCCCAGCCGAGATACATCAGCAGCAGGTTATCAGCGAGCACCAGAACCACCATGCTGGCGATAAACAGGTTGGTATAGGCGAAGAAGCGAGAGTAGCCCTCTTCGCCGCGCATGTACCAGGAGGCGAACATATGGATCAGGAAGCCGACGCCGGTCACCACGGACAGCATGGTCAGAGAGAGACCGTCCAGCACCAGGTTGAAGCCGACGTTGAAGTCGCCCACCGACATCCAGGTCCACAGCGGCACGCTGACCGCCTGTTTGCCGTTGGCGAAGAAGTCAATGCCGACAAAGGCCGTGACCAGCGCCGCCAGGCCTACCGAGCCTACCCCCACGGTGGCGGATAAGTTTTCCGACCAGCGGCCGCGAGAGAAGGCCAGCAAAACAAAGCCAATCAATGGCAAAAGAATGGTTAAGGCAAGCATGTTCATCCGCGCAACTCACTTACTGAATCGATGTTCAGGTTTTGGCGACGACGATGGAGCTGCAGCAGCAGCGCCAGGCCGATACTCGCTTCCGCGGCGGCGAGGGTGATGGCGAGGATATACATTATCTGGCCATCGGTCTGGCCCCAGTAGCTCCCTGCAACCACGAAAGCCAGCGCCGCGGCATTGATCATGATCTCCAGGCTAATCAGCATAAACAGCAGATTGCGGCGGATGACCAGCCCCGTCAGGCCGAGGACAAACAGGACAGAGGCGAGGATCAGTCCATGTGTTAAGGGGATCATGCGTGTTCCTCCGTTTTTCTTTTATCGCTGTCGTTCGGACGGTTGCTCAGCACTTCCCCGACGCGCTCTTCACGGCCGATATGGAAGGCAACAACCAGGCCCGCGAGCAGCAGCATGGAGGCCAGCTCCACCGCCAGAACGTACGGACCAAACAGCGCAATACCGACCTCTTTGGCGTTAATCGCCGCGCCGTCGATACCCTGATCGTTAATACCAAGGATGGCGTAAACGATAACCACCAGCAGTACCGCTGCGAGAATGGCCGGACCGATCCAGATCCCAGGTTTCAGCCACTGGCGCTCCTGCTCGATTTCGCTGCCGCCCAGGTTGAGCATCATCACCACGAACACGAACAGCACCATGATGGCCCCGGCGTAGACGATAATTTCCAGCGCACCGGCGAAATAAGCCCCTAAGGAGAAGAACACCCCGGCGATCGCCAACAGCGAAATGATCAGGTACAGCAGCGCGTGCACCGGATTGGTGTGGGTGATCACCCGCAGGGTTGCGAGGATGGCTATCAGGCCACAGATATAAAAAGCGAATTCCATTGCCCTCTCCTTACGGTAACAGGCTCTTGACGTCGATAGGCTTAGCTTCGTTCTCTGCTTCGCCCTTATCTTTGCCGTCGATTGCCATACCCGCCATCCGGTAGAAGTTATATTCCGGGTATTTACCCGGACCGGAAATCAGCAGATCCTCTTTTTCGTACACCAGATCCTGACGTTTGTATTCGCCCAGCTCAAAGTCCGGGGTCAACTGAATCGCCGTGGTCGGGCACGCTTCTTCGCACAGGCCGCAGAAAATGCAGCGCGAGAAGTTGATGCGGAAAAACTCCGGGTACCAGCGGCCGTCTTTGGTCTCCGCTTTTTGCAGAGAGATACAGCCTACCGGACAGGCTACCGCACACAGGTTACAGGCAACGCAGCGCTCTTCGCCGTCCGGATCGCGCGTCAGCACGATGCGGCCACGGTAGCGCGGCGGCAGATATACCGGCTCTTCCGGGTACATCCGAGTTTCACGTTTGGCAAAGGCGTGCATCCCGATCATGCAGATACTGCGGACCTGGGTGCCAAACCCTACCAATAATTCTTTTAAGGTCATGGTCAATTCACCCCTTATTGCGCCTGCCAGAGAATGACAGCCGCCGTTACCAACAAGTTGATCAGCGTTAACGGCAGGCATACCTTCCAGCCAAAGGACATTACCTGGTCATAGCGCGGACGCGGTAATGATGCGCGGATCAAAATGAACATCATCATAAAGAACGCGGTTTTCAGCGCGAACCAGATGAAAGGAGGTAACCATGGGCCATTCCAGCCGCCGAAGAACAGCGTCACAATCAGCGCCGATACGGTAACAATCCCGATATATTCACCGACGAAGAACAGACCGAACTTCATGCCGGAGTATTCGATGTGATAACCGTCAGCCAGCTCCTGTTCCGCTTCCGGTTGGTCAAACGGGTGACGGTGACATACCGCTACGCCCGCAATCGCAAAGGTCACGAAGCCGAAGAACTGAGGGATGACGTTCCACAGATGCGCCTGGTTGTTGACGATATCGGTCATGTTGAATGAACCGGCCTGCGCCACCACGCCCATCAGGGAAAGCCCGAGGAACACTTCGTAGCTCAGGGTCTGGGCAGAAGCACGCATCGCGCCAAGCAGCGAGTATTTGTTGTTGCTCGACCAGCCGGCGAACAGCACCGCATAGACCGCCAGACCTGCCATCATCAGGAAGAACAGGATCCCGATGTTCAGATCGGCCACCACCCACGTCGGGCTGACCGGCACAATGGCGAAGGCCAGCAGCAGCGAAGTAAAGGCAATCACCGGCGCCAGAGTAAAGATCACGCGATCCGAGAAGCGCGGAACCCAGTCCTCTTTAAAGAACATTTTGATCATGTCGGCGACGAGCTGCAGCGAACCGCCCCAGCCCACGCGGTTAGGCCCGTAACGGTTCTGGAACAGGCCCAGCAGACGACGTTCGCCAAAGCTCATAAACGCGCCGCAGGTCACCACCACCAGCAGAATCACTACCGCTTTAAGGATGCCTAACAGAATGTCGATGAGATCGGGAGTTAACCAACTCATGCTTTCGCCTCCTGCAGAGTATCAATACGCGCTCCGGTCAGCACCGGCGCAATCCCTGGCATGCCCATCGGTAAGCCAACCTGCCCTGCCGTCAGCCCCGCCGAGATTACCAGCGGCAGGCTAAGCGCCTGGCCATCAACGCTGAAGGAAACCATCGCCCCTTCGTTCACGCCAAGCTTCGCGGCATCTGCCGGGTTCAGCTTAACGTACGGCTGCGGCATGCGGCTCTGGAATACCGGAGCACGCTGCGACAGCTCGTCGCTGCCGAACAGATGGTAGTAAGGCGCGATACGCCATTTCCCTTCTTCAGCCTGGAAGCTTGCCGGTACCGCGGTAAAGTACTCAAGACCGCTGGCGGAGGCTTCAATCAGACGCACGCCCGGATCGCCGTGGCGCAGTTTACCGCCCACTTCATCCTGGAACTTGTTCCACGCCTGCGGGGAGTTCCAGCCCGGAGCCCATGCAAAGGGAATTTGCGAGCGCGGCGCGGACGGCTGGTTGTTCCCTTCCATGGAGAAGGCAAACATGGTGTCTTTATCCTGCGGTTGACGGGGTTCATGCACGCTGATGTTGGCGCGCATCGCCGTACGACCGCTATAGCGGTGCGGTTCACGGGCCAGCTTCTGACCGCGAATGCGGAAGGTCGCATCCGGCGCGGCGTCTTTGATACCGGCCAGCTGCGGTAGCGCGGCAATGGCGGCGTCAATCACGTGGTCCAGCTGCGTCCAGTCAACCTGGCGATTGTTAACGGTGCTGTGCAATGAGTGCAGCCAGCGCCAGCTTTCCAGCATCACGGTTTTCGCGTCGTAGTAGGCCGGGTCGTAAACCTGGAAGAAGCGCTGGGCGCGACCTTCGTTGTTGACCACGGTACCGTCGCTTTCCGCGAAGCTTGCCGCGGAGAGCACCAGATGCGCTTTTTCCATAATCGCGGTACGCTGATGGTCAACCACCATGACCAGCGGCGCTTTCGCCAGCGCCGCGTCAACGCGGGCGGCTGAAGCGTGGCGGTGCAGGTCGTTTTCCAGCACGATAACCGCATCGGCGTTACCGGTCTCCAGTTCGCTCAGCGCCTCTTCAAGCGAGCCACCGCCGATCATCCCGAGTCCTACGCTGTTCACTGCCCGGGCGACCATGGTCACGCCAACGTCAGCGCCGCGGCCTTTCAGGGCTTTCGCCACGTTCGCGGCGGCCTGAATCACCTCGATGCTGCCGGCGTTGGTTCCGGAAACAATCAGCGGTTTTTTCGCTCCGGCTAACGCCTGAACGATCACGTCGATTTTGCCTTTCAGCTCGCTGCTCAGCCCTTCGACCGCCGGCGCGCTATCGTCCAGCGCGTGGGCGATGGCGAAGCCAAGACGCGCCTGATCTTCCACCGGCGCGCGGTAGGTCCATGCGGCGATATCATCAAGACGCGTGTCGTCGATATTGGTCACGAACAGCGGATGCTTCGCGCGCTGGCCGATGTTAAGGATCGCGGCGATCTGCCAGTCGGCGACTTTCTGCGCCGCCGCCATTTCACGCGCTTTGCCTTTCACCGCCTGACGCACCGCCAGCGCGATACGCGCGCCGGTCTGGGTGATGTCCTCACCGAGGATCAGCACCGCATCGTAGGATTCGATCTCGCGCAGCGCCGGGGTATGAATACCGCCTTCGCGCAGCACTTTCAGCATCATCTGCAGGCGCGCTTGTTCGCCCTTCGCGATGCCGGTATAGAAGTTTTCGGCGCCGACCAGCTCGCGCAGCGCAAAGTTGCTTTCAATGCTGGCGCGCGGGGAGCCGATACCAATCACCTTCTTCGACTGGCGCAGGATATCTGCCGCCCCCTGCATCGCCTGTTCGGCGTTGAGGGTGATCAGATCGTCGCCGCGGCGCTGAACCGGCTGACGCGGACGATCTTTCAGATTGACATAGCCATAGCCGAAACGACCGCGGTCGCAGAGGAAGTAACGGTTAACGGTACCGTTATAACGGTTTTCGATACGACGCAGTTCGCCGTAGCGCTCGCCGGGGCTGATGTTACAGCCGATGGAACACTGCTGGCAGATGCTTGGCGCAAACTGCATGTCCCACTTACGGTTATAGCGCTCGGAGTGCGTTTTATCGGTAAAGACGCCGGTCGGACAGACTTCCACCAGGTTACCGGAGAACTCGCTTTCCAGCGTACCGTCTTCCGGACGGCCAAAGTAGACGTTGTCGTGAGCGCCGTAGACGCCCAGGTCGGTACCGTCAGCATAGTCTTTGTAGTAGCGAACGCAGCGGTAGCAGGCGATGCAGCGGTTCATTTCGTGAGAGATGAACGGCCCCAGATCCTGGTTGCGGTGGGTACGCTTGGTAAAGCGGTAGCGACGGAAGCTATGACCGGTCATTACGGTCATATCCTGTAAGTGGCAGTTGCCGCCCTCTTCGCACACCGGACAGTCGTGCGGGTGGTTGGTCATCAGCCACTCAACTACGCTTTCGCGGAACTGCTTCGCTTCTGCGTCATCGATGGAAATAAAAGTGCCGTCGGATGCCGGTGTCATACAGGACATCACCAGGCGGCCACGCGTGTCTTCCGCGTTCTGATATTGCTTCACCGCACACTGGCGGCAAGCACCAACGCTTCCCAGCGCCGGATGCCAGCAAAAGTAAGGAATATCAAGGCCCAGAGAGAGACAAGCTTCTAACAGGTTGTCCGCTCCGTTGACCTCGTACTCTTTGCCGTCTACATGAATCGTAGCCATTAGCGTGCTTCCAAAATAAAAAAACCTTTAGATTACCAGCGCGTCTTAAGCAGGTTCGGCTGAATCCCGTTGATTGCATGGGTATTGCTGAACTGCTGTTTAATGCCAGCTTCGAATTCTTCGCGGAAATATTTAATCGCGCTCTGTAGCGGCTCAACCGCACCCGGCGCGTGCGCGCAGAAGGTTTTACCCGGACCGAGGAATCGACACAGTTGCTCAAGCGTCTCGATATCACCCGGCTGGCCTTCGCCGCGCTCGAGAGCGCGCAGAATTTTCACGCTCCACGGCAGACCGTCACGGCAAGGCGTACACCAGCCGCAGGACTCACGGGCAAAGAACTCTTCCAGGTTGCGTACCAGCGGCACCATGCCAATCTCATGGTCAACCGCCATCGCCAGCGCGGTGCCCAGACGGCTGCCCGCTTTACCAATGCTTTCGAACTCCATCGGCAGGTCGAGATGCGCTTCGGTCAAGAAGTCGGTGCCCGCGCCGCCCGGCTGCCAGGCTTTGAACTTCAGGCCATCGCGCATGCCGCCCGCGTACTCTTCGAGGATCTCGCGCGCGGTGGTGCCGAACGGCAGCTCCCAGACGCCCGGATTCTTCACGCGGCCGGAGAAACCCATCAGCTTGGTGCCGGCGTCTTTACTGGTCGAAATGTTCTGATACCACTCGACGCCGTTGGCCAGAATCGCCGGGACGTTGCACAGGGTTTCAACGTTGTTTACGCAGGTCGGTTTGCCCCAGACGCCCGAGCTGGCCGGGAACGGCGGCTTCGAACGTGGGTTGGCGCGGCGGCCTTCGAGGGAGTTAATCAGTGCGGTTTCTTCGCCGCAGATATAGCGCCCTGCCCCGGTGTGCACAAACAGTTCGAAGTCAAAACCGGTGCCAAGGATATTTTTACCCAACAGGCCCGCTTCGGTCGCTTCGGCAATGGCCCGGCGCAGATGCTGCGCCGCTTCGATATATTCGCCGCGCAGGAAGATATAGCCGCGCCAGGCTTTCAGCGCGAACGCGGAGATCAGCATGCCTTCCACCAGCAGGTGCGGCAGCTGTTCCATCAGCAGGCGGTCTTTATAGGTGCCCGGCTCCATTTCATCGGCGTTACACAGCAGGTAACGGATGTTCATGGACTCGTCTTTCGGCATCAGGCTCCACTTCAGACCGGTGGAAAAGCCCGCGCCGCCGCGCCCTTTCAGGCCAGCGTCTTTTACCGCAGTGACGATTTCATCCGGCGCCATGCCGGAGAGCGCTTTACGCGCCCCGGCGTAGCCGTTTTTACTCTGGTATTCATCCAGCCATACCGGCTGTTTGTCGTCGCGCAGACGCCAGGTTAACGGATGGGTTTCGGCAGTACGAATAATGGTTTTCATTTATACCGCTCCAGGAGGTCAGGAATCGCTTCCGGCGTCAGATAACTGTGAGTGTCCTCATCAATCATCATGGTCGGCCCCTTGTCGCAGTTGCCCAGGCAGCAGGTCGGCAGCAGGGTGAAGCGGCCATCAAAGGTGGTTTGACCCGGTTTGATATCCAGCTTCTTCTCAATCGCCGACTGAATGCCCTGGAACCCGGTGATGTGGCACACCACGCTGTCGCAGTAGCGAATCACGTGACGGCCCACCGGCTGGCGGAAAATCTGGCTGTAGAAGGTCGCAACGCCTTCTACGTCGCTGGCCGGGATCCCCAGCACATCGGCGATAGCATAGATCGCGCCGTCCGGCACCCAGCCGCGCTGCTTCTGAACGATCTTCAGCGCTTCAATGGACGCCGCACGCGGGTCTTCGTAGTGGTGCTTCTCGTGCTCAATCGCCTCACGCTCTGCCGCACTCAGCTCAAAAGCCTCGGTTTGTGGTTGTTGATTCTCGTGCATAATTAGCGGTCCACGTCTGACATAACAAAATCGATACTACCCAGATAGACAATCAGGTCGGAGACCAGACTGCCGCGAATAGCGGCCGGGATCTGCTGCAGGTGCGCGAAGCTTGGCGTGCGCACGCGGGTGCGGTAGCTCATGGTGCTGCCGTCGCTGGTCAGGTAGTAACTGTTAATACCCTTGGTCGCTTCAATCATCTGGAAGGATTCTTGCGCCGGCATGACCGGGCCCCAGGAAACCTGCAGGAAGTGCGTAATCAGGGTTTCGATATGCTGCAGCGTGCGCTCTTTTGGCGGCGGCGTCGTCAGCGGATGATCCGCCTTGAACGGGCCTTCCGGCATGTTATCGAGGCACTGCTGAAGAATGCGCAGGCTCTGGCGCAGCTCTTCCACTTTCAGCATCACGCGGGTGTAGCAGTCGGAGACGCCACCGCCGGTCGGGATTTCAAAGTCGAAGTTTTCATAGCCAGAATAAGGACGCCATTTACGCACGTCGAAGCCGATGCCGGTCGCGCGCAGGCCCGCGCCGGTGGTGCCCCACTCCAGCGCTTCTTTGGCGTTGTAGGCGGCAACCCCTTTCGAACGACCGATCAGGATGGAGTTGCGCAGCGCGGCCTTTTCATAGGAATCCAGACGCTTCGGCATCCACTCGAGGAATTCACGCAGCAGGCGATCCCAACCGCGGGGCAGGTCGTGCGCGACGCCGCCGATACGGAACCAGGCCGGGTGCATACGGAAACCGGTAATCGCTTCCACCAGATCGTAGATCTTTTGACGGTCGGTAAAGGCAAAGAACACCGGCGTCATCGCCCCGACGTCCTGAATAAAGGTGGAGATGTACAGCAGATGGCTGTTGATACGGAACAGCTCGGAGAGCATCACGCGGATCACGTTGACGCGATCCGGCACGGTTATCCCCGCCAGTTTCTCAACCGCCAGCACGTAAGGCATTTCGTTAACGCAGCCGCCGAGATATTCAATACGGTCGGTATACGGAATGTAGCTGTGCCAGGACTGGCGCTCGCCCATTTTCTCGGCGCCGCGGTGGTGGTAGCCGATATCTGGCACGCAGTCGATGATCTCTTCGCCATCAAGCTGCAGAATAATACGGAACGCACCGTGAGCGGAGGGGTGGTTCGGGCCGAGGTTAAGGAACATGAAGTCCTCGTTTTCGGTCCCGCGCTTCATGCCCCACTCTTCCGGTTTGAAGGTCAGCGCTTCCATTTCCAGATCCTGTTTGGCTTTGGTCAGCTCAAACGGGTCAAATTCGGTGGCGCGCGCCGGGTAGTCTTTACGCAGCGGATGACCTTCCCAGGTCGGCGGCATCATGATGCGGCGCAGATTCGGGTGACCATCGAAGGTCACGCCAAACATCTCCCAGGTTTCACGCTCATACCAGTTGGCGTTAGGGAACAGTTTGGTGAAGGTCGGCAGATGCAGATCGTTTTCAGACAAGGCAACCTTGAGCATGATGTCGCGGTTGCGGTCTATTGAAATCAGATGATAGAAAACGGAAAAATCCGCGGCGGGTAAACCGTCGCGGTGCGTGCGCAGACGTTCGTCCATGCCGTGCAGGTCAAACAGCATCACGTAAGGCTTCGGCAATTTCCTCAGGAAATCACCCACCTCAAGCAGCTGTTCACGCTTCACCCAAACCACCGGAACGCCGGTGCGGGTTGGCTGAACGGTAAAGGCATCCGGCCCAAAACGGTTGCGCAGTTCGCCGATCACCGGGTCATCAAGGTGATCGCGGGTTTGCCAGGCTGGTGCGGCGTCATGCGCGGTTAAATCGGTCATATTGTTCACCATTGCAAAAGGTCCGTGGTGACTGCCGGCGAGGCTTCGCGCTGTAGTAGATTGATTTGCGAAGTTTTTATCCCGCCCGCAGGCGCAAGTTAAATCTCGTCCGGAGTCCGCAGATTGGTCACTGCAATACGTTCGCCGCGTTTACGCTCGCGTTCCGACTGCATATTGGCGCGGTACACGCCCTGATCGCCAACCACCCACGAGAGCGGACGGCGTTCTTTACCAATGGATTCCTGCAGCAGCATCAGCGCCTGCATATAAGCTTCCGGACGCGGCGGGCAGCCCGGGATGTAAACATCGACCGGAATAAACTTATCCACGCCCTGGACGACAGAGTAAATATCGTACATTCCGCCGGAGTTGGCACATGCGCCCATCGAGATAACCCACTTCGGCTCCAGCATCTGGTCATAAAGACGCTGAATGACCGGCGCCATTTTGGTAAAGCAGGTGCCGGCAACCACCATCAGGTCAGCCTGACGCGGGGAGGCACGTAATACTTCTGCACCAAAGCGCGCAACGTCATGCACCGCGGTGAATGACGTCACCATTTCCACGTAGCAGCAAGAAAGGCCGAAGTTGTAAGGCCAGATTGAGTTCTTACGGCCCCAGTTCACCATGTCATGCAAGGCGTGTTCGAGTTTCCCCATATACACGCTTTTATTGACTTCTTGCTCCAGGGGGTCGGTTACGATCTCCTGTTTTTGCAGGGGGTAACGGTCGTTCTCACCGTTAGGATCGATGCGGGTGAGCGTATAATCCATCTTATTGCCTCGCTTTTACTGCGTATGACGGTTAGTGGGACTGTCTGTTTCCGGGTTAACCAGCGTGCGACGGGAGCGCGCAGGCGTCCAGTCCAGTGCGCCGATACGAACGAGGTAAACCAGACCAGCCAGTAGCACTAAAATGAAAATTGCGGCTTCCACAAAGCCGACCCAGCCGCTTTCACGGATAGAAGTCGACCATGCGTAGAGATACAGGGCTTCCACGTCGAAGATAACGAAGAACATGGCAACCAGATAAAACTTCGCAGAAAGACGTAAGCGAGCCGAACCGACGGAGTCGATCCCGGATTCAAACGGCGTGTTCTTGCTTCGCGCGCGCGCGCGTCCGCCAAGGTACCAGCCGCCGACGAGCATCAGGCAGCACAGGCCGATAGCGATGATGAGAAATATAGCGAATGCCCAATGATGAGCGATGACTTCAGTGGATGTTGACATACGCATTGCTTAACCAAAAAAGTGTAGCGCTAAAACCCTCTGCTCTTACTGGCAGATGAACGCCACAGCGTTTCACGGGGAGGAATAAAAAAATAGCCGTGCAAAAAAGCGTCCCTGGGTGATGTGGAAGGCCAGTTGCGGTGGCTTTTTACTCCTTTCATTAACCTTTTGTCAACTTTAACAAAAGTTTTCACAACATTAATTTACATTGGATTTTTTTCATTAACATTAAATGCCCTTTCATGCGGAATAACCTTGCATACTGTTCGGCTTTAGTGTTGTTGAATCGTGTCCGTTTCCGCCGTAAATCAAAATGGCCCGCCTATTTTGACAGGATTCAGACACGATTCCTCCCCCTAAGGAGGGGTATTTTCTTGATCTGCGACACGCTTTTGTTAATTCAACCAAGAAAACAGCAACAAACCAGATGGTTTTTTAACATTAGCAGGAAGTATTGAAAGTGCAGAGAAAAGTCGAGAAATGAGAGGAGGAGCGGATCTAACTTACTGATTTAGCTCAAAAGAAATCAACAAAAGTTTCTATTAATCAATAAAATTTGAAAAAAACGAACCGCAGCGGCAATTTCACACGTCTGGGGTTCGTTTTTACACTTACATTTTGTTACCAGTTTTTGTGATGTTTGTTAGCTTTTCCCGCTCAGGAAATAAGGGAATTATCTCCCCCTTCGGGAGTATAAACGCGTTGCGTGGACCACGGCTGGTACTCTGCGCTCAGCGACTGAAAAATGGCCTGCGTCAGCTCGCTTGCCTTCTGCGGATTGCAGTTCAGCATGTAGCGGGTATCCGGCAGCACGGGTAAACCGTCACTCCGGCCCGGTACGCGAAATTCGGGGCTCATCATCTCTACCGGCTGCGCGGTCACGCCAAGCCCGGCTTTCACCGCCGCCTTCACCCCGGCCATTGAGCTTGCCGCATGGGAAAGATGCCACGCAACGCCGGCGGCGTTGAGTACCTCAACGATCTCTTCCCGAAACGGATCCGGGGCATCCAGCAAAACAAGCGGGACAGACTCGCCCTGAGGGAGGACATAATCCGCTGCGCAGTACCACAGCGTTGGCGACGTGCGCAGCGTCAGCATGTCAGAACCCTTGGTTTGTCGGGTCGTCAGCGCAAGATCGATTGCCCCGCTCTTCAGCATATCGACGATATCAAGGTGTTTGAGGACTTTGATTTCCAGCGTCAGCCTGGGATAAAAACTACCAATCCGGTTTAACAGGCACGGTAAAATGGTATCCGCCGTCTCATCAGAGGCTCCCACGGACAGCGTTCCCTGCAGGCTGCCAAACATGAGCGACATACAGGCTTCATCGTTAAAGCGCAGAATTTTCCGCGCATAGCCCAGCAGCTGAATGCCCTGCTCGGTCAGAAGCTTATTGCGCCCGTGGCGAGCAAAAAGCTCTTTGCCAACCAGCTGCTCCAGCCGCTGCATCTGCTGGCTAACCGCTGACTGGGTCCGGCGCACCGCGACGGCGGCAGCGGCAAAGGTACTGAGATCGGCGACGGCAACAAAGGTTCTCAAGAGATCGAGGTCTAAATTTAGTATCGAACGATTTTCATTTATCATATTTGCTTCACATTCAGGCGGCTAATGCTGACCTGCCTTGTTGATGCTGTGCTCCAGGCTTCCGGCTAATCCTTAAGCTTCGCGTTACCCGCCAGAGACGGACGGATGAACAACTGGACGAACGTTATTGCATTAGAAAGCACTCATCCGCAGCAAATGCGCGGAATTTCAGAGTAATATTTTGCTCGTACGCCTAAGCACTTTTAATTACGACGCATTTGTTTTTGTGATGTGACGCAAAAAATAGCCGTCAATGACCATTGTCTGCATCCTCACCGGCGACAAACCTTACCATCGGGCTCAGGCAGAACAAAAACCTGCAATAACAATGTATTAATAAAGAAATAAGCTACCTGGCATAGCCATATGTCGGTATTAACGGCGATATTCTAACCGAAAACCACAATATTTATAAGCGTTAATCAGTATTATCTCAGGCCACTTTAAATGCTGGTCAGCGCTTTAATTAAATTAACAAATCTAAGAATATTCCTTGCATAAAATAAAACTCATTTAACTATTAAATCTTTCATTAAAAATATCTAGCAAAGTTGTTACAACCTTCAGCGTATTGTGAATTAAACGTTCACCAGACGATGATTCGTTTTACGCGCAAAAAACAAGCGCCCATCTTCTTTAAATCAACAAACCAGATAAACGTTCACCAAAACACCACCAGGCACAACATAAGACCATCAATAAAATTATTAAAGGTGTAATGTATAAACAAAATCGCTTTCCACCAGAGAAATTGATTAAACCAAAAAGCGATGAATAGCAAAATCTTCTCCTGTTAACCCTTCAAAACAGCGGGGAGGCGGAGTACATTATTCCGTGCTGACTTCCACGGCAGGGAGTGGCGATAACAGCTAAAAGGTCAAGGTTCATGTCCCCCATCGAAAAATCCAGCAAGTTAGATAACGTCTGTTACGACATCCGCGGCCCGGTTCTGAAAGAGGCGAAACGCCTTGAAGAAGAAGGCAATAAAGTCCTGAAGCTGAACATCGGCAACCCAGCGCCGTTTGGCTTTGACGCGCCTGACGAAATCCTCGTTGACGTTATCCGCAACCTCCCTACCTCGCAGGGCTACAGCGATTCAAAGGGCCTCTATTCCGCCCGTAAAGCCATCATGCAGCATTACCAGGCCCGCGGTATGCGTGATGTGACGGTCGAAGATATCTATATTGGTAACGGCGTTTCGGAGCTTATCGTCCAGGCCATGCAGGCGCTGCTTAACAGCGGCGATGAAATGCTGGTCCCGGCGCCGGATTATCCGCTGTGGACCGCCGCGGTCGCGCTTTCCAGCGGTAAAGCGGTGCACTATCTTTGCGATGAGTCTTCCGACTGGTTCCCGGACCTCGACGATATCCGCGCGAAAATCACCCCGCGTACCCGCGGCATCGTGATTATCAACCCGAATAACCCAACCGGCGCGGTGTACTCAAAAGAGCTGCTGATGGAGATCGTCGAGATCGCCCGCCAGCATAACCTGATTATTTTCGCCGATGAGATCTACGATAAGATCCTCTACGATGAAGCGCAGCACCACTCAATTGCGCCGCTGGCCCCGGATCTGCTCACCGTTACCTTTAACGGCCTGTCAAAAACCTACCGCGTTGCCGGCTTCCGCCAGGGTTGGATGGTACTGAACGGGCCGAAGAAACACGCAAAAGGCTATATCGAAGGCCTGGAGATGCTGGCCTCTATGCGCCTGTGCGCCAACGTCCCGGCCCAGCATGCGATCCAAACCGCTCTCGGCGGCTATCAGAGCATCAGCGAATTTATTGTTCCCGGCGGACGCTTGTATGAACAGCGTAATCGCGCCTGGGAGCTGATTAACGACATTCCGGGCGTCTCGTGCACTAAGCCGAAAGGCGCGCTGTATATGTTCCCGAAAATCGACGCTAAACGCTTTAATATTCACGATGACCAGAAGATGGTGCTCGATTTTCTGCTGCAGGAGAAAGTCCTGCTGGTTCAGGGTACCGCCTTTAACTGGCCGTGGCCGGACCACGTGCGTATTGTGACCCTTCCGCGCGAAGACGATCTTGAAATGGCAATTACCCGTTTCGGGCGTTTCCTTTCCGGCTACCACCAGCTCTGATTTTATCTGTCCAGCCGCCGGGATTTGCATCCGGCGGCAATCCCTGCGCACAATGGCACCCGACGTCGTAACTGATTAAGGGTTCCTATGAGTCAGAGTCATTTCTTTGCCCACCTCTCCCGCCTGAAACTGATCAACCGCTGGCCGCTGATGCGTAATGTGCGCACCGAAAACGTCTCCGAACACAGCTTACAGGTCGCGATGGTGGCCCATGCGCTGGCGGCGATCAAAAATCGTAAATTCGGCGGGCGGGTTAACGCCGAACGCATCGCGCTGCTGGCGATGTATCACGATGCCTCGGAAGTCCTGACCGGCGACCTGCCGACGCCGGTAAAATATTTCAATTCGCAGATCGCGCAAGAGTACAAAGCCATCGAAAAAATCGCCCAGCAGAAGCTGGTCGATATGGTTCCTGATGAACTGCGCGACATTTTTGAACCGCTGATCGATGAGCATCACTACAGCGAAGAGGAAAAATCCCTTGTCAAGCAGGCGGATGCGCTTTGCGCCTACCTGAAGTGTCTGGAAGAGCTATCGGCGGGGAACAATGAATTTCTGCTGGCCAAAGGCCGCCTTGAGAAAACGCTGGAATCGCGCCGCAGCGCAGAGATGGACTACTTTATGCAGGTGTTCGTCCCGAGCTTCCATCTTTCCCTCGATGAAATCAGCCAGGATTCGCCGTTATAACCCCCTTCCCCGGCCAGCGTCAGCCTGACCGGGGAAGGACGCCGCTGAATCAGAACGGAAACAGCACCGGGATCAGCAGGACGCACACCACCATCACCAGGAGGGTGAACGGCACGCCGATTTTGACAAAATCGCTGAATGAATATTTCCCCGGCCCCAGCACCAGGGTGTTCACCGGCGACGATACCGGGGTCATAAACGCCGCCGAGGCCGCCATGGCGACCACCATCGCAAAGGGATAAGGCGAAACCCCCATCGACTTTGCCGCGGCCAGCGCAATGGGCGCCATCAGCACCGCGGTGGCGGTATTGGAAATAAACAGGCCGATAGCCGCGCACATCACAAACAGACAGCCAAGCATCAGGTACGGTCCTTTGCTCCCCGCCACATCCATGAGTCCCTGAACCACCAGATCCACGCCGCCGGTTTTCTGCAGCGCCAGAGCAAAAGGCATCATTCCGACAATCAAGATAATGCTCGGCCAGTGGATAGCTTTATAGGCGCTCTCGGCGTTAATACAGCGGAATTTCCCCATCAGCAGGCAGGCAATGATGGCCGCTATAGGGTTAGGAATTTCGTCAGTCAGCATCAGCGCGACCATCAGCACCAGACAGAAAATCGCGTGCGGCGCCTGGCTGTGCGCCGGCGAGGCGTCGTTGACCTCGATGGGCATATTCAGCACCACAAAGTCACGGCCCCGCTTAGCCAGCAGCGCTATCTGCCGCCAGTTGCCCACCACCAGCATGATATCGCCAAGCTGCAAGGCTTCATCGGTCACCGCGCCGTCAAGGGCTTTGCCATCGCGTTTCAGCCCCACGATGTTCAAATCAAAACGGGTACGAAAGGCGATTTCGCGCACCGACTTGCCAATCAGTTCTGAATCCGGGATCAGAGAGACTTCCGCCATCCCCACGTCCAGCGCCTGATCGGAAAAATATTCGCCGCGCAGCACCATCGGTTCGAGCATCTGCTCGCCGCAGAACTGGCGTAAATCCACGTCTGAGGCCGACATATCGATCAGCAAGACGTCGCGGGCGCGGAATTCCGATACGCCGTTAACGTTAACGATAACCCGTCGAAAGCGCCGCCAGCGCTCAACGCCGATAACGTTCGCCCCGTAGCGCTCGCGTAGCTTCAGGTCGTCCAGGCGCTGGCCAATCATCGGCGAGCCGGGGCGTATGGCCAGGCGGCGCGCGCGCCCCGTGAGATGATAATCTTTAATGAGATCGCGGAAGGTGCTTCTTTTTCGGCCATCTCGCGCTTGCTCGCCCTCTTCCCCTTTGAGCATAAAGCGCATCACCAGCATATAGAAAACGCCCAGAACCAGCACCACCAGACCTATCGGCGTAACGCTAAAAAAGCTGAATCCTTGCAGCCCTTCGCGTAAAAGTTCGCTGTTAACGACCAGGTTGGGCGGTGTGGCCACCAGGGTCATCATCCCGCTGATAAGTCCGGCAAAACTGAGCGGCATCATCAACCGCGAAGGGGAGGTGTTCATGCGCATCGACACGCTGAGCACCACGGGGATAAAAATGGCCACCACGCCGGTCGAGCTCATAAACGCCCCTAATCCGGCAACGGTTAACATCAAATAGACCAGCATTTTGGTTTCGCTGTTGCCGGCAACCTTCACCAGCCAGGAGCCCATTTTGGTGGCGACCCCGGTGCGCACCAGCCCATCGCCAATAATAAAAAGCGCGGCAATAAGAATAACGTTAGGATCGCTAAAGCCGGAGAAGGCCTCGCTGAGCGTTAAAGTGTCGCTGAGGACGAAAGCGACAATCACCAGCAATGCGATAGCGTCCATGCGCACTTTTCCGGTGGCAAAGAGCACGACGGCTACGGCAAGAAGAGATAACACCCAAATCAATTCACCGTTCACAACTTATCCTTGTCAGAAGATGGAGTTGGAAGTCTGGCATAAAAAAGCCCCGCCGGCGCGGGGCTAAATCATGAGATTAATCTTTAAGGATAATATTCACGTTGCCGTCAGGCAGGCGTTCAACCTGCAGGCTCTCCAGCGTCGTTAATACTAAATCCGCTTCATCAAGACGCGGCGCATCGGCGGGCACATTGACCGCGATGGTGCGACAGCCGGCGTTCAGCCCGGCGAGCAGACCGGCAGGCGCATCCTCCACGACGGCGCAATCCCCCGGCGCCAGCCCCAACAGTTCGGCCCCCAGCAGGTAGGCGTCCGGTGCGGGTTTCCCGTGCTTTACGCGCTCGGCGGTAACAAAAACCTTCGCCTCAGGCAGCCCCGCGGCACGATGACGAGCGTGGGCGACGGGTATCGACCCCGACGTCACGATCGCCCACGGAATCCCCGCGCGATCGAGCGTCCTGAGCAACGCCACCGCGCCCGGCAGCGCCGTTACGCCATCCGTATCCGTTGCTTCTACCGTTTCCAGCAGGGTGAACTCTGCCTGAATCTCCTCTTCGCTGCGGCCGGGGAGAAAATGACGCAACGAGGTTATCGCCTGTTTGCCATGAATGAAGTTCAGCACTTCATCATGAGGGATACTGAACCGATCCGCCCATTTGCACCACGAACGCTCCACAACCGGCAACGAATCGACCAATGTCCCGTCAAGATCAAACAGGAAACCTTTACACTGCACGGGAACCTCCATCAGGCGTTGATAATTTGGTTAATTTCGTTACTGCTTAAATGGTACTGACGCGGGCAGGAGTGCCAGGTGCTCAGCATGCGCTGGTATTTTTCCCACATCGGGGTCTGGGAGTTAAAACCGTGAGTGCCGGCGTCAAAGTGGCTGTAGCGCCCTTCAACGTTAACCATAAAGCGAACATAGCCGAGATAGCGGGCTTCGGTCGCCACGTCGAAGCCGAGGAAGGTGACCCGACGCTCGTCAATTCCGCTGGCATCCTTCAGGTTCGTCCAGGAGACATGCAGCGCGTGATACATCTCCATGATATCAATGATGGTACGACACGTTTCCTCGGTAAGCTGGCCAAACTCGCGGTCCAGCTCGCGCATCTGCAGCCCGTATCCACGCTCAATGATGGTCTGCAGGCGGCGGTAACGTTCAGCGTTGTCCGGATCGAGCATCGTCATCATTTTGTATTGATTCGACAGAATCAGACGCTGCGCATTGGTCATTTCCATTTTTGACTCCTGTGGCACTTTTACGACGTGAAAAAAGAAGGCGCATAATTCATGCGCCTTCTTTTATATGCGTTTTCCCGATGCAATTACAAATCATCAAGGAAAGTTTTATCCAGTTGTTTGAAGGCGCGCTTAAGCGTGTCAGCTAAAGCCTGATAATCCGGCTTGCCGTCAACCGGCGTCAGCGCCTGTCCCGCCTCCTGCAGTTTACCCCGTACTTCATAAAACCAGTTCAGTATCGACGGCGGCAGCGGCGTTACCGAACGCTTACCCAGCCACCATAAGCCTTGCATCGGCAGACTCAGCGCGAACAGCGCGGTAGCCACGGCAGGGCCCAGCTGGCCGCCGAGGGCGATTTGCCAGCACAGCGTGAAAATCGCCACCGGCGGCATGATGCGAATCGCATAGCGCGTGGCGCGAATAATACGGTTTTCAATAAACACCGGGGCAAGGCGCTTATCCAGAGGCCAGGTCTTTGCATAGTGCTGCCCGTGGCGAAACAAGCCAAAAAAACTCACAGGGCGATTCTCGGGACCGGACATGGCTTACCTCAACTTTACATATAAAACTTAAAAAATTTGTGCAAAACACCAACTGTGCATGACAACGTTCAAAAGATTTTGGCAATGGCGGCCTCAATCAGGTATTCTGTGCGCACCTGAGGGGCGGTTAGACCCTTTTACCAGGTTAGTCAAATTATCGCATATTCTGCCACCGGCTGAAAATTATGCAAAATGACATAAAATCAAATGTACTTCTCTCATCGTGCCCGAAAACAGTACAAGGCATGATGTTAATCATAAATGTCGATGTCATCCTGCGCTACGCTTTGTGACACACTGACGTTTTTTTAGCCACGTATCATAAAAGGTACTTCCATGTCGAGTAAGTTAGTACTGGTTCTGAACTGCGGTAGCTCCTCTCTGAAATTCGCTATCCTTGATGCCGTCAACGGCGACGAATACCTGTCTGGTTTAGCAGAATGTTTCCATCTTCCTGAAGCCCGTATCAAATGGAAAATGGACGGCAGCAAGCAAGAAGCCGAATTAGGCGCTGGCGCTGCTCACAGTGAAGCGCTGAACTTTATCGTTAACACTATTCTGGCACAAAAACCAGAACTGTCTGCTCAGCTGACCGCAATCGGCCACCGCATCGTTCACGGTGGTGAAAAATACACCAGCTCCGTCGTTATCGATGACTCCGTGATTCAGGGAATCAAAGACTCCGCCTCTTTCGCTCCGCTGCACAACCCGGCGCACCTGATCGGTATCGCTGAGGCGCTGAAATCTTTCCCTAATCTGAAAGACAAGAACGTTGCCGTGTTCGACACCGCGTTCCATCAGACCATGCCGGAAGAATCTTACCTCTATGCCCTGCCGTACAGCCTGTACAAAGAACACGGCGTACGTCGCTACGGCGCGCACGGCACCAGCCACTTCTACGTGACTCAGGAAGCCGCGAAAGTTCTGAACAAACCGGTTGAAGAACTGAACATCATCACCTGCCACCTGGGCAACGGTGGTTCCGTTTCCGCTATCCGCAACGGTAAATGCGTTGACACTTCCATGGGTCTGACTCCGCTGGAAGGTCTGGTTATGGGTACGCGTTCTGGCGATATCGACCCGGCAATCATTTTCCATCTGCACGATGCGCTGGGCATGAGCGTAGACGCCATCAACAAAATGCTGACCAAAGAGTCCGGTCTGCTCGGTCTGACCGAAGTGACCAGCGACTGCCGCTACGTTGAAGACAACTACCAGGAAAAAGCTGACGCTAAACGTGCCATGGACGTTTACTGCCACCGCCTGGCGAAATATATCGGCTCCTACACCGCGCTGATGGACGGTCGTCTGGACGCCGTCGTATTCACCGGTGGTATCGGTGAGAACGCCGCGATGGTTCGCGAACTGTCTCTGGGCAAACTGGGCGTACTGGGCTTTGAAGTTGATCACGAGCGCAACCTGGCAGCCCGTTTCGGCAAGTCTGGCTTCATCAACAAAGAAGGCACTCGCCCGGCTATCGTCATTCCGACCAACGAAGAGCTGGTCATCGCGCAAGACGCCAACCGTCTGACCGCCTGATTCCACACCGCCAGCCATAACCCTAAATAATTCGAGTTGCAGGAAGGCGGCGACGCAGAGAATCCCCAGGAGCGTACGAGTAGTACGTAACTGGGGTGAGCGAGTAAAGCCAACGCACATGCAACTTGAAGTATGACGGGAAGCTGGTGGTGCAGTTTTGTATCCCGCCTGATACTGGCGGTAACGAAAGAGGATATATCGTGTCCCGTACAATCATGCTGATCCCTACCGGAACCAGCGTAGGCCTGACCAGCGTCAGCCTCGGTGTTATCCGTGCTATGGAACGTAAAGGCGTTCGTCTGAGCGTCTTTAAACCTATCGCTCAACCGCGTGCCGGTGGCGATGCGCCAGACCAGACTACCACTATTATTCGCGCGAACTCCGACCTTCCGGCCGCAGAACCGCTGAAGATGAGCCACGTTGAGTCGCTGCTCTCCAGCAACCAGAAAGACGTGCTGATGGAAGAGATCATCGCCAACTACCACGCCAACGCGCAGGATGCGGAAGTGGTGCTGGTTGAAGGTCTGGTCCCGACCCGCAAACATCAGTTTGCCCAGTCTCTGAACTACGAAATCGCGAAAACGCTGAACGCTGAAATCGTTTTTGTGATGTCCCAGGGTACCGATACTCCGGAACAGCTGAAAGAGCGCATTGAGCTGACTCGCAGCAGCTTCGGCGGCGCGAAAAACACCAGCGTCACCGGCGTGATCGTCAACAAGCTGAATGCGCCGGTTGACGAACAGGGCCGTACTCGCCCTGACCTGTCGGAAATCTTCGACGACTCTTCCAAAGCAAAAGTCGTGAAGATCGATCCGGCTCAGCTGCAGAGCGGTAGCCCATTACCGGTTCTGGGCGCGGTGCCGTGGAGCTTCGATCTGATCGCCACCCGCGCGATTGATATGGCGCATCACCTGAACGCCACCATCATCAACGAAGGCGACATCAATACCCGTCGCGTGAAGTCCGTCACCTTCTGTGCGCGTAGCATTCCGCACATGCTGGAACACTTCCGCGCAGGCTCCCTGCTGGTCACTTCCGCAGACCGTCCTGACGTTCTGGTCGCCGCCTGCCTGGCCGCGATGAACGGCGTGGAAATCGGCGCTATCCTGCTGACCGGCGGCTACGAAATGGACGCCCGCATCAGCAAACTGTGCGAACGCGCGTTTGCAACCGGCCTGCCGGTATTCATGGTTAACACCAACACCTGGCAAACCTCTCTGAGCCTGCAGAGCTTCAACCTGGAAGTTCCGGTTGACGATCACGAGCGCATCGAGAAAGTTCAGGAATACGTGGCTAACTATATCAACGCCGACTGGATTGAATCGCTGACCGCAACTTCCGAGCGCAGCCGTCGCCTCTCTCCGCCAGCCTTCCGCTATCAGCTTACCGAGCTGGCGCGTAAAGCAGGCAAGCGCGTCGTGCTGCCGGAAGGCAACGAGCCGCGTACCGTTAAAGCCGCGGCTATCTGCGCCGAGCGCGGTATCGCCACCTGCGTACTGCTGGGTAACCCGGATGAAATCACCCGCGTGGCCGCCTCTCAGGGCGTAGAGCTGGGCGCCGGTATTGAAATCGTTGACCCGGAAGTGGTTCGCGAAAGCTACGTTGCTCGCCTGGTCGAGCTGCGTAAGAGCAAGGGGATGACCGAAGCGGTTGCCCGCGAGCAGCTGGAAGACAACGTGGTTCTCGGCACCCTGATGCTGGAGCAGGACGAAGTCGACGGTCTGGTATCCGGCGCGGTTCACACCACCGCCAACACCATCCGTCCGCCGCTGCAGCTGATCAAAACGGCGCCGGGCAGCTCCCTGGTCTCCTCCGTATTCTTCATGCTGCTGCCGGAACAGGTTTACGTTTACGGCGACTGCGCGATCAACCCGGATCCGACCGCTGAACAGCTGGCTGAAATCGCCATCCAGTCCGCAGACTCCGCAATTGCCTTCGGCATCGAACCGCGCGTGGCCATGCTCTCCTACTCCACCGGCACCTCTGGCGCCGGCAGCGATGTAGAGAAAGTACGCGAAGCCACGCGTCTGGCGCAGGAAAAACGTCCTGACCTGATGATCGACGGCCCGCTGCAGTACGATGCGGCGGTCATGGCTGACGTTGCGAAATCCAAAGCGCCGAACTCCCCGGTTGCCGGCCGCGCGACCGTGTTCATCTTCCCGGATCTGAACACCGGTAACACCACTTACAAAGCCGTACAGCGTTCTGCCGACCTGATCTCCATCGGGCCGATGCTGCAAGGGATGCGTAAGCCGGTGAACGACCTGTCCCGTGGCGCGCTGGTTGACGATATCGTCTATACCATCGCCCTGACCGCGATTCAGTCGTCCCAGCAGCAAGCATAATCTGCCCGCTGCATGAAAAAAGGCGACCATCCGGTCGCCTTTTTATTTACAGCAGCTCTCGCGCCGCCGAGACAATATCATGCGCCGTCAGGCCATACTCCTTCTGCAAAAACTCCTGCGTTCCCACCTGGCCGTAGCGCTCCTTCACCCCCACGCGACGCATCGGAACCGGGCAGGTCTCCACCAGCACTTCCGCCACCGCCGATCCCAGTCCGTTATGAATACTGTGGTTTTCACAGGTCACGATACGCCCGGTTTTCTCGGCATAATTTTTCACCAGCATGCGGTCGATGGGCTTCAGGGTAAACATATCAATCACCGCCGCGCTGACCCCTTCCTGCTCAAGCTGACGCGCCGCCTCAAGGGCTTCCGCCACCATGATCCCGTTGGCAATCAGGGTGATGTCGTCGCCTTCGCGCAGCACATTCCCTTTGCCGATAGTAAACGTTGAACCCGGCGCATAGACGCTCGGTGCCTGTTTGCGGATCGTGCGTACCCAGTAAAAACCGTCGAGATCGATAAGCTGCCGCAGAATATCCTCAAACATCACCGCATCGGTCACTTCCAGCACCACCGAATGCGCCAGACCGCGCACAATCCCCATATCTTCAAACGACATATGGGTTCCGCCGTTATGGCAGGCGGTCACCCCGGCGTCAGAGGCGATCACTTTGACGTTATTCCGCTGATAATCGAGCGACATAAACAGCTGGTCGAAGCAGCGGCGGCTGGCGAAAGCGGTAAAGGTATGGACAAACGGCTTGCGTCCGGTCAACGATAGCCCGGCGGCGGTGCCGATCACGTTGGCTTCCATAATGCCGCAGTTGATGACGTGCTGCGGATGCTGCCGCGCGACGCCATCCATCGCCATGGAGCTCATCAGATCCGCTTCCAGCGCGATAATCGGGCTCCTGGCTTCAATTTGCTGCGCGACGAATCCGGCATAGACTTTACGCATCTCTACGGCATCTTTTTGCCCTGCGGGTGCAACCTTAATCATGTTCAGCCTCCAGTTGGCGAATCGTCTCGTTTAGCGTCTCTTTCATCTCCGCCGTCAGGCGTAAATGGTGGTTATTACTGAGATTCTCGAGATACGGCACGCCCTGGCCTTTCACGCTATCGAGAATAACCACGCGCGGGCGCGCATCGACGGGAGGTACGGGTTGAACCGCGGCCAGCAGCCCGGGGATGTCATCGCCTTTGACGGTGACAACATCAAAACCAAAGGCGCGGAATTTATCCTCCAGGTTGAAAGCGCAAATGATTTCATCCAGCCTGCCGTCAAGCTGTAGCTTGTTCCAGTCAACAAACACGGTCAGATTATTCAGACGGTGATGGGCAATAAACTGGAAGGCCTCCCAGCACTGGCCTTCATTCAGCTCGCCGTCGCCAACGATACAGAACACGCGATTCGCCCGCCCCGCCAGCTTATGCGACAGCGCCATGCCGCCGGCGATGGAAATCCCCTGCCCCAGCGAGCCCGTAGTGGCGTCCACCCCACGCGTTTTCAGCCGGTCCGGATGGCTTGGCAGCCGCGTACCGTTCTGGTTTAGCGTGCTCAGCTCCTCCATCGGGAAATACCCCTTAATCGCTAACGTACTGTACAGCGCGGGGCCGGCATGACCTTTTGATAACACAAAGTAGTCGCGCTCTGGCCAGTCCGGGTCCGCGGGATCAATTTTCATCACCGCGCCGTACAGTACCGCCAGCGTCTCCACGACCGACATACTGCCGCCGTAGTGGCCGAAACCGAGGTCCGTCAGCGATTTCAGGGTAGCGACGCGAATGTCCCGCGCCAGGTTAGTCACTTCTTGCACATTCATGATTTCGCTCCGCTGTTCTCCTGCGCGCCGCCGCCCACAGGTTTCTTTTTCACAAAAACGTTGTACGCCACCAGCAGCACAAACAACGCCACAACAAGGCCGGTAATCGCAAACGGCGACAGGTAGCGGGCCAGGTTACCCAGCACGATACCCACGGCGCCAAAATCCGCATCCGAGAAAGTAGTGTTGGCAAAGCCAATCGCCCCCAGTACCGGCAGCAGCAGCACCGGCAGGAAGGTGATTAGCAGGCCGTTGGCAAACGCGCCGATCATCGCCCCGCGACGCCCGCCGGTGGCGTTGCCAAAGACGCCTGCGGTCGCGCCGGTAAAGAAATGCGGCACCACGCCGGGCAGGATCAGCACCCATTTAAACTGCCCGCAGAGGAACAGCCCGACCAGACCGCCGAGGAAACTAAACAGGAAGCCAATCAGCACCGCGTTGGGCGCGTAGGGATAAACGACCGGGCAGTCCAGCGCCGGACGGGCGTTGGGCACCAGCTTTTCTGAAAATCCGGTAAAGGCCGGCACGATTTCCGCGAGGATCAGACGTACCCCTTGCAGGATGATGAACACCCCGGCGGCGAAGGTAATCGCCATAATGATGGCGTAAACCAGGTAATTCTGGCCGCCGCTAAAGGTGCTTTCCACGTACTCGCGCCCCGCGCTCACCGCCATAATCAGATAAATGATCATCATGGTCAGCGAAATGGAGATGGAGCTGTCGCGCAGGAAGCTCAGGTTTTTCGGCAGGTTCATCTCTTCAGTTGAACGCGATCCTTTACCGCAGACGCTACCGATCCAACCCGACAGCACATAGCCCAGGGTGCCGAAATGGCCGAAAGCGATATCATCCGTACCGGTAATACGCTTCATATAGCGCTGGGCCAGCGCCGGGAAGAACGCCATCACCAGCCCGAGGATCAGGGAGCCGGTAAAGACCAGCCCGACGCCTTCGAAACCCGCCACGGTAAGAATCACGCCGATCATACAGGCCATATAGAAAGTGTGGTGACCGGTCAGGAAGATATACTTCAGACGTGTAAACCGGGCGACCACAATATTCGCTACCATCCCGAACGCCATAATCAGCGCGGTTGAAGCACCGTATTTTTCCAGGGCAATAGAAACAATCGCCTCGTTATTAGGAATAATGCCCTGAATATTAAAAGCATGTTCAAACATGCCCCCCAGCGGATTCAGCGAACCGACTAATACCGTCGCACCGCCGCCAAGAACAATAAAACCCAGAATTGTTTTAATGGTTCCCTTGACGACATCTGAGAAAGATTTCTTTTGCGCTACCAGACCAATTAACGCAATTAAACCGACCAGCACCGAGGGTACTTTTAGAATATCAACAACAAAATTCAGCGTTTCAAGGATAAACATATCCACCTCGCTATCAATAATTATTGTCTGGCGAACCACGCGCGCAGCTGCGCTTCGAGTTCGTTAATATCGATGATGTTGGTAATCACCACCAGCTGGCTTTCCGGCACGCTGGCGCTGGCGGCAATGTCTTTTGCCATCACGAATAAATCCGCCGCGCCCGGCGTTGCCGACGACAGATCGGAGTGCTCTACCTCGGCCTCGATATCGAGTTTTTTAAGCACTTTTTTTATATTCATCTCAACCATAAAACTACTGCCCAGGCCAGAGCCGCAAATTGCCATAATTTTCATTGTTATCACCTTTTTTGGGTAGAGTACGTCCACATCACGCAGGCGCGTAATGGGTTATAAGCCGGATAATAAAATTGAATCAGTAGCGCGCGATGATCGTTTTTATCTCCTCAATATTGGTTGCCTGATGTAATTTATTCATATCTTCATCGCTGGAAAATAATTCCGCCAGGGCAGAAATCATTTCGATATGGCTATGTTTATCCGGCGCCGCAAGCATAATAATAATATCAACCGGGTCGAACTCCTCAGAGCCAAACGATACCCCTTGTTGCAGTTTCAACAGCGACAGCCCCAGGCCCTTCGCGCCCTCCTCAGGCCGCGCATGCGGCATCGCCAGTCCCGGGGCCAGCACGTAGTACGGCCCGAGCCGCTGATGCTGCTCCACGATGGCCGTCACGTAGGCAGGTTCGATAACGTCGGCCTTCAGCAGCGGCCGGGCGCAGATGTCCAGCGCCTGTGGCCAGGTCTCTACGCTTTGCCGCAGCGCGATGGTGGCATCAGAGAGCCAAGTCTTGAGCATTTTGTCCCGCCTCTTTTAGCAAAAGATGGGCAAACTTTATGCAAGCAGCCAATAGTTATCTGCGAGAACGATCACAAAGATAGCGCTACCAATGCTGAACATTCAGATTTGTGATAGCGCTATCAATTCGTAATCATCCCATCAAAACGCAGCAAAAAGACCCGTTTAAGGCGTATACTCCCTGACACGTGAAGTAATGGATGATAATAAAAACGTCTGTTTAGCAGGAATATGTATGTCTCTAACCCGAAAACGGCGTAGTACCGGTAAAGTCACGATCGCCGATGTTGCTCAGCTGGCTGGTGTGGGAACCATGACCGTGTCCCGCGCCCTTCGCACGCCGGAACAGGTTTCCGATAAGCTACGTGAAAAAATCGAAGCGGCGGTGCAAGAGCTAGGGTACATGCCTAATCTCGCCGCCAGCGCGCTGGCGTCTGCCTCCTCAAGAACCATCGCGATGGTGGTGCCAAATCTTGCAGAGGCGGGCTGTTCGGCGATGTTTGCCGGGCTTCAGCAGGTATTACAGCCGGCAGGGTATCAAATCATGCTGGCAGAATCGCTGCACCGTCTGGAGCAGGAAGAAAAGCTGCTGGAAACGCTGCTGGCCTCTAACATCGCCGCCGCCATTCTGCTTAGCGTTGAACACAGCGATACCGTACGCCACTGGCTGAAGAACGCCTCGATTCCGGTGGTGGAGATGGGCGCAATGCGCGCCGATCCGATCGACATGAATATTGGCATTGATAACGTAGCGGCGATGTTCGAGCTGACCGAGATGCTTATCCACCGCGGCTATCAGAATATCGGTCTGCTATGCGCCAATCAGGAACAGTGGATTTTTCAGCAGCATTTGCAGGGGTGGTATAAAGCCATGCTGCGCCATCATATGTCGCCTAACCGGGTAATTAACGCCGCGCTGCCCGCCAACTTTTCCACCGGCGCTTCACAGCTGCCGGAGTTTTTGCTGGCATGGCCGGAGCTGGATGCGCTGGTTTGCGTTTCCGATGAACTGGCATGCGGAGCGCTGTATGAATGTCAGCGTCGGCGCATAAAGGTACCGGATGATTTAGCCGTCGTCGGTTTTGGCGACAGCGACGTGAGCCGGGTCTGCCAGCCGCCGTTAACGACCATGGCGGTACCGCACCATAAGATTGGTATAGAAGCCGGGCGCGCCCTTCTGGAGCGTCTTACGGAGGGAAACTGGAGCGACAGAAAGCCCATCGCGTCCAGTTTATGCATGAGGGACAGCTGTTAGAAAACTACTCAGCCTCTTCCTGCTTTTCGCTTTTTGCTGACTCATTATTCGCATTGCGGGTCATCCACAGCGCCAGCGCTTTTAATGAGTCCGGAGTGAACTCATCGCAGCGGGCGGTGATCTCTTCCGGCGTCAGCCAGCATACTTCGCTCACTTCTTCTTCCTGCAGCGCGAACGGCCCGTGCGATACGCAGCTAAACAGGCCGCCCCAGACGCGGCAGTGTTTATCTTCGTAGTAGAACTGCCCGTGGTCAGCAAAAGGCACGCCGGCAATACCGAGCTCTTCTTCCGCCTCACGGCGCGCGGATTCCAGCATTTGCTCGTCAGCCTGCACCACGCCGCCGGCGGTGGCGTCCAGCATGCCCGGCTGGAAATCTTTTGTTTCGGTACGACGCTGCACCAGGATTTTGCCCATCCCATCATGAACAACAATGTAGGTCGCTCGATGACGCAGGCACTCCGCACGCATTTGTTCGCGGCTGGACTGTGCTATCACCTCATTGTTTTCATTAACAATATCGACCCATTCTGTGCTTGCCAAATGATTCTGTTCCGCCATCAGGAAACCTTACTTTTTAAAGCGCTCTTGCGGCGCGTCTATACGGTTGAGGGGTAAATTACGGGTAAATTGCGACCTCTGCAATAACCTGATTATCATCGAGTGCTAAAACCTGCAATTGCCCCTCGTTCAGAAGACCGTAGCTGGCGGTAAATCCCCCTTTAGGGATGCTGACCGAGCCGGGATTGAAGAGAAAAATCTCGCCGCGTTTCTCGGCAACCGGAATATGAGTATGGCCATAAGCCAGCACATCGCCAGCGGCGAGAGGAGGCAAATTTTCGGGGCTATACAGATGCCCGTGGGTCAGAAACAGACGGGTTCGCGCGCTCAAAACCTGCTGCCAGGGGGCGGTAATGGGGAACCGCAGCAGCATTTGATCGACTTCGCTGTCGCAGTTGCCGCGTACGGCAATCACCCGCTCCGCCACGCTATTTAGCGCCTCCGCGACCTGGGCTGGCGCATAGCCTTCGGGAAGGGCGTTACGCGGCCCGTGATTGAGCACATCGCCGAGGATAACCAGCCACTGCGCCCCACTGCGCGCGAACAGCGCAAGCACGCGTTCAGCGGCAGGCAGAGAGCCGTGGATATCCGAGGCAAACATCAGCTTCATACATTTCATCTCCACGCATTACGATGCCGCTATGATAACGGAACCGCTGGCGCTTATCAGCCCGCGCGTTTGGCTGAGAGTGCGACGTAGCGCTGAACCGACGCCCGCTGCCACTGGAAGGTGGCGTAATCCACCAGCGCGGCGGGAACCTCATCGCCGTTCAGGACCAGGCGATTGAGCATCAGCGCCAGGTCGGTATCGGCAATGGACCATTCGCCAAATAGATTCTGCCCGCCATGGGACAGCAGAACGCCAGCCGTTGCAAACAGCTTGTCGGCGCTTTTTTTCCCGGCTTCGCTGAGCGGAGGTTTCTTTGCTGCGGCAAAGACCACGTCCGTGGAGCGCTCTTCGCGAATCGGCATTAAATCGCTACGCAGCCAGGCCTGCACCTGACGCGCCCGCGCGCGCTTTTGCAGGTCATGCGGGTAAAGCCGCTCCCATTCTGGGGGCGCAAAGCGCTCATCCAGATATTCGGTAATCGCGGAGGATTCGCTCAGGAAGAACTCCCCGATCTCCAGCAGCGGTACGCGACGCGTCGCGCTGTAGCCTTTCCAGCCGCTTTGCAAATGTTCGCCGCTGTCGAGGTTGACGGTTTTTAGGGTAAAAGGCAGGCTCTTTTCCTGCAGGGCAACGTATACGGACATCACATATGGCGAGAAAAAATCGGCGTCGGACCACAGGGTAATCGCGGGCTGGCTCATAGCATCCTCAATGGCTAATGTAATGGGGCGATACGCCAACATATCCTGTCTTTCAGATGATGTCACTGACCGCCACGCTGAGGATCTTACATACTTCTCAGGGGGTGAATGCGATCGGCGAAAGTCATCCAGGATAAGGCAAACCTGTCGGATGATGCCAGTTCACCTATACTCGAAAAGTTTGCGACCTGTGACGGCGAGGAATTTTCATGATCGATTTTTACTACGCACCCACTCCTAATGGCCACAAAATCACGTTATTCCTCGAAGAAGCGCAGCTGGCGTATCGCCTCATCCGGGTGGATATCGGCAAGGGGGAACAGTTTCATCCGCAGTTTCTCGCGATCTCACCCAACAACAAGATCCCGGCGATCGTTGACCACGCTCCCGCCGACGGTGGTGGCCCATTAAGCCTGTTTGAATCCGGCGCCATCCTGCTCTATCTGGCTGAAAAAACGGGAAAATTACTGAGCGGCGAGCTCCGCGAGCGCCACGTCACCCTACAGTGGTTATTCTGGCAGGTCGGCGGGTTGGGGCCGATGCTCGGACAAAATCATCACTTCAACCACTTTGCTCCGCAGGCTGTGCCCTACGCCATTGAGCGCTATCAGGTGGAAACGCAGCGCCTGTATGGCGTGCTCAATCGGCGCCTTGGCGAGAGTCCCTGGCTTGGCGGCAATCACTACAGCATCGCCGATATCGCCTGCTGGCCGTGGGTGAATGCCCATCAGCGCCAGCGTATCGACCTTGCCAATTTCCCGGCGGTGCATAACTGGTTTGAACGCATTCGCCAGCGCCCGGCCACCGTTGAAGCGCTTCTGAAAACAGAAGCCCATTAACCCCCTGCTCGCCCGGGAAGCTTTGATGTATGATTGCGGAAATTACTACACGGAGGAAGCCTGCCATGTCTCAACCAGACGCCATTATTCGAATTAAGAACCTGCGCCTGCGTACTTTTATCGGAATTAAAGAGGAAGAGATCGCCAACCGCCAGGACGTGGTGGTTAACGTCGCGATCCACTACCCGGCGGAAAAATCACGCAACAGCGAAGATATTAACGATGCGCTGAACTACCGCACCATCACCAAGCGCATTATTAGCCATATTGAGAATAACCGCTTCTCTCTGCTGGAAAAATTAACTCAGGATGTGCTCGACATCGCACGCGAACATCACTGGGTCACATATGCTGAAGTAGAGATCGATAAACTGCATGCGCTGCGCTACGCCGATTCGGTATCCATGACGATGAGCTGGCGGCGCTAGACGCATCTTAGGGAGGCGCTATGAACGTTCTGCTTACTGGCGGTACCGGCCTGATTGGCCGCCATCTGATCCCCCGGCTACTGGAGCTTGGACATCACGTAACGGTTTCAACGCGCAGCCCTGAAAAGGCCAAAAGCCGCCTCGATTCGCGCGTCACCCTGTGGCGCGATTTCGAGCATCAGGCGAACCTCAACGGCATTGATGCCGTCATTAATCTGGCCGGCGAGCCGATCGCCGATAAGCGCTGGACGGCGGAGCAGAAACAGCGTCTCTGCCACAGCCGCTGGGATACCACCCAAAAGCTGGTCACGCTGTTCAACGCCAGCGATACGCCGCCCGCGGTGCTGATTAGCGGCTCCGCCGCCGGTTATTATGGCGACCTCGGTGAAGTCGTGGTAACCGAAGAGGAGCCGCCGCACAACGAGTTTACCCACAAGCTTTGCGCCCGCTGGGAGCAAATCGCCTGCGAAGCGCAGAGCGATCGCACCCGCGTCTGCCTGCTGCGTACCGGCGTGGTGCTGGCGCCGCGAGGCGGCATTCTGGCCAAAATGACGCCGGCCTTTAAGCTCGGCCTCGGCGGCCCTATCGGTAGCGGAAGGCAATATCTGGCGTGGATCCACATCGACGACATGGTCAACGGTATTCTCTGGCTGCTGGATAACGACCTGCGGGGGCCGTTTAATATGGTTTCCCCTTACCCTGTGCGCAACGAGCAGTTCGCCCACGCGCTGGGGCATGCGCTAAATCGCCCTGCCATTTTCCGCGTCCCGGCGGCGGCTATTCGCCTGCTGATGGGAGAATCTTCCGTTCTGGTACTCGGCGGCCAGCGCGCGCTGCCTAAACGCCTGGAAGCCGCCGGATTTGGCTTTCGTTGGTACGATCTGGAAGAAGCGCTGGCCAACGTGCTGCGGTAGTCCAGCTCCATCAGGGAGAGTATCGCTCTCCCTGATTAATTTATGGAACCAGCCTCGCAGCGCGCAAAAATCACCCGTCCTGTGTCCCCTTAACTGTGAATCGCATTCCAGTGATATGCCTTTCACTCTGCCATAACCCCTGTGTGTAATTTAACACCATCACACCGTTGACATTCGTCAACAATTTATTCAGCATTACCAGGACGAATTGATGAAGGAACATCCGGATAAACATATCAGAGCAGCTATTGACTACGCGCTGGCACGAGACTGGATTTTTATCACTGGCGGCAAAAGCGCTCACTGTTTTGGCAGGTTGATGTGTGGGACAGCCCGGCACCGGGAACATATGATGAGCATCTGGTCAACGCCTGCGGTACCCATTAACCACGCCAGGCAAATTATCAGAATGGTCGACCGCTGCCAGCCGCCTGCCTCGGGTCAGATTAACCACAAGAAGGATTAAACCATGGCGCTGTATAATTTTACGCTCACCCTCTCCGGCGTAACTGCTCGTACCGTGGGTCTGGAAGATGCGCTGCATGCCGCAGGCTGCGCTGACGCCCTGGTCTGTTTTTACGGAACGGCGGTCTATCTGGAGTTCGATCGCGAAAGAGACTCTCTTGAGCAGGCTATTCTGTCAGCGATTGCCGATATCGAATCCGCATCGGCTCTGAACGCGCGGGTTGAATCCGTCGATTCCGCGCTGGTAGGGTTAAGCGATATTGCCGAACTTACCGGCCTGACGCGACAGGCCGTCGCCTTATTAAAAGATGGCGCAAGAGGCTCAGGTCAGTTTCCCGGGCCGGTACAGCGGGTTAAAGGCAATTCCCCGCTGTGGCGCTGGAAAACCGTCGTGGGCTGGCTGGTGATGGAAGGACGGCTTGCCGAAGATTCACCGCTGGTCGCCCACGCGACAGTTCTGGATAACCTCAACCTGGCGCTACAACTGAGGGCGACGCCGGAGAGCACCACCGTGCTGCGCTATCTGCGCGGCTTCGGAAATCAGCCCCGGGCTTGTCCGACGGTTGCTTAGACGCATTGCCCTTCCGGCGCTTTATGATGTTAAGGTGGCGGAATAATCCACCGCTATGGACCGCTTTATGAGAATACTCACCACTCCGCGCCTGCGCCTCTCTCCGTTTCACTCATCCGACTGGCCTTTTTTCCTGCGCTTACGACGAGACCCGGAAGTGATGCGCTATATGGGCGAGATTCTTGAGGAGCCGGCGCTGCGGACGCTGTTTGCATCACGCTGCGCTGACCCGGGCGTATTCGTACTGCGCGACGCCAGCGGCGCGGCGGTTGGCGATATTGGCCTGCGCATCAGCGGTAAAAATCCGCACGAAGCAGATGTCGGATACGCTCTCCTGCCTGATGCTCAGGGGAAGGGTTACGCCAGTGAAGCGCTAAAAGCGATTTGCGACTACGGATTTCAGCAGCTCGGCGTTCACGCAATAAATGCCTGGGTGCTGGGCAGTAACGCGGGCTCTTCCCGTCTGCTGGAAAAACACGGCTTTATCCGCATTCAGGTGCTCGAAAAAGCGTATCATCTGAACGGCATTGACTATGACGACTGGGTGTATCGGCTGGAGCGTTAGCCGCCCCGACGGAGAGTGTTCCGCCGGGGGCTGGACAGTGTTTACTTCAAAGAGCCCTTCAGGAACTGCTGCAGACGCTGGCTTTTCGGGTTGCCGAAAACCTCGTCAGGATGCCCTTCTTCTTCAATTTTGCCCTGATGCAGGAAGATCACGTGCGAGGAGACGTGGCGTGCAAAGCCCATTTCATGGGTGACCACGACCATGGTTTTCCCCTCTTCCGCCAGCTGCTGCATGATCCTCAGCACTTCGCCCACCAGTTCAGGGTCAAGCGCCGACGTCGGTTCATCAAACAGCAGTACGTCGGGCTCCATCGCCAGCGCGCGGGCAATGGAAACGCGCTGCTGCTGGCCGCCGGAGAGATGAACCGGATATTTAATCTGCTGACGTTCATCAATACCGACTTTCGCCAGGTATTTTACCGCCCGATCGCGCGCTTCCTGTTTACTCAGGCCCAGTACCTGAATCGGCGCCTCCATCACGTTTTCCAGCACCGTCATATGGCTCCACAGGTTAAAATGCTGGAATACCATCGTCAGGCGAGTACGTAGCAAACGTAGCTGATTTTTATCAGAAACCTTTAACTGACCGTCTTTATCGCGAACCAGGCCAATGTTTTGCCCGTTAACAACGATCGTCCCTTCGCTGGGCTTCTCAAGAAAGTTAATACAGCGCAAAAAGGTACTTTTCCCGGAACCGGATGAACCAATAATACTGATCACGTCTCCGGCTTTCGCCCGCAGTGAGACGCCCTTCAGTACTTCATGCTCGCCGTAACGTTTATGCAGATCGATTACATTTAATTTATTGTCGGACATGGCGTTCTCAGTGCGTCGAAGAAGGTTTGATATGCTGGAGCCAGCGCTTTTCCGCCCTGCGGAACAGGCTAATCAACACATACGAGATAATTAAATACAGTACTGCGGCAATACCGAAGGCGGTAAACGGCTGGTAGGTTGCCGAGTTAATATCGCGGGCAATTTTCAGCAGATCCGGCACCGTGGCGGTAAAAGCCAGCGCGGTGGAATGCAGCATCAGAATCACTTCGTTGCTGTATGCAGGCAGCGCAATACGCAGCGCGGAAGGCAAAATAATGCAGCGATACATTTTGACCGAAGAAAAACCGTACGCCCGGGCGGCTTCTATCTCGCCTGCCGGCACTGAACGAATCGCCCCGGCGAAAATCTCCGTGGTGTAGGCGCAGGTATTCAGCGTCAGCGCCAGCACCGTACAGTTCAGGCCGCTGCGAAAGAAGGCGTTCAGCAGTTCTGTGCCTTTGACGACCTCAAGCGTGTACATTCCGGAATAGAACACCAGCAGTTGGACGTACAGCGGCGTGCCGCGAAAGATATAGGTGAACAGCCAGATGGGGAACTGGATAAATTTATTGCTCGACACTCGGCCAATGGCGAGGAAAACCGCCAGGATGCCGCCCATCACCACGGAAGAGATCAGCAGCCAGAGCGTAATCGCCACGCCGGTAAAGCGATAGCCGTCGGTCCACAGCAGGGATTTCCAGTACTCCTGAATAATATCAATCACAGGTCGGCCCTCTTCACGCCCACAGAATAACGGCGTTCGAGCATCAGCAGCACACCATTGGAAACCGTTGTAAATACCAGATAAATCAGGCCACAGACGATGGCAAAGTAGAACGGCTCCCAGGTGCTTTTACCCGCCAGCTGGGTTGCCTTGACCACATCTTCCAGTCCCAGCAGTGAGACCAGCGCGGTCGCTTTGAGGATAACCTGCCAGTTGTTGCCGATTCCGGGCAGCGCATAGCGCATCATTGCCGGAAACAGAATACGACGAAAGGTTTGCCCACCGCTAAAGCCGAAGGCCGTCGCCGCTTCAATATGTCCCTTTGGCACCGCCAGGAAGGCGCCGCGAAAGGTTTCGGTGAAGTAGGCCCCGTAAATAAAGCCCAGCGTGATGATCCCCGCCACCATGGGGTCGATATCAAACTGCGCCAGGCCAAGCGCATCGGTTACGCCGTTGAGCGCAATCTGTAGCCCGTAGAAAATCAGCAGCATCAGCACCAGATCGGGCACGCCGCGGATTAAGGTGGTATAGCCTTCAAAAATCAACGCCAACGGACGATTGTTGGAAAGTTTCGCCCCGGCGCCCGCCAGACCGATAAGCACCGCCAGAACGACCGAGCTTAACGCCAGCTCAAGGGTGACCAGCGCGCCCTGAAAAATAACCTGTGAAAACCCGTACAGCATGCTGTCTGCCCTGTCTGTCATCAACCATCGCGCGCAAAATAACGCGCGACGGGGTACGCGGGATGGTTAGTCGCCGTACACGTTAAAATCGAAATATTTCTTCGCCAGCTTGTCGTAGGTGCCATCCTGGCGCATCTCGGCAAAGGCTTTATTCAGTGCTTCACGTAGTTCGTTATCCTCTTTGCGCAGCCCCATACCGGTGCCGACGCCGAACAGCTTCTCGTCTTTAATCGACGGACCGCCGAACTGATAATCCTTGCCGATAGGCTGTTTGAGGAAGCCTTCGCTGGCGGCGACTTCATCCTGGAACGCCGCGTCAATGCGTCCGGCAGTCAGGTCGGAATAAATATTGTCCTGTCCCTGATAGGAAACGATTTCAATGCCTTTTGGTGCCCAGTGCTCGTTGCCGTAGGTTTCCTGGGTGGTACCCTGGAGAACACCAACGCGCTTGCCTTTCAGCTTCGCGAGGTCTGGCGTAATATCGCTGCCTTTTTTCACGACCAGGCGCGAATCAGCCGCGTACAGTTTGTCGGTGAAGGCAATTTCCTGCTGGCGTTTTTCGGTGATCGAAAGCGAAGACATAATGGCGTCGATTTTCTTCGCTTTTAAAGAAGGGATCAGCGCGTCCAGCGGGTTCTCAATGAAGGTACATTGCGTATTGATACGCTTACAGAGCTCTTTTGCCAGATCGATGTCAAAACCCACCAGTTCACCCTGCGCATTCTTCGATTCGAACGGGGCATAAGTAGGATCGGTGCCGATGCGGACTTTTTGCGGAATGGCTGCGAATACAGTGGAAACGCTGGAAAGGGCCAGCGCTAAAGAGAGAGACAACGCCAGTTTTTTCATAACTATCCTCAACAGACTGTCATTCTAACGGATTTATTAGAAGTACTTACGGCAGTTATCGTGCCATTATTCGCCCCGGTAAGGCAAAGCATTCTGCGCCGGAAAGCAAATTTTTTCGCATCGGAAACGCTTAACTATGCACTTTTTAACATCGCGTGCGCAATTTCCTGCACCAAATTGATCCGCTAAAAGCGCAGCTGCACCAAAATCAGACAGAAAGGGATGCGCATGGCCCGGCATCCGGGCCAGCGGGCGTCTTAATCACCGTAAACGTTGAAGTCGAAGTATTTCTTCGCCATTTTGTCGTAGGTGCCGTCTTTACGCATGTCGGCCAGCGCTTTATCAAACGCGGCCTTCAGCTCGCTATCGTCCTTACGCAGGCCGATGCCGGTACCATCACCGAAGAACTTTTTGTCTTTAACGGAAGGACCGGCAAAGGCAAAATCTTTACCGGCAGGTTGCTTGAGGAAGCCCTCGCTGGCGGCCACTTCATCCTGCAACGCGGCGTCCAGGCGACCCGCAGCGAGGTCTGAGTAGATCAAATCCTGATTCTGATAGGCCACAACGTCCACGCCGTGGCTGCGCCAGCGTTCATTACCATAGGCCTCCTGGGTGGAGCCCTGCAGTACGCCAACATGCTTGCCTTTGAGGGATTCCAGCGTCGGTTGAATCGGCGAGCCTTTGGCGGCGATCAGGCGGGAGTCGGCCGCGTAGAGCTTGTCAGAGAAGGCGATTTCCTGCTGGCGTTTTTCCGTAATCGACAGCGAGGAGATAATGGCGTCGATTTTCTTGGCCTTCAGCGACGGGATCAGGGAGTCGAAATCGCTGCCGACCCAGGTGCATTTTACTTTGATGCGCGAACAGAGCTCGTTACCCAAATCAATGTCAAAACCCACGAAATCCCCTTTCGCATCCTTTGAAGAGAAAGGCGCGTAGGTGGCATCGGTGCCAATGCGGATACTCTGCGGCAGCGCAGCGAACGCGCCGGAGGCGCTGCAAATTCCCATCATTAAAGAGAGAGCCAGGACCGTCTTCTTCATAGGTTACCCTTAAGTGTCGTGATGTTGTTATGCGATGCGTTATCTTGTTATTTGTACTGCCGGCAAAATCTTGCACGTTTTATGCCATTTTCTCAGTGCGTGCTGGAAATGGCGTTAAATTTGTTAAATAAAGGTTGCAAGTTTGTCTTAAAAGGGAAGATACCAGCAATAACGGATAAACCGCAGTGCCGCAGCGCAAAAAAACAAATTAAATGTTGAGGATTTGATCGAGGCGACAAAATTGCACTGCGGGGAGGCGGATGTGAACAAAGCGCACTATCTTAGTGCGCCCTACGCGCCCTGCCAGCGGGAAAAGAGGTCTTGCGGAAGAGAGATATCGAACTGATCGATCACGCGATTGACCGTCTGATTAATCACATCGTCCAGGCTTTTCGGGCGATGATAAAACGCCGGAACCGGCGGCATAATCACCGCGCCCATTTCCGCCGCCTGGACCAGCAGCCGTAAATGGCCAAGGTGGAACGGCGTTTCCCGTACGCACAGCACCAGCGGCCGGCGCTCTTTAAGCACCACGTCCGCCGCCCTGGTCAGCAGCCCGTCGGTATAGCTATGAACGATGCCGGAGAGGGTCTTCATTGAGCATGGCAAAATCACCATCCCGGCGGTTTTAAAAGAGCCGGAAGAGATGCTGGCGGCGATATCGCGGGCATCGTGCACCACGTCGGCTAACGCCTGCACCTCGCGCAGGGAGAAATCCGTCTCCAGCGCCAGCGTCTGGCGCGCGGCCTGGCTTAAAATAAGATGGGTTTCGACATCCGAAACTTCGCGCAAAACCTGGAGCAAGCGTACGCCGTAAATCGCGCCGCTGGCGCCAGAAATACCGATAATGAGTCGCTTCACGATGATTGCCCCTTTCACACAATGGCGCAGACTTTGCCGGATTATAGTCTCCGACGCAACCGCGGACCCGCATTTGGCGCGAGAAAATAAAAAAGCCCGCGGCCGTCAGACCGCGGGCTCTCAGCAAAACAGAGGATTACCCTTCGTTGTGCATCTCTAAGTTTTCAACTTCATTCTGCAGCTGAACCGCTTTCGCGTCGTCGTTACGCAGAGAGTCGAGATAGTCCAGATACTGCTGATCGACATCTTTAGTGACGTAGATACCGTTGAAGACCGAGCATTCAAACTGCTGAATATCCGGATTCTCCGCGCGCACCGCGTCAATCAGATCGTCCAGATCCTGGAAAATCAGGCCATCGGCGCCGATGATCTGGCGGATCTCATCTACCTCACGCCCGTGGGCTATCAGCTCATTGGCGGTTGGCATATCGATGCCATACACGTTCGGGAAGCGAATTTCCGGCGCAGCGGAGGCAAGATACACTTTCTTCGCCCCGGCTTCGCGCGCCATCTCGATAATCTGCTCAGAGGTGGTGCCGCGCACGATGGAGTCATCCACCAGCAGCACGTTCTTATCGCGGAACTCGGCGCGGTTGGCGTTAAGCTTACGGCGCACGGACTTACGGCGCAGCTGCTGTCCCGGCATGATAAAGGTACGGCCAACGTAGCGGTTTTTAACAAACCCCTGGCGATACGGCTTATCGAGGATGCGGGCAATTTCCAGCGCGATATCGCAGGAGGTTTCCGGAATGGGAATGACCACATCGATATCCAGATCTTCCCACTCGCGGGCAATTTTCTCGCCCAGCTTCGTGCCCATATTGACGCGGGCGCTGTAAACGGAAATTTTGTCGATGAAGGAGTCCGGACGCGCAAAATAGACGTACTCGAACAGGCACGGGTTGCTGACCGGGTTTTCCGCGCACTGGCGAGTAAACAGCTGGCCTTTTTCGGTGATATATACCGCTTCACCAGGCGCCACGTCACGCAGGAACTCAAAGCCCAGCGTATCCAGCGCCACGCTTTCCGAAGCGACCATATACTCGGTGCGGCCATCGCCGATATCGCGCTTGCCCAGCACCAGCGGACGAATGCCGTTCGGGTCGCGGAAAGCGACCATGCCGTGACCGATAATCATCGCCACGCAGGCATAAGCGCCGCGAATCTGGCGGTTGGTGGCGGCGATCGCCGCAAAAATGTTGTCTGCTTCCAGCGGGTAGTGGCGGAAGTTGTCCAGCTCGCTGGCGAAGATATTGAGCAGGATTTCGGAATCAGAGGTGGTGTTGATGTGGCGGCGTTTTTCTTCAAACAGCTTTTTACGCAGCTCGTGAGCGTTAGTCAGGTTACCGTTGTGCGCCAACGTAATGCCGTACGGCGAGTTGACGTAGAAAGGCTGTGCCTCGGAGGCGCTGGAGCTGCCAGCCGTCGGGTAACGAACGTGACCAATACCCATATTGCCCTGCATACGCTGCATATGGCGAGCTTCAAAAACGTCGCTCACCAGACCGTTCGCCTTACGCAAACGGAAACAGTTGTTCGCATCAATGGTGATGATGCCTGCGGCATCCTGGCCACGATGCTGAAGCACCGTTAACGCGTCATAAATCGACTGGTTTACCGGCATAACACCGGCGATACCGACAATACCGCACATACGTCTTTTCCTCGTTAAGCTACATCCCAACGCTTATGCTTTGGGCAAGAAACTTGACGAGCTCTGCAGATAGTCAAAGAACCATCTGATAACGAAACTGAACTGCGGGATAAGCTCAGACTTTTGCCAGTCTTCGCTTTTCGCCATACCGGTAAAGCTATCGAGAAAGAACAGAATCGCCGAGACGATTAGCACCCCGCGCAGGGCGCCAAAGCAGATCCCTAACACCCTGTCGGTTCCCGACAGGCCGGTTTTTTCCACCAGCTGACCTATCACAAAGTTAACGATAGCGCCGACGATAAGCGTTGCGATAAACAGTATCGCGATAGCAATCCCATTTCGGACCAGTTCGTCTTCAAAGCCCGTGAACCAGACAGCCAGGTAAGTGTAGTAATGACTGGCAACAAAGAAAGCGCATCCCCAGGTTACCAGCGATAAAGCTTCACGAACAAAGCCGCGGATCAGGCTAACCAGTGAGGAAAAACCAATCACCGCAATTATGGCGTAATCAATCCAGACCATATACGTCCCACGATTTTACGCCCTGTCGTCCGGTTCGGGGCGCATTCTAACAGAAAAAGAAAACGTTTGCGTAGGGATTTCCGTGCCCTACAGAAATAAAAATGGCGCTGAAAAAACATTCAACGCCATACTGTCTTTCGCCTCTTCAGGGCGCGTCAGACAGGGGTTTCAGCACTCTACTCCTTTAAAAAAGAGAGAGTTAGTTCGGGCTGTAGCCCATGACCACGCCGCTAAGTCCCGAAAGCTGCTTCAGCTCACCAAGCTGACCTTTCAGCTTATCCTTCGAGGTATCCGGCCCCACGAGAATACGGGTAATTTTACCCTGCACCGGCGTCGAAGGCGACGTGTAAACTTTAAAGCCGGAAGCGCGCAGCTTACCGACAATCTCGTTAACCTTATCGGCGTTCTTCAGCGCGCCAAGCTGCACCACATAGGCTTTACCGGTCGGCGCCGGAATTTCAGCCTGCTGCTGCGGTTTAGGCGGCGGCGTCTGCGCCGTAACCTGCTGCTGCTGTGGTTGCGGTTGCGGCTTCTCTACCGGCTTCGGCTGAGGTTTCGGCTGTGGTTTCGGTGCGACCACCGGCTCCTGCACCACATCAAAACTGTTGTTATTCACCGGTATCCGCGACGGATCCAGCGATGGCGCAGCGGCATCGCCGGCCCTCACCTCTTCCGCCGCCCCTTCAGGAGGCTGCGAAGGCAGCGCCTGGGTCGCCGCTGGCAGCATATCCGGCTCATCGCGATCCCCCGGTTTTGGCACCAGCGGAATGGCGGCAAACTCATCCTGATAATGTTTTTTCTGACCATCCAGCAGCCCTGGCAGGATAATCACCCCCAGCGCCACCAGCACAATCGTCCCGACTAAACGGTTCTGAAACTTACTCGCCACCGATTCTCCCCGCGTCTATTTCTTCCATTACATGCGCCACCGTGTGGAATGAACCACACACCAGCACCGTATCTTCAGGCCCGGCGTCCGCCATCGCGGCATGCCACGCCTCAGCGACGCTAGTATAGACTTTACCTGCGCGCAAATGTTCCAGCAGCTGCTCCGCCGTGGCTCCGCGCGGACCTTCCAGCGGCGCGCAGTACCAGTCGTCAACTTCGGCCTGTAAATTTGCCAGCGTTCCTGCAATATCCTTGTCATGCAGCATACCAATAACCGCCAGCACGCGCCCCGTTTTCGATAAGGTTTTGAGACGCCCGGCGAGATAGGCCGCCGCATGCGGATTATGGGCAACATCCAGGATCGTCCGGGGAGCATCGCTGATTATCTGGAAACGCCCCGGCAGCATCGCGTTTTGAACGCCATCGCGCAACGCCTGCTCGCTTACCTTAAGACCGCTGGCGCGCAAGGCCGCAATCGCCGTTGCCGCATTCGGCAGCGGGACCTGCGGCAGCGGCAGATCGCTTAGCGCCCCCTGACGATCGCGGAAGGACCAGCCTTGTTCACTGGCGTCATACTGCCAGTCAACGTCACGGCGCAGGAGCCGCGCCCCTTTTTCGCTCGCCACCTCAGCGATGGTCAACGGCATATCGGGTTCGCCGACGACAGCCGGTTTACCTGAGCGGAAAATCCCCGCCTTTTCGCGGCCGATGCTTTCGCGATCGGGCCCCAGCCAGTCGGTATGGTCGAGGGCAATACTGGTCACCACCGCCACGTCAGCATCGACGATATTGGTCGCATCCAGGCGACCGCCCAGTCCCACCTCAAGAATCACCACATCCAGCCGCGCCTGCTGAAACAGCCACAGCGCGGAGAGGGTGCCAAACTCGAAATAGCTCAGGGAAATCTCGCCGCGCGCGGCTTCAATTTCGGCAAAAGAGGTCGTATGCGCGAGCTCCGCCAGCTCTTCGCCCTGCACCCGCACCCGCTCTGTGTAGCGCACCAGATGCGGCGAACTGTAAACGCCAACCTTGTAGCCCGCCGCCATCAGCACCGACTCCAGGGTACGGCAGGTGGTGCCTTTGCCGTTGGTCCCCGCCACCGTAAAGACAAACGGCGCAGGTTTCATTACCGCCATCCGCTGCGCGACCTCGCTGACGCGCGCCAGCCCGAGATCGATAGTTTTGCTGTGCAGATGTTCCAGATAAGAAAGCCACGTAGCCAGGGGCGACGTGGCCTGAGGAATAGGTTGTTTTTCCATGATGTCCGGCAAGAGTTAGGATAACTACGCGTAAAAAAAAGGGCAGCGCCGTCAGGCCTGCCCTCTGCATTATCAGGCCTCTGGTTCCTGATCCGGCACCGGTGGCACCACCTCACCTTCGTGAGCGGGTTCCGGATTTGGCGCCGGAAGGTTCATCAGCTTCGCCAGAATGCTGGCCAGCTTCAGACGCATTTCCGGGCGGCGTACGATCATGTCGATCGCCCCTTTCTCAATCAGGAACTCGCTGCGCTGGAATCCCGGCGGCAGCTTCTCGCGAACGGTCTGCTCGATAACGCGGGGGCCGGCAAAGCCGATCAGCGCTTTTGGCTCAGCGATGTTGAGATCGCCCAGCATCGCAAAGCTCGCAGACACGCCGCCCATGGTTGGGTCGGTCAGCACGGAGATATACGGCAAGCCGCGCTCCTGCATTTTCGCCAGCGCAGCGGAGGTTTTCGCCATCTGCATCAGCGACATCAGCGCTTCCTGCATACGGGCGCCGCCGGATGCGGAGAAGCAAATCAGCGGGCAGTTGTCTTCCAGAGCCTGCTCAACCGCGCGAACAAAGCGCGCGCCGACCACGGAGCCCATCGACCCACCCATAAAGGAGAATTCGAAAGCGGCGGCAACAACCGGCATATCATGCAGGGTGCCTTTCATGACCACCAGCGCGTCTTTTTCGCCGGTCTCTTTCTGGGCGGACGCCAGACGGTCTTTATACTTTTTCGAATCGCGGAACTTCAGCACATCTTTCGGCTCGAGCTCGCTTCCCAGCTCCACGAGGGAACCTTCGTCCAGCAGGCTATGCAGGCGGTTGCGCGCCGACATACGCATGTGGTGATCGCACTTAGGGCAAACCTCCAGGTTGCGCTCCAGCTCTGCGCGGTACAATACCTGACCGCAGCTGTCGCACTTGGTCCATACACCTTCAGGGATACTTGCCTTACGGGTGGGGGTTATATTGCTTTTAATTCGTTCAATCCAGCTCATTGATAACCTTTCTACCTGAACCTGGTCGATGCCAGTTTTGTCGCAAGGGGCGCATAATGCCATTTTTGCCCCTCACAGACCATGAATGTTGCACATTAAATCATAACATCCCGTAACATGGGATAAAAAAGTGGTCGAACCGCTCACACTTCACTCTTCGGGCGGCGGCATACCGCCCGAAGATCGTCGCCGCGTTATTTCACCTGTTTCGCCGCCGCCCGCTTGTGGCGGATGACTTCAATCACGCCCGGCAATACGGACAGGACGATAATCGCCACGATCAGCAGCTTAAGGTTTTCCTGGACGATCGGCAAATCGCCGAACAGATAACCCGCGTAGGTAAATAACAGTACCCACAGCAGCGCGCCAACAACGTTATACATCGCAAAATGACGATAGGACATATGCCCCATTCCCGCCACAAACGGCGCAAACGTTCTGACGATCGGCACGAAACGGGCCAGGATGATGGTCTTACCGCCGTGGCGTTCGTAGAAGCTATGGGTCTTATCCAGGTAGCTGCGGCGGAAAATTTTCGAATTGGGATTACTGAAGAGCTTTTCGCCAAACAGCCGGCCAATCGTGTAGTTCAAGGCATCGCCAACAATCGCGGCAATGACCATCAGCAGCACCATTAAATGCACGTTGAGATCGTTGGTCGGCAGCGCGGAGAGCGCGCCTGCCACAAACAGCAGCGAATCCCCCGGCAGGAACGGCGTGACCACCAGGCCAGTTTCGCAGAACAGAATCAAAAATAAAATCGCGTATACCCAAATGCCGTACTCCGCGACCAGCTCAGCCAGATGCACATCAATATGCAGGATAAAATCAATTAAAAAGTGAATCAGGTCCATAGTTTGCGTTAGCCCTTAATAACCCGGTTAGTCCGCCAGAAACAGCGGGCCCATCGGCATGACCGGGAGGTCGTAGTGTGCCGGATAGTCCACCGACACCAGATACAATCCTTCCGCCTTTGCCGTTGCGGCGGCAAGCGTCCTGTCTTTTGCCGCCAGAAGTTCTGCAATCCAGCTCTCTGGCTGGTTACCGGCACCTACTTCCATCAGACTGCCGACAATGTTCCTTACCATATGATGTACAAAGGCATTCGCTTTGATGTCCACCACCACATATGCACCATAACGGGTGACGTTAATATGCATCACGTTGCGCCACGGCGTGCGCGACTGGCACTGTACCGCACGAAACGAGGTGAAATCATTCTCTCCCAGCAGACACTGAGCGGCGCGCTGCATCCGCTCCGCATCCAGCGGGAGGTAATAATGGGTTACGCCGCGGCTCAATACCGCCGGCCGCAGACGATGATTATAGATAACATAACGATAGCGACGCGCCGTGGCGCTGAAGCGGGCATGAAAATCTGGTGGAACCGGCTTTACCCAGCGCACCGCAATATCGCCGGGCAAATTCGCATTTACGCCCAGCGTCCATGCGGCATCCTGACGCTGCGCGCGGGTTTCAAAATGCACGACCTGACCGGTACCGTGAACGCCAGCATCCGTACGGCCCGCGCAAAAAACGTTAACAGGCTCGTTCGCTACCTGCGAGAGCGCCTTTTCCAGCTTCTCCTGTACGCTGCGGACTTCGTTCTGCCGCTGCCAGCCGTAGTACTTGCTGCCATCGTATTCGATGCCCAGCGCGATTTTGTAGACCGGCGGCTGCTCCATCTCAGACATCAGTACAAATACTCCTGAACCAGCTTCTCAGCGATTTTTACCGCCATCAGCGCGCCGCCAAAACGGACGTTATCGGCGACGGACCAGAACTGCACCTGCTCAGGCATACCGTAGTCGTTATGCACGCAGCCGACGGAGAGGCGGGCGTTACCGGAAGCATCGCCGACCTGCGTCGGGAACTCGCCCTCTTCGGACAGTTCGATATCTTCGCCAAGGCTAAAGGCATCGCGCGCCTCTTCGGCGGCCAGCGGACGCTGCGCTTCAAAACTCACCATCTGCGCATGGCCGTAAAACACCGGCGACTGAACGACGTTTGCGGAGATCATCAGGCCATCATCCTGCAGGATTTTGCGGACCTCATCGACGATACGGCGCTCTTCACGCACGCTTCCTTCACGATCGGGCAGCAGCGGCAGCATATTGAACGCCAGCTGACGACCGAAGAAATCATCTTCGTCGATCGGAATACCGTTAAGCAATTTGGCGCTCTGCCCCGCAAGGGCATCGACCGCTTTTTTACCGTGGGCGGAAGCGGAAAGCAGGCTGGTCACGCTGATGCGCGACAGGCCGCCCCGATCGATCAACGGTTTCAACGCCGACAGCAGCTGGCTGGTCAGGCTATTCGCGACCGAGATAACGTTGCGATTGCGGTAATCCGCCAGCACGAACGGGTTGACATCCGGCACCACCAGCGGCACGTCCGGCTCCAGCGCAAACAGGCCGCTTAAATCAATCACCAGGCAGCCCGCGTTAGTGGCGTCTTCGATATACGCGGCGGAGGCCTCTACACCGGCGGCAAAAAAGGCCAGCTGGGCCTGGGTCCAGTCAAATTCCGCCGCATCCTGAACGATAACCGACTTGCCCGAAAAACGCAGATGTTCACCGGCGCTATCGCTACGCGCCAGCGCATAAATATCCCCCACCGGGAACTGACGATCGGCAAGCGTTTCGAACAGGGCTTCGCCTACGGCGCCCGTTGCGCCCAGTACGGCAATATTCCAGCCTTCAGACATGGTGGTGTACTCCAGAAAAAAGCGGCCCTGCCGGATTATCCAGCAGGAGCATTAAGATGATATTAACGAACAGGATGATGAACGGCGTTAAAGCCCAGCTGGCGCAACAGCGTCGCCGCCTGCGCATCGCTGCACTGTACGTACAGCGAAGACCATTCACGGCGTTCCTGATAATTTTTGCGCAGTTTGTCGAACTCGCCCGCAGCGCCCGCGACTTTTCGCAGCGGCGCATCATCGCGGCGCACATCATACACCAAATGCGCCAGCCGTTTTAGCGTTGCCTGATCGAGCGGCCCGTGCAGCGTAATGCGGCCAAACTCCGGCGCCGGTAGCAACGTGTCCAGCGCCACCTGCTGTGGATGACCAATAAACGCGCTGTAGGCCTCAAAAACCTGCGTCGTACCGCGCGCTTTGCCTTCAAGGGTATAGCCGGCAATATGCGGCGTACCAATATCCACCCGCTTGAGCAATTCGGTATTCAGATCCGGCTCCGGCTCCCAGACATCCAGCACCACGCTTAATGCCTGCCCGGCCTGCAGCTGCTGCAGCAGCGCGGCGTTATCCACCACCGGACCACGGCAGGCGTTGATTAAAATCGTCCCCGGCTTCAGGCGGCGAATCAGCGCCTCATCCGCCAGGTGCAGCGTCTTGTACTGCCCTTCCTTATAGAGCGGGGTATGGAACGTCAGAATGTCCGCGTCCTGCACCAGCTCGTCAAGGGAGCGGAAATCCCCCTCGTCGCCGCGATCGGCGCGCGGCGGATCGCAGAGCAGCGTTTTGATTCCCAGCGCCTCAAGGCGTTTTTGCAGACGCCCGCCCACGTTGCCGACGCCCACGATCCCGACGGTACGGTCGGCCAGCGCAAAACCGTCACGCTCGGCCAGCATGAGCAGCGCGGAAAACACATATTCCACCACCGCGATAGCGTTGCAGCCCGGCGCCGCGGAAAAACCGATTCCCGCCTGCTGTAGCCACGCCTGATCGACATGATCGGTACCCGCCGTCGCGGTGCCAACAAATTTGATCGCTTTGCCAGAAAGTAGCGCTTCGTTAACTTTGGTGACGGATCGCACCATCAGCGCATCGGCGTCATTTAGCGCTTCAACCGGGACAGGGCGACCAGCAACGGCCTTCACTTCCCCCAGGCGGCTAAAAAGCTCGCGCGCATAGGGCATATTTTCATCAACGAGGATTTTCACGGTTCAGTACCTGTCTGAGAGCGAGAGTAAACCGGGGAAGTGTGCCATAATCTGCCCGCCAGGAACATCACCACCCGGCCCTTAGTACAGTAATTTAGTACAGCAATACGCAAAGGATTAATCATGACGCAACCCGTTTCAGGTATGTCCGATCGCCCTCCGGGCTCAGGCGAACCTCCGCTCACCACTCAGCAGCGTACCGCGCTTGAGCGGCTCATTACGCGCCTGGTGGCTTTAACATCCCAGCAAAATGCGGAAGTGTGGGCCTGCGTAAAACACGATCTGAGCCTGAAAAACGACGCGCCGCTGCTGGCAAGCCATTTTGCCGCCGCCGAGCACAGCCTGAACCAGCGCCTAATCCTCGCCCAGCAAAATCATCACCGTCGGCAAATCCTGGCGCAGCTGAGCGAGCTGCTGAATCAGGGCAACAATCGCCAGGCGGTCAGCGATTATATTCGTCAGCATGACGGTCAAACCGCCCTGCATGCCTTGTCCCAGCCGCAGCTGGAGAATGTTCTGCAGCTCCTGCAAAGCGGCCAGCTCTCGATTCCTCAGCCGCAGCAGCGCCCGCCAACGCATCGTCCGCTGCTGCCCGCGGAGCACAACACGCTCAATCAGCAGGTGACCAAACTCGCGGCGGCCACCGGCGAGTCCAGCAAGCTTCTCTGGCAATCCATGCTGGAGCTAAGCGGCGTCAAGAGCGGAGAGCTGATCCCGGCGACCCACTTCACTCCCCTCTCGTACTGGCTACATGCGCGGCAAACGCTCAGTTCGCAGGCTGCGCCGACGCTGACCTCGCTGCAGGCCGCATTAAAACAGCCGCTTGAAGCCGCGGAATGGCAAAGAGTGATGGATTTTGCCCAAACCCACTGGCACGCGACGGCGCAAACGCCGCTCAGCGCGGCGCAGCTGCTGACGCTGCTCAATAAAATTTTCGTGCTCAGGGTCGCCAGAGCCCAGGAGACGCTGGCGATCCCGCCGGTTCAGGCGCCTCCCGCCTCACCGTGGCTGGTATTGAAAAAACCGTGGGTTATCGCGCTGGCAGTTATCGTGGTGCTTGCCCTGCTGTGGCTGGTGATTTAAGGAGATATCATCGGCCCGCATGCCGGGCCGAATGAAGCGCTACTTACGCAGCGACACCAGGCTAACCAGGATCCCCAGCACGGCGCATATTGCCGCGGCCAGGAAGACGGAAGAGTAGCCCAACGACGTCGCCAGCAGCCCGGTAAGCGGGCCGGTGACGCCGTAAGAGATATCCTGAAACGCGGCATAGCCGCCAAGCGCCGTTCCTCGTACCTGCGGCGGTACCCGCTTCACGACCTCGACGCCCAGCGCCGGGAAGATAAGCGAGCATCCGCAGCCGGTGAGCGCCGCCCCCGCCAGCGCGATCCAGGCATTGGGCGCCTGCCAGAGCAGCGCCAGGCCTATCGCTTCAATCAGCAGCGAAACGATGGCCACTTTCACCCCACCGAAGCGGTCCGGCATCCAGCCAAACAGTACGCGCATCAGGACAAACGCCCCGCCAAACGCGGTCAGCGTAAAACCGGCCATCGCCCAGCCGTTGCTGGCGAAATACAAAGAGACAAATGTGCCAATTACCGCGAAGCCGACGCCCTGAAGGCCAAGACCGATACCGGGCCGCCAGATCATTCCCACCACGCTCCACAGCGACGGCCGCTCGCCGCCGTGAGCAGGAATTTTACGCACCGTGCCGTTAATCGCCCAGGCCACTAACGGCAGCACCATGGTGACGCAGGCCAGCGCCGCGACGCCGTAATGGCTGTAGATCAGCAGCCCCAGCGGCGCCCCGGCCGCCAGAGAGCCGTATATCGCCATACCGTTCCACGACATGACTTTACCGGAGCGCATGGGCCCCACCAGCCCCATCCCCCAGCTTAAATTACCGGTGAGCAGCTGGCTTTCACCAAAACCCAGGATCAGACGGCCAAGCACCAGCAGGCCAAACTTCGCCATGACCGGCACCGGCAGCAGCGCGGCGCACAGCCAGGCGCCCCCCGCCAGCGCGCAGGCCAACATCCCCTGCAGGACAGAGCGTTTGGCGCCGTACTGATCGGCAAGGCGGCCGGCATAGCCGCGGGTTAATACGGTCGCCAGAAACTGGATACCGACGGCGACGCCAACCATGGTATTGCCAAATCCCAGTTCCTGATGGACAAACAAAGGGATAACCGGTAGCGGCAGGCCGACGGTCATATAGGTGAGAAAAACGGCGAACGTGATCCGAAACAGCGAACCATTCGCTGAAGGAGTGCGTTTTGTTTCAGTGACTGCGGACATGCTTTACTCCAGTTCGCAGAGTAAGGCGAGGTGAGACCACGCCCTCTCCACCTGATTATCAGGGTTAAGGCGCGTTGGATGACGTTAAACGCTTACGCATTATCTGAGAGAATAATGTTGTGCCAGGAGTTTGCCTTTTCTCCCGGGGGTCTGTCAAGAATACAAAAAAGGGAGCCCGTTGGCTCCCCTTGTAAAGCGTGTTCGTTATGCGCGGTATTTGCGCATGACCAGCGTGGCGTTAGTCCCGCCAAAGCCGAAGCTGTTAGACATCACGGTCGTCAGCGCGCGTTCGGTCGGCTCGGTCACGATATTCAGGCCGGCGGCCTGCTCGTCCATCTCTTCGATGTTGATGCTCGGCGCAATAAAGCCGTGTTCCAGCATCAGCAGGGAGTAGATAGCTTCCTGTACGCCAGCGGCGCCCAGGGAGTGGCCGGTCATCGCTTTGGTCGCGGAGATCGCTGGGCTGTTATCACCGAAGACTTCACGAATCGCCCCCAGCTCCTTCACATCGCCTACCGGAGTAGAAGTACCGTGGGAGTTCAGGTAGTCAATCGGTGTGTCAACGCCGTCCATCGCCATCTTCATGCAGCGAACCGCACCTTCACCGGACGGGGCAACCATGTCTGCGCCATCGGACGTTGCGCCGTAGCCAACGATTTCAGCATAGATGTGCGCGCCGCGCGCCAGAGCATGTTCCAGCTCTTCAACCACAACCATACCGCCGCCGCCCGCGATAACGAAACCATCACGGTGGGTGTCATAGGTACGAGACGCTTTTTCTGGCGTTTCGTTGTATTTGGTGGACAGCGCGCCCATCGCGTCGAATTCACACGCCATTTCCCAGCACAGCTCTTCGCCGCCGCCGGCAAACACGATGTCCTGTTTGCCCAGCTGGATTTGTTCAACAGCGTTACCGATGCAGTGGGCGGAAGTCGCACAGGCGGAGCTGATGGAGTAGTTGACGCCGTAGATTTTGAACGGTGTTGCAAGGCAAGCGGATACCGCGGACGCCATCGCTTTGGTCACCACGTAGGGGCCAACCGCTTTCAGACCGCGCGGGCTGCGCATTGCATCAGCGCCGAAAACCTGAGATTTAGAAGAACCGCCAGAACCGGCAATCAGGCCCACGCGCGGGTTTTGCTGATAGACTTCATCTTTCAGGCCAGCATCTTCAATTGCCTGCTGCATGGAAAGATAGGAATAGATAGAGGCATCGTTCATGAAACGAACCACTTTACGGTCGATCAAGCCGGTGGTGTCCAGTTTGACGTTGCCCCATACGTGGCTGCGCATTCCTGAATCTTTAAACTCTTCAGAGAAAGTGATCCCGGAGCGTCCTTCACGCAGAGATGCCAGGACTTCCTGCTGGTTATTACCAATACTGGAAACGATGCCCAGGCCAGTAATCACTGCACGTTTCATTCAATACCTCTGTAAGTCGCACTATATTAAGTTTCGAGTCGCACAATAGCGTACACTTGTACGCCGAACAAGTCCGATCAGCCAATTTGTGTATAAATTTGCGCCCTCAGGCACACATCGTTAAGATCGTTCTACGCCTTGTGATTCGAGTAACTTACGTGAAACAAAACGCCATACAACCCGCCAACCTGGAATTCAACGCTGAGGGTACACCTGTTTCCCGAGATTTTGACGATGTCTACTTTTCCAATGACAACGGTCTGGAAGAGACGCGCTACGTTTTCCTCGACGGAAACCAGCTCAAGGAACGCTTCCCTGAGTATGCACGTCCGTTCTTTGTGGTTGCCGAAAGCGGGTTCGGTACCGGCCTGAATTTCCTCACGCTGTGGCAGGCGTTTGACGTTTTTCACCGCGATAACCCAGAAGCTACCCTGCAAAGATTACATTTCATCAGTTTCGAAAAATTTCCGCTGAAAGCGGAGGACCTGCGCCTTGCCCACCAGCGCTGGCCGGAGCTTGCAACCTGGGCCGAGCAGCTGCAGGCGCAGTGGCCTCTGCCCATCGCGGGCTGTCATCGTCTGCTGCTGGATGAAGGGCGGGTCACGCTGGATTTGTGGTTTGGCGATATTAATGAACTGACCAACGAGCTCGATGATTCGCTTAATCAGCAGGTGGACGCCTGGTTTCTTGATGGCTTTGCCCCGGCAAAAAACCCGGACATGTGGACGGCGGAGCTGTTTGCGGCGATGGCTCGTCTGGCCAGACCCGGCGGTACCCTGGCCACCTTCACCTCCGCCGGCTTTGTCCGCCGCGGCCTGCAGGAGGCCGGTTTCAGCATGCAGAAGCGCAAGGGTTTTGGCCGCAAGCGCGAAATGCTGACCGGCGAAATGCGTGAAACGCCGGAGATCCCCGCGCGCGCGCCGTGGTTTGCCCGCAGCGGTACGGAACAGCGCGATGCCGCGATTATCGGCGGGGGGATCGCCAGCGCCCTGCTCGCGCTGGCGCTGCTGCGCCGCGGATGGCAGGTAACGTTATACTGCGCCGACAGCGCGCCGGCTGAAGGCGCATCCGGAAACCGCCAGGGCGCGCTCTATCCGCTGCTCAGCCAGCACGATGCCGCCCTGGCCCGCTTCTTCCCGGCGGCATTTACTTTCGCCCGCCGCGTGTATGACGCTCTGCCGGTGATGTTCGATCATGACTGGTGCGGCGTGACGCAGCTGGGCTGGGATACGAAAAGCGCGCAGAAAATCGCCCAGATGATTGCGCTTAACCTGCCGCCGGAAATCGCCGTCGCCGTGGACGCCCGAACCACTGCGCAACAAACCGGTGTGGAAACCGGCTGCGGGGGCATCGCCTATCCTGCCGGCGGCTGGCTTTGTCCGCAGCAGTTAACCGCTGAACTGCTGGCCCTCGCCGCCACTCGCGGATTGCGCGTGCGCTACGATTATCCGGTCACGGAGCTCAGCGCAGACAACAACGGCTGGCAATTAAACCAGCGGCAGTACCACGAGGTCGTGGTGCTGGCCAACGGCCATCAGTTGACCCGCTTTAGCCAGACGGAGCATCTTCCCATGTATCCGGTTGCCGGTCAGGTTAGCCATATTCCGACGACGCCAGGGCTATCGAAATTGCGCCAGGTCCTGTGCTACAACGGCTACCTGACGCCGCAAAACCCGCATAATCAGCAACACTGCATTGGCGCAAGCTACCACCGCGGACAGGCAGAGGCCGCGTTTAGCGCCGAGGATCAGCAGCAGAATCGCCAGCGCCTGATTGACTGTTTCCCGCAGGCGGAATGGACGCGGGAGGTAGACGTGAGCGCTAATCAGGCCCGCAGCGGCGTGCGCTGCGCAACCCGCGATCATTTGCCGATGGTCGGCAGCGTGCCTGATTATGAGGCCACCTTACGCGAATATGCCTCTCTGGCTGAACGTCCGGAGCAGGCCGGAGAAGCGCCGGTTTACCGCAACCTGTATATGCTGGGCGCTCTGGGCTCGCGCGGCCTGTGCTCCGCGCCGCTGGCGGCTGAAATTCTGGCGTCGCAAATGAGCAATGAGCCATTACCCATGGATAAAGAAACGCTGGCGGCGCTGAATCCTAACCGGCTGTGGGTAAGAAAACTGCTGAAAGGGAAAGCGGTGAAATAATTGCGGGAAATAGAGCCCGGCTGAGCGAATGCCGGGCTTTGGCGGAGGGCAGAACTATTTCTGCATCGCCTTCTGGTACAAACTGTTCCACATTTCCTGCACCAGAACCTGATCCGGCGGCGACAGTTCGCCCGCGCTGATGGCTTTTTCCAGGCTCCGGGATACCTTGTCATGTACCGCTTGCGCAGTATGCTCGCCCTCTCCTTCCAGCTCGGCCACCGCCAGCGTCAGGTGGCCGCGCAGATAACCGCCGGCAAACAGTTCGTCATCACTGGCGTGGTCGACCATATCATCAATTAACGCCAGAATGCGTGATTCAAACTCCGCGATCATCTTCTTTCCTCATAGTATGTAAAGTGTGGCCTTAGTGCAGGTCTTCCGGCCACGGGAACTGTTCTGCCGTCAAAGGCGGCGTTTGGTAATATTCTTGCAGCGCCTGAATGAAACGCGCGGGACGCTCAGGGATCCCCTGCTCCAGATAGGTCATCACCTGGGCATGCACGCGCCGCTGAAAAGCGATCCGGTCGGGCTCAAAATCCCCTTCCAGGTTGTCGCAGCTGACGTTAAATGGGTATCCCGCCGCCACGCAAAACAGCCAGTCAAACGCCTGAGGCTTCACCTCAACGTCTTCAAATTGAGACTGGGTCATCGCGTCGCGACCGTCCGGACAGTACCAGTAACCGAAATCTACCAGCTCACGTCGCGCCTTCCCGGCAATGCACCAGTGCGATATCTCGTGCAGTCCGCTGGCGTAAAAGCCGTGGGCAAAGACGATACGGTTATAAGGCACGTCATCATCTGCCGGAAGATAGATCGGTTCGTCATCGCCTTTAATCAGACGGGTATTAAAATCTTCAGCAAAACAGCCGTCGAAGATTTCGATCAGCTGTTCATATTTATGCGTGCTGTTCATTAGTTCATCCCCAGCCACTGGAGGAACTCCTGTCCATGGCTGTCATAAAGCAGTTTTGCACTCATCACCGCCGACACCACGACGATCATCGGTCGAATCAGTGACTGTCCTTTGCTCAGCACCAGCCGCGATCCCGCGCGGGCGCCGATAAATTGCCCGGCCAGCATCACAAAGCCGGTAGCCCATATCACCTTGCCGCCAATAATAAACAACAGCAGGCCGCCAACGTTAGACGTCGCGTTAAGCAATTTTGCATGCGCGGTCGATTTCGCCAGATTGAACCCCGCGAGGGTGACGAAAGCCAGCGCGTAAAAAGATCCGGCGCCCGGACCAAAGAAACCGTCGTAAAAACCGACGCAGCCACCAGCCACCAGGGCAAACGGCAGACCGTACAGACGTCGCTGCCGGTCCTCTTCGCCGAGCTTCGGCATCAGCAGAAAATAGAGGCCAATGCCGATAACCAGGATTGGCAGTATCTGCTTGAGAATATCGGACTGGACGTGCTGGACCAGCAGCGCGCCGCCCGTCGAGCCGAGAAAGGTCATCAGAATATTGAGCTTCTGGTCGGCCAGATTCACCACCTTGCGGCGGATGAAATAAAGCGAGGCGGACAGCGACCCGCCGCAGGCCTGCAGCTTATTCGTTGCCAGCGCCTGCGCAGGGGGAAGACCCGCCGCCATCAGGGCCGGGACGGTCAATAACCCGCCGCCGCCCGCCAGTGAATCGATAAATCCCGCCAGAATGGCCACGAAAAACAGTACGACCAGTACCGTCGGTGACACCATAAAAACGTCGATAAAACTATCCATTAAAGAATATGCTCATCCAGTAGCGCCTGGCAGGAAGGCGGCAGCGGAGGCGGCGTCTTCTTCACAGGAGGGGTTGATCCTGGCTTAGGGGGTTCAAACCAGCTTTGCAATTCCGCACCGCAGCCATCGCCCGCCGGAGGCGGGGCCTGGTCTTCACACTCGAGGCTGCCGGCCGGGCAGCGCAGGCGCACGTGCATATGCGCTCGGTGCTGGAACCATGGGCGAACTTTGCGTAGCCAGTCGCGATCGCTACCGGCATCCAGGCACAGCTGCTGCTTAATCGCCGGGTTGACGAAAATACGCGTAACGTCGCTATCTTGCGCCGCCATCTTAATCAGCTGGCTGATTTGCGGGCTCCACAGCGACGGCACTACGCGTTTGCCGTCGCGGGCCACCAGGTCCAGCGCCTGCGGCTTCAGCAGCTGAGCTGAACTCCAGCGCGCCTGCGGCAGCTGAAGAAAAATATCGACGTCCAGTCCGGACTGATGGCTGGCGTGGCCGCCGTTAAAGCGTCCACCGGCCGGCATACCCATGTCGCCAATCAGCACCGTTCCCATGCCTTTATTGTGCGCCTGATTGCTCAGACGCTGAATAAACTGCACGAGGTCCGGATGGCCGAAGTAGCGGTTCTGATCGGTACGCATCACCTGATAGCCGGTGGCGTTTAACGGCAGCGCCTGCGCGCCAACGATACAGCCATTGGCAAACGCGCCAATGGACTGCGGGCTGCCGCTAACGGGCTGCGTGATTTTCTGCCACGGCGTCGCCGCCAGGCTGGTACCGCTGGCGAGGAGCGCCAGCAGTGCGATAACGGTGTTTTTCATCTATGACCAGCGTGGGATTGATGTCGTCACGTCGCCATTTTGCGCGCGCTGACGCATAAAGTGATCCATTAACACGATCGCCAGCATCGCTTCGGCAATAGGTACCGCACGAATACCGACGCAAGGATCGTGACGCCCTTTGGTGATCATCTCAACTTCTTCGCCAAAGCGATTGATCGTGTGACCCGGGACGGTGATGCTGGAGGTCGGCTTCAGCGCGATATTCGCCACGATCTGCTGACCGCTGCTAATGCCGCCGAGAATGCCGCCCGCGTGGTTGCTCTGGAAACCCGCTTTGGTAATTTCATCGCGGTTTTCGCTGCCGCGCAGCTTCACCACCTCAAAACCATCGCCAATTTCCACGCCCTTCACCGCATTGATGCTCATCAGCGCGTGCGCGATATCGGCATCCAGACGATCGAATACCGGCTCGCCCAGTCCCGGCGGTACGCCATCGGCCACCACGGTGACCTTCGCCCCGATGGAGTCGCCCTCTTTTTTCAGGCCGCGCATCAGTTCATCAAGCGCTTCGATTTTGTCCGGATCCGGGCAGAAGAACGGGTTCTGCTCTACCTGATCCCACGCTTTTATCGCCAGCGGGATATCGCCCATCTGGGTCAGGCAACCGCGAATCACAATACCAAATTTCGCGGCGAGGAATTTCTTGGCAATCGCCCCTGCGGCCACGCGCATGGCGGTTTCACGCGCAGAGGAACGACCGCCGCCGCGATAGTCGCGCAGGCCATATTTCTGCTCGTAGGTATAGTCAGCGTGTCCCGGGCGGAAAACGTCCTTAATGGCGCCGTAGTCCTGAGAACGCTGGTCGGTATTCTCAATCAGCAGGCCAATGCTGGTCCCGGTGGTCACCCCCTCGAATACTCCGGAGAGGATCTTCACCTGGTCCGGCTCGCGGCGCTGGGTGGTATAGCGTGAGGTTCCCGGACGACGGCGATCGAGATCGTGCTGGAGATCGGCTTCGGTTAGCGGAATGCCTGGCGGCACGCCGTCAACGATGCAGCCCAACGCCTGGCCATGCGACTCGCCGAACGTCGTGACGCGAAAGAGTTGTCCAATTGTGTTTCCTGCCATCACGGCTCCGTTTTTGTCGTTATGTTTGCGTGTTGTTTTAGTCTTTATAAATACCGAAATGCGCGCGGGCGGCAATCAGCTGCGGTTTAGTCAGCATAAAGACGCCATCGCCGCCGTTTTCAAACTCCAGCCAGGTAAATGGCACGTCAGGATATTGCTCCATCAGATGTACCATGCTGTTACCGACTTCACAAATCAGGATACCGTCATCGCTGAGATAATCCGGCGCGCAGGCGAGGATCCGGCGGGTTAACTTCAGACCATCGCTACCGGAAGCCAGCCCCAGGACCGGCTCATGGCGATATTCACCCGGCAGGTCGGACATATCTTCTTCATCGACGTACGGCGGATTGGTCACGATCAGATCGTATTGCACCTTCGGCAGATCGCGGAACAGATCGGAGCGAATCGGCGTAACGTTATGAATTAAGCCGTGATCTTCCACGTTCTGCTCGGTAACGGCCAGCGCGTCAGGGGAAATATCCACCGCATCGACTTCCGCTTCCGGGAAAGCGTAAGCGCAGGCGATAGCGATACAACCGCTGCCGGTGCACATATCAAGGATGTGCTGCGGATAGTGGTCAATCAGGCCGGAAAAATGGTTGTTAATGAGTTCGCCAATCGGCGAGCGCGGTACCAGCACGCGTTCATCGACGTAAAACTCATGGCCGCAGAACCAGGCTTTGTTGGTCAAATAAGCGACCGGAATGCGCTCGTTAATACGACGAATGACGCGCTCAACGATGCGATGTTTTTCGCTGGAAGTCAGACGCGCGGTACGCATATCTTCCGGAATATCAAGCGGCAGATACAGTGAAGGCATCACCAGCTGTACGGCTTCATCCCACGGGTTATCGGTGCCGTGTCCGTACCAGATATTTGCAGCGCTGAAGCGGCTTACCGCCCAACGCAGCATGTCCTGAATGGTATGAAGCTCATTCACGGCTTCATCAACAAAAATTTTATCCACGCTATCCCCCAGGGCACGCTCTGCTATAAATTCGGCGGCTAGTTTGCCACGAAGACGGGGATAAATCAGCATTCTTACGTCAGGCGGAGGGGGAAAAATAGGTTTTCCTTGCCTGGATGCGTGGCGAGTCGGGTAAACTAACGGCAAAGAAAAAATGAGATCAGGTAATGAAAAAGAAAACATCGCTAAGCGAGGAGGATCAGGCATTGTTCCGGCAGCTGATGACCGGCACGCGTCAGATTAAGCAGGACACCATCGTTCATCGCCCGCAGCGTAAAAAAATCGCTGAAGTACCGCCCAAGCGGCTGCTCCAGGAGCAGGCGGATAACAGCCACTATTTTTCCGATGAGTTTCAGCCGCTGCTGAATACCGAAGGGTCGGTTAAGTATGTGCGCTCGGACGTCAGCCATTTTGAGCTGAAAAAACTGCGTCGGGGTGATTATTCGCCGGAGCTGTTTCTCGACCTGCACGGTTTAACCCAGCAGCAGGCCAAGCAGGAACTGGGAGCCTTGATTGCCGCCTGCCGTCGCGAGCACGTATTCTGCGCCTGCGTGATGCACGGGCATGGAAAGCATATTCTCAAACAGCAAACGCCGCTGTGGCTGGCCCAGCACCCGCATATTATGGCGTTTCATCAGGCACCAAAAGAGTACGGCGGAGACGCCGCACTGCTGGTTCTGATTGAAGTTGAAGAGTGGCAACCGCCGGAGCTTCCGTAAACGTCAGCCCCGGAGGGAATCAGATAGCCTTCGCCATCTTCAAATTGCAGGGGCTCATTTGCCAGTTGAATTCGCCTTTGCCGCTGGCATCAAGCGTGACGCAGGCAATCGCCGAAGTGGTGAACATCGGGGGAGTTTCCCCCGGGCACAGCTCTGAGACGAGGTACCCCACCAGAGGGAGGTGAGACACGACCAGCGCCGTCGCCACACCTTCATTCGCCAGCGCCTGCAGATAAGCGCTAACCATGCCAACGTCGCCGCACGGCGTGAGTTCCGGCATCACGTCGACATCTTTTGGCAGATTCATGCACTCCCCAACAATTTCCAGCGTCTGTTCTGCACGCAGGTAGGGACTCACAAGAACCCGCTCAATATCCACTTTTTGACCTTTCAGCCAGGTAGCCATCTGACGAGACTCATCGCAACCGCAGACGGTTAATGGACGAACCGAGTCACTGGCTGCATCGAGGGCAGCGTCGCCGTGACGCATGATAAAAACTTGCATATTGCACCGCTTTTGTTAACCAGAAGCACCGCGGTCTTACCCACGTAGACGATACGCAGGTGACCCGGTGGCCGGGCATTGTGCCTGATCCATTCAACGAATGAAACGCTGTTTTTTACCTCAATGGCGTAAGTATAGTCAACTATTGCTTACAAAATCGCCAAAGCGCAGCGCCGTTCATTACCGGATTTACCTTCTTTGACCACAACTTAGGTCGTACGTTCCTCAGCGGGCCAAAAGGTCGCCCCCTGCTCGGCCATGTGTAACAAAGTGTCACATGGTGTAAAACGCGGGCCGTACTGAGCAGCCAGGCGCTGTAATATCGCGGCGACCTCCCCCGCTCCCAGGGTATCCATATAGCGGAACGGGCCGCCAAGAAACGGCGGAAAACCAATGCCAAATACGGCGCCGATATCACCATCGCGGGCGCTGCGAACCACTCGCTCATCGAAGCAGCGCGCCGCTTCGTTAAGCATCATCATCACGCAGCGTTCCGCCACCTGCTGCGCGGACAAGCGCGCCTGCGGTGAGGAAATACCCAGTAAAGCGTAGATCGCAGGATCGGGCCGTTTTTTGCTTTTACGCCCTTTTGCCGCATAAAGATAGAAACCCCGGTTATTTTTTCTCCCTTTGCGATCGTCATTCAGAATCGAACTAATGATGTTTGCAGGCGGGCTAAAACGATCTCCCCATGCGGCCTCCAGCACCGGGATAATTTTGGTACCGGTATCGATTCCCACTTCATCAAGGAGCTGAATAGGGCCAACCGGAAAACCGAATTTAACCAAAGCGTTATCAATATGCTCTACCGGCTCGCCTTCCATCAACAGGCGCATGGCTTCATTTATGTAGGGGGCCAGAATGCGGTTAACATAAAAGCCCGCTTTATCGGCGACGACAATCGGCGTTTTACCCTGCAGTTTCGCCAGCTTAACCGCCGTCGCAATTGTTTGCCGATCCGTACCACTATGTGGAATCACCTCCACCAGCGGCATTTTGTCTACCGGGCTAAAGAAGTGAAGCCCGATGACCCGCTGCGGCCTGCTTGCATGCGCCGCGATCTCGCCGATCGGTAAAGACGAGGTGTTAGAAGCAAAGATCGTCTCCGGGCGGCAGTGCTGTTCAACTTCGCTGACCATCTTCTGCTTGAGCGTAAGGTCTTCAAACACCGCTTCGATCACCACATCGCGATGTGCGAATCCCTGGTAATCCAGCGAACCGGATATTAACCCCATCTGGCGATCGCGCTCGCTGGCGCGCAGATAGCGGCGACGCACCTGTTTATCGAGCAGATCCCAGCTGTACTTCAGTGCGTGATTTATCCCGCGCGGCTGGATGTCCTTTATGCGTACCGGTAATCCGCCTTTGCAGGCGGTGACGTAAGCGATACCGCCCCCCATAAGTCCTCCGCCCAGAATGCCCACACTGCGCAGCGCGACGGGATCAGCATCCGCGCCGCGATCTTTTTTCAGATCGGTGCTGGCGAAAAAAATCGACCGTAGCGCCTGCGATTGCGGCGTCATCGCCAGCTCGCCAAAAGCGCGGGCCTCCTCGGCGTATCCGCTGCTGCAGCCCTGCGCCAGTCCGGTTTCAATCACCTGCAGAATGCGCTCAGTTGCCGGGTAGTTCCCCTGGGTTTTGTGATGCGTCTTTTTCGCGACCAGACGAAACAGCAGGCTGCGGCCAAGCGGGCCTGCGAGAATACGTTCGCGCGCCGGAACAGCGCGGCTTGCCGGGCGACCTTTGAGCGCCAGTTCAATCGCGGTTTGCAGCAGGATAGTCTGCGGCACCACCTCATCAACCAGCCCTGCCTTCAGGGCCTGACGCGGGCGAAGCTGCTTACCGGTCAGGATCATCTCCAGCGCGCCGCTGACGCCAATTAATCGCGGTAGACGCTGAGTTCCGCCAGAGCCGGGCAGCAGCCCCAGCTGTACTTCCGGGAGGCCAAGCCGGGTTTTATCGTCATCGCTGCATACCCGCCCGTGGCAGGCCAGCGCCAGTTCAAGGCCGCCGCCCAGGCATGCGCCGTGGATAGCGGCAATCACCGGAATCGACAGACCGTGGATCTCGGCCATGATTTGCTGGCCCTGACGGGCAAGCGCCTCCGCTTCCTGCGCGGAATGGCAGCGGGCAATCATATTGATATCCGCCCCGGCGATAAAGTTATCCGCTTTTGCCGAGATGAACACCGCGCCGCGCAGCTCCTTATTGTCGCGGATCTGGCGGATGATCCCCCGTACCTCGCTGGCGAACTCAGCTTTCAGGGTATTCATTTTTTCACCGGGCGCGTCAATGGTGATGACGGCGATATTGTCCGGGCGAACCTCAAGCGTAAATGCCGATACGGTTTCCATTATTCGGCCTCCAGAACCATCGCTGAACCCAACCCACCCGCCGCGCAGGCGGTGACCAGACCAAATCCGCCGCCGCGCCGCCGCAGTTCATGCAGCGTTTGGGTAATCATCCGCGCGCCGGTGGCGGCAAAGGGATGACCGTAGGCAATCGAGCCGCCAAGCACGTTAAATTTGCTCTCGTCCACTTCCCCGGTAGCCTGAGAGCGGCCAAGCACTTCGCGGGCAAAGCGATCGCTGGCCATACATTGCAGGTTGGCCAGCGTTTGCGCGGCAAAAGCTTCATGCATATCAATCAGGGTCAAATCAGCCAGCGTCAGCCCCGCTCTTTCCAGCGCCAGCGGCGTCGACCACGCCGGGCCCAGCAGCATATCCTGGCGAACATCAATCGCGGTGAAAGCGTAGCTTCGCAGATAGCCCAGCGGAACAAGGCCCAGCTCTTTAGCCCGGGATTCGGTCATCAGGATCACCGCCGCCGCCCCATCGGTTAGCGGCGTACTGTTCGCGGCGGTTACGCTCCCGTGTTGACGATCGAAGGCCGGGCGTAACTTTTGGTAATCCGCGAGGGTTGAATTTTTACGAATATTATTATCCTGTTCCAGCGGCTCACGGAACGGCGGTGTGTACGCCGTCATCACTTCTGCCGAGAGCTTACCTTCCTCCCAGGCTCTGGCGGCAAGCTGGTGTGAACGCAGCGCCAGCGCATCCTGCCGTTCGCGCGTGATAGCCCACGTTTTCGCCATCTGCTCGGCGGTATCGCCCATCCGCAGGCCGGTTGAGTATTCGGCAACCGCTGGCGGTACGGGCAGAAGGTCGCGAAAACGCAGCCGAGAAAATAGCTTCAGACGCTGTCCCAGGGTGCGAGCTTTGTTGGCATCAACAAGCGTTCGGGCGAGTTTTTTGCTGACGCCAATAGGTAATACGGAAGAGGAGTCGGCTCCGCCGGCGATACCCGCGCGAATAGTGCCTGCCATCAGGCTTTCCGCGACGTTGGCTACCGCCTGAAAGCTGGTCGCACAGGCGCGGCTGACGCTGCAGGCATCGGTATGCACGCTCATGCCGGTCCCCAGCACAATTTCCCGGGCGATGTTCGGCGCTTCCGGCATCTGCACCACCTGGCCAAATACCAGCTGGTCTATTATGTCCGCGGGGATGTTGCTGCGAGCCAGCATTTCGCCGACCACCAGCTTACCTAAATCAACGGCCGGCACGCCGTGAAAAGCCGTCGCCTGTCGGGCAAACGGAGTACGTAAACCGCTGACTATCGCGATACGATCGCCCTGGCGGGTGACTAGCGGTAATGCCTGACTCATAACGCTCCCCTGTTAACCGATAAAACAAAGTGGTCTGACCTGATAACAGTTTTAACTAATATTTTACATTAAGCCAATCGGGGAAGCGAAAAAGTGGGAGCCAAAACACATTGATTAGAAAAGGTAACGCCCCTGACATGAGGGGCGTCCGGGGGAAGGATTAGCGTAGGCCGAGCTGGAAAATCAGGGTTTCAGCTTCACAGCTGAACACGAAATCGATATCCAGCTTCACGCCGCCATCAACGTCTGTAAAGTTCGGGGTGATTTTGCACGGCTCAGATTCAACGTTACGCGCTCTTTCGCTTAATGCGGCGAGCGTTTCTTCTGCTTCGGCACGGTTCGCAAACACGCGGCTATAAGAGGCGGTGCAATCGGTGTTGTCCATAATGGTGCCAACATCCATACAGCAGCAAACCGGGGTTTCATCAGCACTGCATTTACTCATCGTAGATTTCCTCTGTATATGCACTCAAGGTGCCAGACAAATAATGTGCGTATTTTACGCCCCGGGCATGCCTGCCTCCAGTCGTTAATGGCGACAAACGGGATAAGTGACCGAAATCACACTTAAAAATGATCCAGAACAAAAAGCGCCTACTTTGGGTAACAGGTACCCGGGCAAATTTGCCAACTGGATCGCGTTTCTTAGATCACAATTGAAAAAACTTATAAACAAACTTGCAACATATCATCTGGTCAGACCTATACTCAGCGCACTGGTCTGATTTCTCTGTCGTAAAGCAGACCCTACACTTCGCGCTCCTGTTACAGCATGTAACATTGTTTAAATAAAAATAACTCTATGAGGTTATGGGCATGAGCCAGAAAACCCGCCTTACCCAATCTGCCCTTGCAGTGGCTGTAGCACTCGTTTCAACCCAGGCCTGGTCAGCAGGCTTTCAGCTAAACGAATTCTCTTCATCGGGCCTTGGTCGCGCCTATTCAGGTGAAGGCGCTATTGCTGATGATGCGGGAAACGCCAGTCGTAACCCGGCGTTAATCATGATGTTCGACCGTCCAACCTTCTCCGGCGGCGCTATTTTCGTCGATCCTGATGTCAACGTCACCGGTAGTTCAGTTATCGGTAATGACGCCAGCCAGGACAATATTGCGCCTACCGCATGGGTGCCGAATCTGCACTTCGTGGCGCCGATTAACGACCAGTTCGGTTGGGGAGCTTCCCTGACCTCTAACTATGGTTTAGCCACCGAGTTCAACAACGATTTTGCCGCGGGCTCGATGGGCGGTACCACCGATCTCGAAACGCTTAACCTGAACCTGAGCGGCGCTTATCGTCTCAACGACCACTGGAGTTTTGGTCTGGGCTTTGACGCCGTGTACGCTCGAGCAAAATTAGAGCGCTATGCGGGTGATTTACCGGAAATTATCGGCGCACAGCTACCGGGAATGGTGAAAGCCGGCAAACTCTCCCCGGCTCAGGCTGCGGCCATCGGTCAACAGGCCGGCGGTATCAGCCGCGACACCCAAATTGCTCGTCTGAAGGGTGATGAATGGGGCTTTGGCTGGAATGCTGGTATTTTATATGAAGTCGATAAAAACAACCGCTACGGCTTAACCTACCGCTCTGAAGTCAAAGTTGATTTTGACGGGGATTACAAGAGCAGCCTGCCGTCGTCCCTTAACCCCATCAACTCCGCTCTGGGACTGGGCCTGCCGTACGGCACCGGTGGTTCCACGATTGGCGGTTCTCTGACGTTGAATCTGCCAGAAATGTGGGAAGTATCAGGTTATAATCGCGTGGCGCCAAAATGGGCCGTTCACTACAGCCTTGCCTATACCAGCTGGAGCCAGTTCCAGGAGCTGAAAGCGACCAAAACCAGCGGTGGTGAAACGCTGTTCTACAAGGACGAAGGTTTTAAAGATTCCTACCGTATCGCTCTGGGTACGACCTATTACCACGACGATAACTGGACCTTCCGTACCGGTATCGCCTTTGATGATAGCCCGGTCCCGGCTTCCAATCGCTCTATCTCTATTCCGGACCAGGATCGCCTGTGGCTCAGCGCCGGTACGACTTACGCCTTTAATAAAGATGCCTCAGTCGACGTCGGTGTGTCTTATATGCACGGTCAGCACGTTGAATTTACAGAAGGGCCGTATACCTTTAAATCAGAAGGTAAAGCCTGGCTGTACGGCGCGAACTTCAACTACCGTTTCTGATAATGTGAAGCCACAAAAAAGGGTGAACATCATGTTCACCCTTTTTACTTTCTACCCGTCGGTTACTGTGAATCGATATCTTTGAGATCGCCCTCAATCGCCTGCGCGTTCGGGTTTTCATTCGGGGAAAGTTTACCGCCGTTGGCGATAAAGTCGTGACGCTGGAAGTAGGCTTCACGCATTAAAATATACGGATCGGAGGACTGACGGAGCAAGCCGTCTGAATCCAGCAGCTGCGCGCGCGTTTCAACGCCCTCAACCATCCATTTGCCGATAGACATCGGCCATGTCAGCCAGGAAAGAACCGGATACAGGTCATCAGCCATATCGCCACCCTCATCACGCAGGGTGAAGCTGCCGTAGAAAGGCAGTTGCACATATGGACCATAGCCGACGCCATAGTGACCCAGCGTGCTACCGAAGCGGGCAGGCTCAACGCGCTGTAGTTTCGGATTCGCCATCCCGGCCACATCAACCAGGCCACCCATCCCAAGGATGGTGTTCAGGAAGAAACGCGTAAAATGCACCATTCCTTTATAGGGATCGCCTTTCAGGAAGGAGTTCACCATTACCGCCGGCTCTTCGAGGTTGCTGGTAAAATTACTCAGCCCGTTACGCGCCGGCTGCGGAACGTAATCACGCCACGCCACCGCGACGGGGCGAAGGACATAGGGATCGACAACGTTGAAGTTGAAGTTGAACATGGTACGGTTAAAGCCTTCAAGCGGATCTGAACGCCCCTGCGGCCGATCGCCAGAACTAGAACTGGCGCATCCCACCAGCAATGTGGCGCCAAGCGCAAGCGCCGACAGGCGAAAATTCATAGGTGTCTCCCTGTTAATTTAAGCTATCGCTGGGGGTTATCGGGGGACAGCAGCCTCCATAAAGATATCGCCCGTAAGCATGTGCCTGCTTTCAGCATAGCCTTTTTTAGCATCATTGTTGGTGTCCCGATTCTATACACATTTTGCAATTTCCGTATTGCTAATCTTGTCATTGTGAAGAATTTAGGAGCTTATCCGACCCGAACAGCCGAAACCGCTCTAGGATTATAATAAAGACCCGCCGTTGAGGAAAAGTTATGAAACCGCAAACTCACCATGATAATGAGGATGTTGAAGTAGAGAGTGAAGAAAAGCAGAATGGTGAAGAAATTGAGGTTGATGAAGAACGCCTGCCTTCACAGGCGATGGCCACTCATGAAGTGATTCGCCAGGAGGGCGAGAAAGAGCTCGAACGCGATGCCATGGCGCTATTATGGTCAGCGATTGCCGCCGGGCTTTCAATGGGGGCCTCGCTGGTCGCCAAAGGTATCTTCCATGTCCATCTGAACGAACTTCCCGGCGGCTTCTTGCTGGAAAATCTTGGTTATACCTTTGGTTTTGTTATCGTCATTCTCGCTCGCCAACAGTTGTTTACCGAGAACACCGTCACCGCCGTCCTGCCTATTATGCATAAACCCACGCCAGGCAACATCGGCCTGCTGTTACGTTTATGGGGGATTGTGCTGGCAGGTAACTTAATCGGGACCGCTATCGCGGCCTGGGCGTTCGATGTTATGCCTGTGTTCGATGAGCCCACTCGCGAAGCCTTTCTTAAAATTAGCCTGAAGGTGATGCAAAACCCGCCGCTGGAGATGTTTGCCAATGCAATTATCTCCGGTTGGCTGGTCGCCACTATGGTGTGGATGTTTCCTGCCGCAGGTTCTGCAAAGATTGTCGTCATCATTCTGATGACCTGGCTTATCGCCCTCGCGGACACCACGCATATTGTGGTTGGCAGCGTCGAGATTTTCTATCTGGTATTTAACGGGACGCTACCGTGGCAGGAATTTATCTGGCCTTTTGCTCTGCCAACGCTTGCCGGCAACATATGCGGCGGGACCTTTATTTTCGCTTTATTAAGCCATGCCCAGATTCGCAATGACATGAGTCATGAGAAGAAAGCTCGTGCAGCCGAGGAGGCAAAAAAGCGCTAAATGGCTATAGATTAAGCAGTTGGCCCGTACAAGCTTAACGAGCGCCGAAAATAACGCTATAATCCCGGCGCTTCGTCCCCTTAGTTAAATGGATATAACGAGCCCCTCCTAAGGGCTAGTTGCAGGTTCGATTCCTGCAGGGGACACTTTTGAATTATTCACCTCCGTTCACAGCATTCGTTTAATCATCACCACCGCAGAACAACGCCAGCCCCGAAGCAGATGAATCACAGAGGTTTATCGATTCCTGCATAGATCTCATCAAGTTGCTGTAGCCGGTCTTCATATGATTTCGTCAAACAGCGGCTGTCGCTGCCGCATTTCTGCCGGCTATGGAGCCATGTTTTTTGTGCGTCCATCATCTCGCCACGCGTCCCCATTGGAAAAAGCCCCCGCAGAAACTCATACTTCGTCGCCATCACCACGTCCATATCGTTCAGGCTCCGGTTAGCGCAGATAGCCTTTTCATCCGCCTGCGTCGCTTTCTGACAATCAAAACTCGCGGAGTACCCCGCTACCGGATACAGCACAGCAATAGTCATCAGTACTTCTCTTATCTTCATATGCGCTCCATTTCCGCACTCCCGCCATTTGTGCTACCCGTTTATAACGAGTGCCCCTCGCTACGGAGCCCAGCGTAAGCTTTTGACACACTGACGCTCTGAACTATCCGTGCTGTCGATAATTATAGTTAATCCACCTTAAGACTCCCATTGGGTGAACCGCGCGCCTTCCGCAATATCTTTTTCCCCGACGCTGATGCGCCCTACAGCCTGGCTGAATTATTGGTCAGAATTGCATCAATGCGGGTCACAGCATTGCTTGCCAGCGAGGGGGAATATTTTTCTCGCGCAGCGATTTTCATATTTTTGCCTGGCCTGACTTCCCATCAATAAATATAAATTCATTTAAAATCAATGTAATAAATTAAACCCTATCATTCACAGTAGTTATCATTGTTGATTGTTTCCTTGCGTTACGATTCGCAAAACAATGCCGGTAGATAAATCCCTGCCGTCACGTATTCTTGCCGCTGCCGGATGCGCTGAACTGCTGTTCTTTCAGTATCAGCGTTGCTTAAAAGCAGCGCGTCCGGCGGTTTATGGCGGATGAAAGGCTATCTTCTCAGCCATCCGCTTCATATTGCGGCAGGATGTCTGCGACAAGAATCGGGTTCTGTACGGGACTTGCGGACAGCCTGTTGCCTTACCTAAATTGGTTATACGGATAGATATGATGAAAAAACTCGCAATGGCACTGGGTATCTGTGCGCTTATGGCTTGTGGCGCTGCCAGCGCGGCAAATGGTCAGGTCGTTTCAAAGGCGAAATCAGCCTGCCAGAACAACGCAACGCAGTGCGCCCAGGCAAAATCCACGGCGAAAGCGGATGCGCAAAAAGAAGCAAAAGCAGCCAAAGACGCCTGTGCTAAAAACCAGGCAGCCTGCGACAACGCAAAAACTGCGGCCAAAAACGCAGTGAAAAAGTAACAACAGTACGGTGGGGTATACCCCACCGTACTTTCAAAAATATGCTCCCCACCGTACGCCAGCGTGATTCCCGCAGGGCAAATTCTGTTTTGCTTATGGCAGATATAGCTGGATTCTTTGCGCACGAGCCCGCGTCAAAACAAGCAGTTACACGATACAGGCCTGACCCATGGCGGCCCTCCCTCGTCTGTCCGATCGACAGTCACAGCGGCTAACAGACGTTTTTCGAGCAGGCTGCGCATTCAATAAATCACCTGCTTATTGATTCAATACCCGCTTCCTGCATTATTAGCAATTCATATAATCACCATAAATTTAATTCACAAACAAAATAATCAAAAGCAATTAATTCCCTGCAAGGCAGGGGATCAGGCTGATTTTTTTAGCAGCGATACATTTAATTATTACAGGAAAGCTGATAGGATGTTTGAGAGATAATATTCTGACCAGATTCAACACAACACGCCAATATCAAAGTTTGATATAAAACATCTGTTTTGATAAATATTTTGTATGAATCTAAATCGTCGCAGCGTCGATAGAGGTCAATTTAAGAAAACCATAACCCCCTATTTTTCATAAGATGATATAGACCATGGAAAGAAAAGAAAGAAACATATGGAAACTAAACAATCTTCCCCCCCTGGAATACTGTTCAATATCTCGCGCTAAAAAACTATTGAATTGTGAAATAGAAGATCTGCTTCATTGGCATGATATTGGTGCGATAAGCCTGTGCATAAAAGTAGGTAAAACTAACGGAACATTAAAAGGTGCGTTCCAACATGACCAGAGCAGTAATAATCTCTATTTTCTTAACGCACCCAATATTGATGAGTTGAGCATAAGCGAAAGATCGTGGTCACGGCATTCAAAAATTAACAAAATTTTTAAATTTAATGATAGTGAAGCAAATCAGGAAGCCCAATATGGTATACCTGTTACCCAGCTAAAACTCCGGGTTTCCGTCTCTGGCTTATGGTACTGCCACACGAGAAATTTGATGGAGATCTTAGAAACACCTGAAGACATTATTACTGAGCAGAGGATAAGCATCATATCACCGGCCACCAATGTCCTCTTCTGCCACTTCATACCCGACGAGGATGAGAGGCCAACCATCACGCTGAGTAAGCTTTACATCACGAGTCAGGCGATTGAGAAAATTTATGAACATACCATCAGCAGCCGCCCTCTCGAACTTTCTGAAAAAACCTTACATTTATCTGAGGAGCAAGATATAGCGACGCCCTCAACGATTATGCAAAATAAGTTGCTCATTGAATTTATCAATCACATCATTCAATCCAATCCCCATTTTGGCGATAACATGCTTAACGCGACTGAAAACAAAAAAAGTAAAATATTTAATAGAGCTATGGATAAACTCAGGTCTGAAGGCGTGGTTTCCAGCTACGGCAGCATTAATCTTCCGGCGTCAGAATATACGTTCGAATAATACTTCTTTAATTTAATTAAATCAGAATGAATCATTACAACGCCATAGGTACAGGGCGCGCAATGCAGTAGCAAATGTGAAATGCATTTCAATATGAATTCAGAGATAAATCTGGCTTCATAATAAAATCGTTCTCTATAAACGCTCCTGATGTATATGAAATACTTTATATACAGCGAATCAACGTAACGTTAAATCTCTCTCAGTCGATTCGTTAAATCCCTGTCCTGCGCTCAATATTGACGCAGCCTGATGTGCCATTAGTATAAACTCTCGGGTCGCGGCGCTTTGCCAGGCCCCCTTTCGCTGTATCAAACACGCGGTTCTTTCCAGTAATGATGGCGCGAGTTCGATCGCGGTTAAATCGTCACGCCCCTGAACAATGGCAGCAGGGAGCAAGGTTGCCAACGACGTGCGTTCAACCACGGTCAGCACTGCGCTAATCGAGTTGGCCTCCATCTGCACTTTCGGTTGAATACCGCGCTGTCGGCAGTCGCGATCGATTTGCTCGCGAGTAGCAAAAGCGCTGCTTAGCAGAATCAGTGACGCCTGATTGAGCGCCGTCAGCGCCACACGGCGGGTCGCCGCCAGAGGATGAGAGCGGCCAACCACCAGCGCCAGGGTTTCAGAGAACAGCGGCTGAGACACAATATCCCGTGAATCGCTACCGTCGAAAGCGATCCCGATATCCAGCTCATCATTGAGCAGCAGAGTCTCCATTCGATTCTGCGCCAGCTCTTGTATATCCAGCGTTATATTCGGGTAACGTTGATAAAACGAAGCCACCAGCGGCCCCATAAAATAATGGGTAAAGGTTGGCATCATCGCTACACGTAGGGTACCGCGCTGCAAATCTTCAACGTCATGGAGCGCGCGCTGCCCCTCGGCCAGTTCCCGTAAAGCCCGGCGCGCATAAATTAACCAGACCTTGCCGGCGTCCGTCAGGCAAGTGTTGCGCCCGCTGCGATCAAAAAGCCGTACTCCCAGCGTCTCTTCCAGCTGTCGAATCTGCTGCGACAAAGCCGGCTGTGAAACATGCAGGATGGCTGCCGCTCGCGTAAAGCCGCCGTGTTCAGCAACGGCAATGAAGTAGTTGAGGTGTCGCGGCAGCATGAATTCATCCATAAGAAATTCAAATGAACTCAATCATAATTAAGTATTTTAACTTATGAAATAAGTTACGTACTCTGCTCGCGATTCTTTACCAAACGCCACAGGAGATCGGCATGAGTTGCCTCAATACCTTCCCCACAGCGAAACAAACGCCGGCTACTCAACGATGAACCTGACGCAACGTAATGGCACGATGCTGCTGGTGCTGGTGCTTATCGGTATCAATATGCGTCCGCTGCTGACCTCCGTTGGACCGCTCCTTCCGCAGATCCAGCAGGCAAGCGGCATGAGCTTCACGCTTGCCTCTCTGCTCACCGCGCTACCGGTGATCGCCATGGGTCTGCTGGCGCTAGCCGGCGGCTGGATTAACCGTCATTTCAGCGAGCGCCAAAGTATCTCCCTCAGCCTGTTAACGATCGTCGCCGGGGCTTTACTTCGCGAACTGGCGCCGCAGAGCGCGCTATTACTCAGCAGCGCGCTCCTTGGCGGAATCGGCATTGGTATTATTCAGGCGCTCATTCCCGCGGTGATAAAGCGTCTTTTTCATCGTCGGACGCCGCAGGTGATGGGGCTCTGGTCCGCGGCGCTGATGGGCGGCGGCGGCCTGGGCGCCGCATTCACGCCGTGGCTGGCGCAGCATAGCGCTATCTGGTATCACGCGCTTGCGTGGTGGGCGTTACCCGCCGCCGCCGCGCTCCTCTGCTGGTGGCCGCTAAGCCGAACGTTACCCGCCCGGACGCCATCAACAACCCGGGTCACGCTTTTTCGCCATCGTCGCGCGTGGACGCTTAGCCTCTATTTTGGTTTGATCAACGGCGGCTATGCCAGCCTGATTGCCTGGCTGCCGCCTTACTATATGCAGTCGGGCTACAGCGCGCAGTTCAGCGGTACCCTGCTGGCGTTAATGACCATCGGCCAGACCGGCGGAGCGCTCCTGCTGCCCATCCTGGCCAGACATGAGGATCGACGAACGCTTCTGATGCTGGCATTGGCCTTACAGCTTGTCGGCTTCTGCGGTTTTATCTGGCTACCGCAGCAGGTACCGCTTGTCTGGGCCATCTGCTGCGGTATTGGGCTTGGCGGCGCATTTCCGCTGTGTCTGGTCCTGGCGCTCGATCACGCCAGGCACCCCGCCATTGCGGGCCGACTGGTCGCGTTTATGCAGGGAGTGGGCTTTATTGTCGCCGGGCTTTCCCCCTGGCTGTCGGGACTGCTGCGGAGTTTAAGCGGCAATTACCAGCTCGACTGGATGCTTCACGCCGCCTGCGTCCTGGCCTTAATGGCCATAACGCTGCGTTTCGCTCCCGCACGCTACCCGCAAGAGTGGCAACATCAGGATTCAGCCGCTCGCTGAACCCGTCATCTCCTCATGCGGGATAGTTAACTCCTCCCACATTCAGGCAGAAAAAAGCACAAAATCAAACAACTATATCAGTACAAAAACTGTTGTTAATGACCGTCGCCAGAATGAAATTTAATACCGAATGAAATTAATGTGTCGCCGAATCACGACACTCGTAAGTAACTAAAAATTAATAAAAAAATGGCTCTTGTTTCCCTCATTTTTTAGGCGTACATTAGCGCCATCTGGAGCCGTTTACGCTCAGAATTTACAGCTACCGCCCGCTGAAAAAGCGTCGTTTTCGTGAGCGATAGCTGAGCAGGCAATGAAGAGCAAATTCATTTAAGGCGTCTCGCCGAGAGCGCGGAGTGATGAGTCGTGAAATATTTCTTAATGGGCATTTCTTTTATGGTCATCGTTTGGGCCGGTACTTTCGCCCTGATGATCTAGCTTTAACGGTGTTAAAAAAAGGAGCCTCTCGGCTCCTTTTTTTATTCGTGGCTTTCGCTGGTTAACTTAGCCGATGCGGGAAGCAGCCCGTCAGCACGGAACATCGATTTAATGCCGCGCACCGCCTGGCGGATACGATCGCGGTTCTCAATTAACGCGAAGCGTACATGGGTATCGCCATAGTCTCCAAAGCCAATGCCCGGAGAAACGCAGACTTTTGCATCCTGCAGCAGCTTTTTAGCAAACTCCAGTGAGCCCATCGCCGCATACTGCTCTGGGATCTTCGCCCAGACATACATTGACGCCTTCGGACATTCCACCATCCATCCGGCCTCATGCAGCCCTTTCACCAGCACATCGCGACGACGTTTATACTGCTCGGCAATGTCGCGAACGCACTGCTGATCGCCTTCAAGCGCGGCAATCGCCGCAACCTGTAGAGGGGTGAAAGTGCCGTAATCGTGATAGCTTTTAATGCGCGCCAGCGCATTAACCAACGTTTTGTTACCGACCATAAAGCCGATACGCCAGCCCGCCATATTATAGCTTTTAGAGAGCGTAAAGAATTCGACGGCGACATCGCGCGCGCCGGGGACCTGCATGATAGAGGGCGCTTTCCAGCCATCGTAAACAATATCGGCATAGGCCAGATCGTGCACCACCAGCACGTCATAACGCTTCGCCAGCGCCACGACTTTCTCGAAGAACTCCAGTTCGACGCACTGCGCGGTCGGGTTGGAGGGGAAACCGAGGATCATCATTTTCGGCTTCGGGTAACTCTCACGAATCGCGCGCTCAAGCTCGTTGAAGAAATCCACGCCTTCGACCAGAGGTACAGAACGTACCTGGGCTCCGGCAATCACCGCACCGTAAATATGGATGGGATAGCTGGGATTTGGCACCAGTACGGTATCGCCATGGTCAAGCGTCGCCAGCATCAGATGCGCCAGCCCCTCTTTTGAACCAATGGTGACTATCGCTTCTGATTCCGGATCGATCTCAACGTTATAGCGCTCTTGATACCAACGAGAAATCGCCCGGCGCAGGCGCGGAATGCCGCGGGAAGTAGAATAGCCGTGGGTATCGGGACGCTGGGCAACGGTGCAGAGTTTCTCAACGATATGCGGCGGAGTGGCGCCATCGGGGTTACCCATGCTGAAATCAATAATATCTTCGCCGCGGCGTCGCGCAGCCATTTTTAGTTCAGCAGTGATATTAAAAACGTAAGGGGGGAGACGATCGATACGCGTAAAACGGCGTTCAGGACTGAATTCAGCCATAGATTCCTCGGATTAACGTTAGCGCCCGGACCGTCCGAGCGACGCTGCTGCCTGTGCAGCACGTTTAGAAAATAACCCGAAAATTTTCCTGCTGTCGAGAGGGGCAGAGAAAAATAATTTCTGGCGATAAAAACGGGCATCAGTACGACTAAATACGGCAGCAACGTTCTTTCCCCTTCTCGCCTACCCCATCAAAATTAACATACTGATATCTTTAATTTTACTTAAATGCTTGCTCATCCGTAGACGCTATTGAATCGCGGGTGTTTGTTATTAATCCCCTTTTGTTTGTAAGACTTTTCCCTATTCATGCCTTCAGCTGGCCTTCTGCCGCGAGGTTTTCTATCATGTTGCTTTCTCGCGATTAACACGGCGCACACATGCACGAAATATTTACTATGCTGCTGGCGGTTTTTGACCGCGCGGCATTAATGCTGATTTGTCTCTTTTTCCTCATTCGCCTGCGCCTGTTTCGTGAACTTCTGCATAAATCCGCGCACACCCCTAAAGAATTGCTGGCCGTTACCGCGATCTTCTCTCTCTTTGCCCTCTTTAGCACCTGGTCAGGCGTACCGGTCGAGGGATCGCTGGTCAACGTGCGTATTATCGCGGTCATGTCCGGCGGGATCCTGTTCGGCCCGTGGGTTGGGGCTATTGTCGGCGCGATCGCCGGCGTACATCGCTACCTGATTGATATTGATGGCGTCACCGCCGTCCCCTGCTTTATTACCAGCATTGTCGCCGGTCTGCTCTCTGGTTTTATTGGTCGTAAAGTGCCGAAAGCCCAGCGCTGGAAAGCGGGGATCCTCGCCGGGATGCTATGCGAAACCTTAACCATGATTCTCGTGATCGTGTGGGCGCCTTCATTCGCGCTGGGGATAGACATCGTGTCTAAGATTGGTATTCCGATGATCCTTGGCAGCGTATGTATCGGCTTTATCGTTTTGCTGGTGCAGAGCGTTGAGGGGGAAAAGGAAGCCAGCGCCGCCCGTCAGGCAAAACTGGCGCTCGATATCGCCAACAAAACGCTTCCGCTATTTCGCCACGTCAACAGCGAGTCCCTGCGTCAGGTATGCGACATTATCCGCCGCGATATCAGTGCCGATGCCGTCGCGATTACCAATACCCAGCACGTGATGGCCTACGTCGGCGTCGGGGAAATCAACTACCGCGATAACGATGACTTTATCAGCCCGACGACGCAACAGGCGATCCGCTATGGGAAAATCATTATTAAAAACAATGACGAAGCTCATCGGACGCCGGAAATACACTCTATGCTGGTCATTCCGCTGTGGGAAAAAGGCGTCGTCACCGGTACGCTAAAAATCTATTACTGCCACGCGCACCGCATCACCTCCTCATTGCAGGAAATGGCGGTAGGCCTGTCGCAAATCATCTCTACGCAGCTGGAGGTTTCCCGCGCTGAACAGCTGCGTGAAATGGCCAATAAAGCCGAGCTGCGGGCGCTGCAAAGCAAAATCAATCCCCATTTCTTATTTAATGCGCTGAACGCCATTTCATCGTCGATTCGCATGAATCCGGACACCGCGCGTCAGTTAATTTTTAATTTGTCGCGCTATTTACGCTACAACATTGAATTAAAAGATGATGAACAGATAGATATCAAAAGGGAGCTGTATCAAATCAAGGATTACATCGCGATTGAACAGGCTCGCTTCGGCGACAAGCTGACGGTGATTTATGATATTGATGATGAAGTCAGCTTTATGATCCCCAGCCTGCTAATTCAGCCGCTGGTGGAGAATGCTATCGTCCACGGGATTCAGCCCTGCAAAGGAAAAGGCGTGGTGACCATTGGCATCAATGAGTGCGGGAATCGGGTACGAATTAGCGTTCGCGATACGGGGAACGGTATCGACCCTGCGGTGGTAGCGAGGGTAGAGGCTGACGAAATGCCGGGAAATAAAATCGGTTTACTCAATGTTCATCACCGGGTCAAGCTACTGTACGGGGAAGGACTGCATATCCGACGCCTGACGCCGGGGACCGAAATTGCCTTCTATGTGCCAACCCAACACGCGCCCCAGGTGGCTACGGAGTCGCTGCTGTCATGAGCGGAGATAAAATGAAGGTCATCATTGTGGAAGATGAGTTCCTCGCGCAGCAAGAGCTCACCTGGTTGATTAACACCCATAGCGAAATGGAGATTGTCGGCACCTTTGACGACGGTCTGGATGTGCTGAAGTTTTTACAGCACAACAAAGTCGACGCCATTTTTCTCGATATCAATATTCCATCTCTGGATGGCGTACTGCTGGCGCAAAACATCAGCCAGTTCGCGCATAAGCCCTTTATCGTTTTTATTACCGCGTGGAAAGAGCATGCGGTGGAAGCCTTTGAGCTGGAGGCGTTTGATTATATTCTCAAGCCCTACCAGGAATCGCGCATTATCAACATGCTGCAAAAGCTGACCGGCGCCTGGCAGCAACAGCAGCAGGTCAGCGCCGGTAGCGGGGCAGCGGCCAATCCAGCCAGGGAAAACGACACGATTAATCTGGTTAAAGATGAACGGATTATCGTCACCAGCATCCACGATATTTACTACGCGGAAGCGCATGAAAAGATGACGTTCGTTTATACCCGCAAGGAGTCCTTCGTGATGCCGATGAATATCACGGAGTTCTGCAACAAGCTACCGCCGGCGCACTTTTTCCGCTGTCACCGCTCGTACTGCGTCAACCTGAACAAAATTCGCGAAATCGAACCCTGGTTCAACAACACCTATATTCTGCGGCTACGCGACCTTGAGTTTCAGGTTCCGGTAAGCCGCAGCAAGGTGAAAGAGTTTCGCCAGCTCATGCATCTGTAGAGGATTTACCCGAATAATCATTTTATTCGGGTAAGAGACGGGGCTTACAGAATCTGCCCCAGAGTCTGACGCAGGTGTGCACCGGAGCCCAGCAGTCCCGGATTGTCGTGGACAATCAGATAGACCGGAATATCCTGGACGAAGGCTTTAAATCGGCCTTTATCTTCAAAACCGCCGCGAAAGCCGGAGGCTTTGAAGAATTCAAGGAAGCGCGGCACGATACCGCCAGCAATATACACGCCGCCAAAGGTGCCGAGGGTCAGCGCCAGGTTACCGCCAAATCGGCCCATAATGACGCAAAACAGCGACAGCGCGCGGCGGCAATCGATGCAGGTATCGGCCAGCGCGCGTTCGGTCACATCTTTAGGCTGCAGATTTTCCGGTAGACGCCCGTCAGACTTCACGATCGCATGATAAAGATTGACCAACCCCGGCCCAGATAAGACGCGTTCAGCGGAGACGTGCCCCAGCTCGCTGCGCAGCTCTTCGAGAATAATGCCTTCCTCTTCGCTATTGGGGGCGAAATCCACATGGCCGCCCTCACCCGGCAGGCTCACCCAGCGCTTATCAACGTGTACCAGATGAGCAACGCCCAGCCCGGTACCGGCGCCGTAGACGGCAATCGGCTTGCCTTCCACCGGTTCCGCGCCGCCAAACTGAATCAGATGTTCAGCTTTTAGCATGGGGATCGCCATCGATACTGCGGTAAAATCGTTAATGATTTCCAGATGCGAGAAACCCAGGTTCTTTTTCATCTCAGCGATAGAAAATGCCCAGGTGTGGTTGGTCATCGCCACCCAGTCGCCGGTAATCGGACAGGCGATGGCAATACAGCCGTCTTCTACCTGGACGTTATGCTCTTCCAGATAGACCTGAACAACGGCTTCAAGACTGGGATAATCGAGCCCGGAATAGGTCTTAGCACGGGAGATCTCCCCGCTTGCCAGATCGCATAACGCCAGACGAGCATTCGTTCCGCCAACGTCCCCTACTAAAGCAAATTTTGTCATTCCGTTACGGCTCCGCTAAAGTCAAAATGATTCTTTGGCACACTCTAAATTCATGACGTCCTAACAACAACGACCAACGCATAAGCGCCCTTTGTTTAGCGACCTACGTCACAGTTAGGCTGTAATTTATGAAATTATTGTGCGGCCGATCGTCAGGCCAGCTCTTTACTTTATCGTTTCAGCACCATTTGCGCCAACGACCTTAACGCCCCCGGGCAAAGTAGTGCGTCGAAACCTTCAGAAGGATATTTTCATGCTGCACCCGCGCGCCAGAACGATGCTGTTGTTATCGATACCCGCAATCGTGATTGGTATTGCTGCCAGCCTGGTCTTGATTGTGGCGATGAAAACGGCAGCCATGCTGCAGAATATTCTCTGGAGTAGCCTGCCTGGATTGCTGGGCATGAACGCCAGCGGCCCTTTCTGGACGATAGCTATCCTCACCGGCACCGGCATCGCCGTGGGTCTGGTCGTGCGTTTTAGTCCTGGCCACGCCGGACCCGATCCGGCCACCGAGTCACTCATTGGCGCACCGGTGAGTCCCGGCGCTCTGCCCGGCCTGCTCGCTGCGCTGATCGTCGGCCTGGCGGGCGGCGTTAGCCTCGGGCCGGAGCATCCTATCATGGTGATTAATATCGCCCTCACGGTGGCGCTTGGCTCCCGCCTTTTCCCGCGAGTCAGCGCGCTGGACTGGACGATCCTGGCGTCCTCCGGCACTATCGGGGCGCTATTTGGCACGCCTGTTGCCGCGGCGCTGATCTTTTCGCAAACGCTGAACAGCAGTAACGATGTCCCGCTTTGGGACCGACTCTTCGCCCCCTTACTTGCCGCGGCGGCGGGCTCTCTGACCACCGGGCTGTTTTTCCACCCCAACTTTTCGTTACCTATTGCGCACTACGAGCGGTGGCAGCTTGTCGATATCTTTAGCGGCGCTATCGTGACGCTGATTGCTATTGCCGTCGGCATGGTTGGCGTTTGGTGCTTACCGCGCCTGCACGCGCTGATGCAGCGGCTGAAAAATCCGATCTTAACCCTCGGTATTGGCGGATTTTTATTGGGGATCCTGGGCGTCGTCGGCGGGCATATCACGCTGTTTAAAGGCCTGGATGAAATGCAGCAATTAGCCTTCAGCCAGACGTTAACCGCCAGCGATTACATGCTTATTGCTTTAGTGAAGCTGGCGGCGCTGGTGCTGGCGGCCGCCTGCGGTTTTCGCGGCGGTCGAATTTTTCCGGCGGTGTTCGTCGGCGTCGCGCTAGGCCTGATGCTTCACGCACACGTGGATGCCGTGCCGGCAGCCATCACCGTTTCCTGCGCCATCCTCGGACTGACGCTGGTAGTGACGCGTGATGGCTGGTTGAGCCTGTTTATGGCAGCGGTCGTGGTGCCCGATTCCACGCTGCTTCCGCTGCTGTGTATCGTCATGCTTCCGGCCTGGCTGCTGCTGGCCGGTAAACCCTTGATGATTGCCAGGAAGCGTGGAGATTAAACCCGGCTGTTTCTCTCTTCCAGCGCCTGAGTGACCGTGCGCAGAAAGTCGGGAATATCCATTTTTGGCAGCATCACCTCCACCAGCGTCAGCCTGTCTGAGGCGACGCTGCTATTCATCGCTTCCTGCAGTTCGTGGGTGCGCGTCACTCGCCAGCATCGGGAAGGGACATCCGGCGCAAAAGCGTCAGGCAGGCGATTCCAGTCCCAGAGCGCAATATCGTTATAGCGCTGCTCGGGGCCGTGAATCGCGCGCTCGACCGTATAGCCTTCGTTATTGAGCAACAGGATCAGCGGGCGCTGCTTATCTCTGAGCATCGACCCCAGTTCCTGAATAGTTAACTGCGCAGCGCCATCGCCAACAATCAGCACCACCCTTCTGTCCGCTGCCGCGATTTGCGCCCCGTAGGCTGCCGGAAGGGTAAAGCCTATCGATCCCCATAGCGGCTGGACAATCAGCGTTGCGTCAGCGGGCAGCTTAAGCGCGGCGGCGCCAAAAGCGGCCGTCCCCTGATCGGCAAGGATAATATCTCCCGGGCGCAGCTGTTTCTGCACCGTACTCCAGAAGTTTTTCTGCGTCAGGCTCCCCTCTGGCGCGCCGCTGACGCCCGGCGCCTGAACATTTGGCGCATGCCATTCTGCCGCCAGGCTGGCAGAGAGTTCGATCAAGACATCCAGCGCCTTTTCCATCGGTACCCGGCTAAACCAGCGATCGCCAACCCGAACGGCGAAGGGCTGGACCTCTATCGTTTTTTCCTGCGGAAGGTGTTGGGTGAAACCGGCGGTAATGGTATCGGTAAAACGCGTGCCGACGCAGATAATGGTATCCGCGCTTTCAATGGCATCGCGGGTATCCTCTGCGCTGGCTATCCCGCTATAAGTCCCGACGAACCCAGGCTGCTGCTCATCAAAAAGCCCTTTGCCCATCAGCATTGTGGCGTAAGCAACCGGCACCTTCGCCACCCACTCTCGCAGAGCGTTTTGTAGTCCATAGCGCTGGGCGAGGAAATCCGCCAGCAGCGATACGCGACGGCTGCTTCTGAGCATCCGCTCGGCGTGCTCGCGGAACCCGGCCAGCTGGTTCTCGTCGGCGGGCAGCGTGTGAATAAGCAAGCGGTGAGCTGGCGGGGTGGCCTTTGCTTTGGCCACATCGGCCGGCAGCATGAGATAACCGGGGCGATGCTGGGTCAGCATTTCACTCAGTACCCGGTCTATTTCATGGCAGGCATTTCCCGCCGCCAGCACCGCCTGAGAGCAGGTAATATGTTCACTCATACGCGAAAAGTGGCTGAAATCACCGTCGCCAAGCGTATGGTGCAGCAGCTCGCCGCGCTGCTGTGCGCCGGTACAGGGAGCGCCGACGATATGCAGGACCGGTACATGCTCAGCGTAGCTCCCGGCAACGCCGTTGAGCGCGCTCAGTTCACCGACGCCATAGGTGGTCAACAGCGCGCCCGCGCCCTTAATGCGCGCATAGCCATCGGCGGCATAGGCGGCGTTTAGCTCGTTAGCACAGCCTACCCACCCTAAGCTCTGCTGCGCGATAACGCTGTCGAGAAACTGTAAATTGTAATCACCCGGTACGCCAAACAAGCGGTCTATGCCGCAATCTACGAGACGATCCAGCAGATAATCGCCAATGGTATAAGTCGGTTGCATATCCTTACTCTCCTCTCGTGCAGGTAAGTTGAGTATTGAATAAGCAGGTGCGCTGTCCAGATTGCGCTCAACAATGGCGGTGGAAAGCAAAATTTACGCCTTCAGGGTGTGTACTCCGCGGCAAACATTCTTTAGTGTAAACGTATACACAACCCTGTTTTATCTGCGGAGGAAGTATGGTTTACCAGGCAAACGCCACGCGATATCAAACGATGGAGTACCGCCGCTGCGGTCATAGCGGAGTAAAGCTACCGGCGATTTCTCTTGGGCTTTGGCACAATTTTGGCGACGAAACGCGGGTGGAAACCAGCCGCCAGCTTCTGCGTCACGCATTCGATCTCGGCATGACTCATTTTGATTTAGCCAACAACTATGGGCCACCGCCGGGTTCGGCGGAGAGTCATTTTGGCCGCATCCTGAAAGAGGATTTTTTGCCCTATCGCGATGAACTGATTATCTCCAGTAAAGCCGGTTACACCATGTGGGACGGCCCCTATGGCGACTGGGGATCGCGCAAGTACCTGATTGCCAGCCTCGACCAGAGCCTTAAGCGAATGGGTCTCGACTATGTCGACATCTTCTACCATCACCGCCCCGATCCCGAAACGCCGCTGCGGGAAACCATGAGCGCGCTGGACCACATCGTCCGCCAGGGGAAAGCGCTCTACGTCGGATTATCGAATTATCCGCTCGAACAGGCCCGGGAAGCCGTCAATATCCTTAACGATCTCGGCACGCCGTGTCTGATTCATCAGCCCAAATATTCGATGTTTGAACGCTGGGTCGAGGAGGGATTACTCGATTTCCTGCAGAGCGCGGGGGTGGGAAGTATAGCGTTTTCACCGCTTGCGGGCGGCCAGCTCACCAACCGTTACCTGCACGGTATCCCGGCGGACTCCCGCGCCGCCAGCGGCAGCCGGTTCCTGCAACCGGAGCAGCTTACTGAAAGCAAGCTGGAAAAGATTAGTCAGTTGAATGCGCTGGCCGAATCCCGCGGACAGAAGCTCTCACAGATGGCGCTGGCCTGGGTACTGCGCGATGAGAAAGTGACGTCGGTACTGATTGGCGCCAGTAAAACTTCGCAGCTCGACGATGCGGTTGGCATGCTGGAAAACCGCCATTTCAGCGCCGAAGAACGGGCCACCATTGACGCGATCCTTGCGGTGTAAATTCATTGTTACTTTAGCAAAAAGTGCTCTCACTTGCGATTTAGGAGTTCCTCCGATGCGGCGGGGCTTTACCGCCCCGTAATATCAGGTTAACAGGCCGACAACGGCCCCGATCGTGAAGGAGAAGAGTATGTTCAGGTCACTGATTTTGGCTGCAGTGCTTCTGGCTTCAGCGCCATTGGTCGCTAACGCTGGTGAAATCACCCTGTTGCCATCAATAAAATTACAAATTGGCGATCGCGACAATTACGGTAACTACTGGGACGGTGGCGGCTGGCGCGACCGTGATTACTGGCGTCGACACTATGAGTGGCGCGATAACCGCTGGCGCCGTCACGACAACGGCTGGCATCGCGGCTGGGATAAAGGTAAAGCCTACGAACGCGGCTATCGCGAAGGCTGGAAAGATCGCGATGACCGACGCGGCGGCTGGGGGCGTGGGCCAGGCGGCGGACGCGGACATGGCCACGGGCATCATTAATCGCAAAAGGGAGCCATTCGGCTCCCTTTTTCATCGTCACGCTTAACTGAATATCGTTCCAATAATCAGCCAGCCGTTAAGCAGCACAACGACCGCAACTATCCCCCACCCCAGCAGTTTTACCCACCGGGAATTGACCAGGTCGCCCATTAACCGGGAATCGCTGGTGAATATCAGCAGCGGCACCAGCGCGAGGGCGATACCAAAGCTCAGCAATACCTGGCTCATCACCAGAATACGCGTGGGATCCAGCCCCATTAAAATGACGATAAACGACGGCAGCATGGTGATCGCCCGGCGAAACCACAGCGGGATATGAAAGCGGATAAAGCCCTGCATTACCACCTGCCCTGCCAGGGTTCCCACAACCGTGGAGGATAAACCCGCCGCTATCAGGCTCAGACCAAAGATGGTAGCTGCCGCGTGGCTCAGTAAGGGCTCCAGCGTCAGATAGGCCTGATCGAGGTCGGCAATCCCGGTGTGGCCGTTAAAGTGGAAGGCGGCGGCGGCGGTCGCCATCATGGCCAGGTTAACAAAACCCGCGATGGTCATGGCGATGGCGACATCCCAGCGCGTGGCGTTATAGCGCTCTTTGCGCGTCCCCCCGTGCAGGTGCTGAGTGAGCGATGAGTGTAAGTAGATAACATGCGGCATGATGGTCGCCCCCAATACCCCGGCGGCAAGAAACACCGCTTCGCTGGTCGGCAGTGAAGGCACGATCATCCCTTTCGCCAGCGGTGCCAGCGCGGGCCGGGAGAAGATAAGCTCAACGACATACGCTGCGGCGACAAACAGCAGCAGCCCGCCTATCACTTTTTCCAGCGGCTTTTGACCGCGACGCTGCAGCATCAGAATCAGGAACGTCGCAATTCCGGTCAATACAGCGCCCTGAAGCAATGACACGCCGAGCACCAGCTTAAATCCGATAGCCGCGCCAATAAATTCGGCAAGATCGGTCGCCATAGCGATAATTTCGGCCTGCACCCAGTAGAACCACACCACAGGACGCGGGTAGTGGTCGCGAATTTGCTCTGCCAGATTTTTACCGGTGGCGATGCCCAGCTTCGCCGACATTACCTGAATCAGCATCGCCATCAGGTTAGCCCATACCACCACCCACAGCAGCTGGTAGCCAAAGCTGGCGCCGGCCTGAATGTTGGTGGCGAAGTTACCCGGATCGATATAGCCAATGGCAGCAATGAACGCCGGCCCCATCAGGGCGAGCTTAATCTTGCGCGCTGCGCGACCGCTGCTATTCTCAACGCGACTGTTGGTCATTTTCTGCCTCTGGAAATATAGCCTTTGCTATGTTTTATGCTATCAAAATGCGAATGATTATCAAGTTCATTTGGAGCGATGATAATGATTGCTGTGATAGGGGAGAACGATAGCGGGTTGGCAACGGAAAACCGGGGAACTGATAAACGCTTTTAATTAATCACCAGAATAGTACAACTGAGCAACTTTTAAAACCTTTACGTAACATAACAAAAATGCATGGTTGATCACTATTTTTGCCATTAGTCACATATCCTTGCAATAGTGTGTGCTGGCTCTCGTTTTCTTTGCGCTTGTTACATAGAATGTGCACAGAAATTTAACCTGCCTCATATTTGGAGCAAATATGGACCGCGTCCTGCACTTTATTCTCGCGATCGTAGTGGTGGCCATTCTGGCCCTGTTGGTCAGCCACAACCGTAAGCAGATTCGTATTCGTTATGTCGTTCAGCTGCTTGTCATTGAAGTGCTGCTGGCCTGGTTCTTCCTGAACTCTGACATTGGTCTGGGTTTTGTGAAGGGCTTCTCCGAGATGTTTGAAAAACTTCTCGGTTTCGCCAACGAAGGGACAAACTTCGTCTTCGGCAACATGAACGACAAAGGCCTGGCGTTCTTCTTCCTGAAGGTTTTGTGCCCGATCGTCTTTATTTCTGCGCTGATTGGTATTTTGCAGCATATTCGTATTCTGCCTATCGTCATTCGCGCGATTGGTACCGTGCTGTCCAAAATCAACGGCATGGGCAAGCTGGAATCCTTTAACGCTGTCAGCTCGCTGATTCTGGGCCAGTCCGAAAACTTCATCGCCTATAAAGATATTCTTGGCAAGATGTCCCGCAACCGCATGTACACCATGGCGGCGACCGCGATGTCTACGGTATCCATGTCTATCGTGGGCGCGTACATGACCATGCTGCAGCCGAAATATGTGGTTGCGGCGCTGGTACTGAACATGTTCAGTACCTTTATCGTGCTGTCGCTGATTAACCCGTATCGCGTTGACGAAAGCGAAGAAAATCTGCAGATGTCTAACCTGCATGAAGGACAGAGCTTCTTTGAGATGCTGGGTGAATACATCCTGGCGGGCTTTAAAGTGGCGATTATCGTGGCCGCCATGCTGATTGGTTTTATCGCGCTGATTTCCGCGCTGAACGCCCTGTTCGCCACCGTCACCGGCTGGTTCGGCTATAGCATCTCCTTCCAGGGGATCCTCGGCTACATCTTCTATCCGGTTGCGTGGGTGATGGGCGTACCGGCAGGTGAAGCGCTGCAGGTAGGAAGTATTATGGCCACCAAGCTGGTTTCTAACGAATTCGTCGCCATGATGGATCTGCAGAAAGTTGCCGCCACGCTCTCTCCGCGTGCGGAAGGCATCATCTCTATCTTCCTGGTCTCCTTCGCCAACTTTTCTTCTATCGGTATCATCGCCGGCGCGATTAAAGGCCTGAACGAAGAGCAAGGTAACGTGGTTTCCCGCTTCGGCCTCAAGCTGGTGTACGGTTCTACGCTGGTGAGCGTGCTCTCTGCGTCTATCGCCGCGCTGGTACTGTAATTCGTCAGCGGTATCGCGAAAGCCGGGCAAGTCCCGGCTTTTTCATGCCCGCAGTTCGCTCAACGGCAGCGGCTTACCAACCAGATACCCCTGGAGATAATCGACGCCTAACTCGAGAAGCTTTTCCCGCTGCTCAGGCGTTTCAACGTATTCCGCCACCACTTTCATCTTCTTAACCTTAGCCATTTCAATAATGGATTTGACCATAATGGCGTCCAGCGGATCGGTCTCGATATCACGCACGAAGCAGCCGTCAATTTTCACAATATCGGCCCGCAGGCTTTTCAGACGCTCGTAGTTTGCGTAGCCGGTACCAAAGTCATCAATCGCTATACCGCAACCGAAATCTCGCAGCAGCTGGATGTTATGCATGCTGGTCTCGACATCGGAAAACGCCTGCTCTTCGGTAACTTCAATCGTTATCGCCTCCGCCGACAGGTTATAGCGTTTAAACAGCGCGATGATTTGCACCGCGCTATCTTTTTGCATCAGCGTATAGGGCAGAAGGTTGACGGAGAAATGCTGGCCCTGATGGTGATTGAGCGAACTAAACAGCGTTTCCAGCACCTGCATATCAAAACGCTGGCTCAGGTTAAACTGCGCAATCAGCGGGATAAACCGATCGGGCGTAATGATGGTATTGCCGCAGCGCATACGACTCAGTATCTCGTAATACCCCTCGCCGGAGGCGTCCCGGATAGGCTGGGCGTACAGCACCAGTCCACGTTCGTTAAGCGCCTGCTTAATCTTCGCCAGCAGCCGTACCTGTTCGCTCGTTTGATCGGAAATCTGCTCTTGCGCCGCGTCCAGCGGTAATACGCGCCGCGCCGCGCCGGCCTGCTCCGATAACCAGCTAAGCTGACCAAGCATCGGGTGAAGCTCAGATTCTATGCCGCGGTAGCCGCCCCACGATGCGCCAAATTCCAGATCTAACGCCTGGTTATTCCAGCTAAATTTTTTATGGTTAAGCGTGGAAACAATATGACTTAACCGCGCCTCTGGCTCCGGCCCCTTCAGTACCAGCAGTAGCTCGCTGCCGGGGAGCTGAAATATTCGCTCGCCGGGAGCTAATAGCGGCTGTAGCTTCCGGGCTATCTGCCGTTTGCTCTCCACTCTCATCATCATGCCATAATGGCGGCTCAGGAAGTCCAGATTCTGAATGCGCAGGCTGCTGATGGCCACAGCAGGATTCCGCTGCAGGTAACTCTCCAGCGCGCGCAGATTCGGTAAACCGGTTAGCGGATCTTCTTCCGCCTGATCCCGCCATCTGAACTTCATTCTTTCACTGCGAGCGTAGATATCTGCCATATAAAACAGGCAGATAGTGAAACAAATGAGTACCGAAAGAACAAACGACAGTGAATATTCAGTTTGTACGCCGTGTAAAAAATTCTGGTTATACGCCACGAGTAAAAAGGCTGAAACGGACCATGAAATGCGAATCAGCGTATGCCCCAGGCGGCTAATACCAATGAAGTATAAAATGAAAATAAGCGGGACTAAATAACCGGCAATAAAAACAGAATCATAAGGCGTACACAGCACCAGTAATATTGCCGCCAGGGCCACAAACCAATACAACGTAAATACCCGTTGCTCGCCCGCCCGCCATGAGTGGCAAAGATTGCGCCAGAATGCTCGTGCATAACGTGGACTGATAATCATCCGCAACGGATAATAAAAGAATGTCGTGAAAATTAATGCGGCGCTAATCAGGCTTTGTATATCGATAATAGTGTAAATAACCGACATACTGCCGAAATAGCTGGATATTGCCAACGGAAAAGCAAAAAAACGCCCCGCCAGATACATGGTGACCTTCAAAAGGAGCGGTGCAAAAAAGCCGCCCCAAAAAATCCTCGCGCCCATATGTTTTGCCGTCAGCCCAGCGCGCCAGCGCCTTCCAAGCTGAAAGCGAACAATCGCGCAGGACAAGAAAACTGAGAAGAGCTGGCAAAATAGCAGGATCAGCGCCTGGGTTAGCGTCAGATCGATTATCCAGGCATTAGTGATCGCAAACGCGATAATCAATGGCGCAACGGCGTAGCGGCCAAAAATAAAAAGTACGGAATACATTAAGCTCAGCGGTAGCCACGCCAGATAAATTTGATTTCCGTCAATAATGGTTTGTGGGGAAATAAATCGGGACAGCGGAATTGCGATAAAGCAGACCAGGAGCGCCAGCAGAGTTTTTTTGATCTTAATGTTAAGATGATCAATCATTATTGTTAATTAAAACTCCGGCTGCAATAAATATATTCAGGCAACAGATATTATGTTGCTTAATAAAGGCAGGCAAGATTTTAAATAGTGAAAAAATCTGAAATTACTTAACGCAGAGGTTTGCTGACTTATTCAGAGAATGCTTTACATTTCCTCCGCCAGACAAACAAAAAACCCCCGCCGTAGCGAGGGTTCCGAATTTGGTGGAGCTAAGCGGGATCGAACCGCTGACCTCTTGCATGCCATGCAAGCGCTCTCCCAGCTGAGCTATAGCCCCACAGGACCTCTTTACGAACCAAACCTGATGGGTGCAGGTGTTGGTGGAGCTAAGCGGGATCGAACCGCTGACCTCTTGCATGCCATGCAAGCGCTCTCCCAGCTGAGCTATAGCCCCGTAACGTAAAGCGTGTCGTGTTGACGGGCGGCATAATATGAATTCCTTCGCCAGGTGTCAACGGCAAAATCAATCCCGGCTATTTGATCGCTGAAAAAGCAGGCAAACGGCTGACATTGCGAGCCTTATCGCAGCCAGAAGTTAAACATGTCACTCTTTCCTTTAAAAGGATGCTATAACATGTGCAACTAATTCCCACATATTTACTCAGGAAATAGTATGCTCAAGGAACGAATGACACCTGAAGAAATAGCGCATCTGACTGGCTTCAGTCGGCAAACGATTAACAAATGGGTACGTAAAGAGGGATGGCAAACGTCCCCACGCCCCGGCGTACAGGGCGGCAAAGCGCGCCTCGTACATGTTAATGAGCAGGTTCGCGAGTTTATTCGCAGCGCGCAGCGCGTGGCCGAAAACCCTGTCCCCTATTCCGCAACGGATAACGATCTCGAATCTCTGCTGCTTACCCTGTGTAAAGAGATGACGCCGGGAGAGCAAAAGCTGCTGATGTCGCTGCTGCTGCGTGAAGGGATCACCGGGTTACTCAACCGACTCGGTATTCGCGATCGGTGAAAGCATGATGAAACTTAAAGATAAAATGACCCCAGCGGAGCTCGCCGAGTGCCTTAACCTCGCCCGGCAAACCATAAACCGATGGTCCAGAGAACAAAAATGGCGGACGGAACCGATCCCCGGAGTCAAAGGCGGACGCGCTCGTCTTATCGTCATCGACAGGTCGGTGATCGATTTCCTGGCAAATATCCCGGCGCTGCGGCATCTGACCATGGATAACCAGCTGGCGGAACCGCCCGTCAAATACTTTGTGAACGATGCGGACACAATCTGGCGCCAGATTGTCGAGACCATGCACCTGATGACCCCAACTGAGCAGCTGCACCTGCGGGATTTTCTTGCGCGCGAGGGGATCAGCGGGTTTCTGTCCCGGCTTGGCATTACTGATGCGAAGTAACGGGCAAAAAAACGGCGGGGTTCGCTATCCCCGCCGTTTAACAATCGCTGTATCAGGATCAGGATTGCTGGCTTTCGCGCTCAGCAATAAAGGCCAGCGCCTTGTTGATACGTTCTACGCTACGTGATTTACCGATCGCATGGACGGTCACATCAAGCGCCGGAGACTGACCCGCACCGGTCACCGCGACGCGCAGCGGCATTCCCACTTTTCCCATCCCCACTTCCAGCTCATCGGCCGTCGCCTGAATCGCATGATGGACGTTTTCCGCCGTCCAGTCGCTTATGGCGGCTAATTTGTCGCGCACCACTTCCAGCGGCTGACGAGCAACAGGACGCAGATGTTTTTTCGCCGCATCGGCATCAAACTCGGCAAAATCTTCATAGAAATAGCGGCAGCTCGCCGCCATCTCTTTAAGGGTTTTGCAGCGCTCGCCCAGCAGCTTCACCAGCTCAGCCAGCTGCGGGCCGTTACGGGTGTCGATATTTTCCTGCTCAATGTGCCACTGTAAATGCGTTGCCACGTACTCCGGGGCCAGCGAGTTGATATAGTGGTGGTTCAGCCACTGCAGCTTTTCCGTATTGAACGCGCTCGCCGATTTGCTCACCGCCCCCAGGCTGAACAGTTTAATCATCTCTTCGCGAGAGAAAATCTCCTGGTCGCCGCTGGACCATCCCAGACGCACCAGATAGTTCAGCAGCGCTTCCGGCAGATAGCCGTCGTCGCGATACTGCATAACGCTGACCGCACCGTGGCGCTTGGATAGTTTCTTACCATCGTCGCCGTTAATCATCGAGACGTGGGCGTAAACCGGCACCGGCGCATTCAGCGCTTTCAGGATGTTAATCTGGCGCGGGGTATTGTTGATATGGTCTTCGCCGCGAATAACGTGGGTGATTTCCATATCCCAGTCGTCAACCACGACGCAGAAGTTGTAGGTTGGAGAACCATCGGTACGGCGGATAATCAGATCGTCCAGCTCCTGGTTGCTGAATTCGATCGGACCGCGGATCTGGTCGTCAAAAACAACGGAACCCTCTTCCGGGTTGGCAAAACGGACGACGCAAGGTTCGTCATCAGCATGATGTTCGTGGCCATGGCGGCAGCGACCGTCGTAGCGGGGCTTCTCGCCTTTTGCCATTTGCTCTTCACGCAGCGCTTCCAGACGCTCTTTAGAGCAATAGCATTTATAGGCCGTGCCCGCTGCCAGCATTTCATCAATAACGGCGTTGTAGCGATCAAAACGCTTGGTCTGGAAGTACGGACCCTCGTCCCATTCCAGGCTCAGCCAGTTCATACCATCCATAATGGCTTCAATGGCCTCCGGCGTGGAGCGCTCAAGATCGGTATCTTCAATACGCAGCACAAACTCACCGCCGTGATTACGTGCAAAAAGCCAGGAATAGAGAGCAGTACGCGCGCCGCCAACGTGCAGATAGCCTGTCGGGCTGGGCGCGAAGCGAGTTTTGATTTTCATGAAGTGGCCTTACGTTTGATAAAGGTGCCGACACGCGGCAGTGTTCGTTGGATTTTATGGAGGAATATTCTAACACCGTGGGCTGATTCCTCAATGTTGTTACCGTTTCAACGTCACGCTTTCCCCTTTTTGTTTATAAATCATGCGCCACGGATGACATTGCGATCGTTTTGTTTAATTTTACGACGAACAAACAAATTATTTAGAAAAGGCGTTGACTCATTTTCAACTCTCCCTATAATGCGACTCCACACAGCGGGGGTGATTAGCTCAGCTGGGAGAGCACCTCCCTTACAAGGAGGGGGTCGGCGGTTCGA
>NZ_JAWXQV010000047.1:0-138160 GCF_033843325.1 Klebsiella sp. JN_Kp126 | reverse complement strand
CCGATGGTAGTGTGGGGTCTCCCCATGTGAGAGTAGGGAACTGCCAGGCATCAAATTAAGTAGTAAGCCGGTGCATAAATCCGGTGGTTACAGAAGTATTCGGTGGAGCGGTAGTTCAGTCGGTTAGAATACCTGCCTGTCACGCAGGGGGTCGCGGGTTCGAGTCCCGTCCGTTCCGCCACTTATTAAAAGCCCTGAGCATTTGCTCAGGGCTTTTTCTTTGCCTGTCGCTTTATTATTGCTTTTTTAGCAAAAATCCTCTGCGTTTAGCGCTCTTTTTCTCAATCCTCTCGTTGGTCATAATTACCCTCGTTAACCGATATGAATGAATAAAGAGGAAAATCATGACAATCCCTGCATTTGGCCTTGGGACCTTCCGTCTGAAAGATGACGTGGTTATTGCATCTGTAAAAACGGCGCTTGAGCTGGGCTATCGCACCATTGATACCGCGCAAATCTATGATAATGAAGCTGCTGTGGGTCAGGCTATTGCTGAAAGCGGCGTTGCGCGCGATGAACTGTTCATCACCACCAAGATCTGGATTGAAAATCTCAGCAAAGACAAGCTGATCGCCAGCCTGAAAGAGAGCCTGCTGAAGCTGCGGACTGACTATGTCGACCTGACGTTAATCCACTGGCCGTCGCCAAACGATGCCGTTGCCGTCGAAGAGTTTATGGCCGCGCTGCTGGAAGCGAAAAAGCAGGGGTTGACCCGTCAGATTGGTATTTCTAACTTCACCATTCCGCTGATGGAGCGGGCAATTGCCGCCGTTGGCGCAGAGAATATTGCAACCAACCAGGTTGAACTCTCTCCGTACCTGCAGAACCGCAAAGTGGTTGATTGGGCGCGTGAACACGGTATTCATATCACCTCTTACATGACGCTGGCCTACGGTAAGGCACTGAAAGATGAAGTGATTGCACGTATTGCGACGAAACATAATGCCACGCCGGCACAGGTTATCCTGGCCTGGGCAATGGGCGAAGGTTATGCGGTAATTCCGTCTTCGACGCGGCGCGAAAACCTGGCAAGCAACCTTAAAGCTCAGGATCTGCAGCTTGATGAAGACGATCGCCAGGCGATCGCCGCCCTGGACTGCAACGATCGTCTGGTTAGCCCGGACGGTCTGGCGCCTGAATGGGACTAATCTAATCCCCCTCTGTACTCTACAACCCTCTTACAGCTCCTTCGGGAGCTGTTTTACATGTTCGCTAAGGAAGTCGATAAAGGCTCTGATCCGCGTGCTTACGGCTCTGTCGCTGTAGTAAACCGCGCTAAACGGCATTTCAACCGGCAGCCGTTTATCAGCCAGCAGCTCGACAAACGCCCCTTCAGCAATTTCCTTATCCACCATATAGTCCGACAGACAGGCGATTCCGTTACCGGCCAGGCACAGCTGCTTGAGCGTTTCTCCGCTATTGGAAGATATCTCGCTTTCGATTTCCAGCAGCTGGCCATCGCAGCAGGAGACTGGCCAGGTATTCAATGAAGCAGGTTCGCTAAAACCGAGGCATTGATGATTTTTTAGCTCAGCGACGCTTTGCGGCGTTCCATGGCGAGCGAGATAGTCCGGTGAAGCGATTATTTTGCGGTAGCTATTAAACAATGGCCTGGCGCGCAGGCTGGAATCGGTCAGCGTGCCGGCGCGGATCGCGACGTCAACTTTCCGCTCAATCAGATTGATAAAGGTTTCGGACGAGACCAGCGTAAGGCTCATCTCTGGATAACGCTCGCGGAAGGGTTTTATCAACGGCATCAGGAAATGCAGTATCACCGGCGTCGCGGCATCAACCCGTAATAGTCCTCTTGGCGTCGTACGACTCTCCAGAAGTTCATTTTCGGCAGCGGCCATCTCCTGAAGCACAACCTGCATGCGACGGAAATAACGCTCTCCTTCTTCGGTCAGGCTTAGCTGACGGGTCGTACGGTTAAGCAGGCTCACGCCGAGCTTTGATTCCAGCTTTTTCACCGCCCGGCTGACGGCGGAATTGGCCTGACCTAGCTGTTCCGCTGCGCGGCTAAAGCTGCCGCTCTCGACCACGGCGACAAAAATGGCGATTTCTTCTGAGGTAGCTCTCATTATTGCACCTGTGGCAAAATTCTATTGATACTTTGGCTATTTTTGTTATTAAAGCATCTCTTCATACTACGTGTCATCTTAATCATGTTGATACGGAGTACATTATGCCGCTGGCGCTACTTGCCTTAACTATCGGTGCCTTTGCTATTGGCACGACCGAATTTGTCATTGTGGGCCTGGTGCCCACCATTGCAGAACAACTCGCTATTTCGCTACCCTCAGCGGGGCTGTTGGTTTCTATCTACGCGCTCGGCGTGGCGATTGGCGCCCCGGTGCTCACCGCGCTGACCGGGCGTATGCCGCGTAAGCAACTGCTGCTGGCGTTAATGGCGCTGTTTACCGCCGGTAACCTGCTGGCCTGGCAGGCGCCGGGTTATGAAACTCTGGTTCTGGCACGCCTGCTGACGGGACTGGCGCACGGGGTATTCTTTTCGATCGGATCGACAATTGCGACCAGCCTGGTCCCGAAAGAGAAAGCGGCTTCGGCGATTGCGATTATGTTTGGCGGTCTGACCGTTGCGCTGGTGACCGGCGTACCATTGGGCACCTTTATCGGCCAACACTTTGGCTGGCGCGAGACGTTCCTTGCCGTGTCGATCCTTGGCGTAATCGCGTTAATGAGCAGCCTTATCCTGGTGCCGAATAACATTCCCGGTCGTGTCAGCGCCGGTTTACGCGCCCAGCTCCAGGTTCTGACTCATCCCCGTTTACTGATAATCTATGCCATTACGGCTTTGGGATATGGCGGCGTATTCACCGCTTTTACCTTCCTGGCGCCGATGATGCAGGATCTTGCCGGATTTAGCCCGGCGGCCGTTAGCTGGATCCTCCTGGGCTACGGTGTTTCTGTAGCGGTGGGCAACGTATGGGGCGGAAAGCTGGCGGATAAGCATGGCGCCGTGCCCGCGCTGAAGCTGATTTTTGCCGCCCTGGTTGCTTTACTGCTGATCTTTCAGTTTACGGCCAGCATTCAGTATGCGGCGCTGGCGACGGTACTGGTGATGGGCATCTTCGCATTCGGTAACGTTCCGGGTCTGCAGGTATACGTTGTGCAGAAAGCGGAGCAGTATACTCCAGGCGCGGTTGACGTTGCCTCAGGCCTGAATATTGCCGCCTTTAACATCGGGATTGCCTTAGGATCGGTGATTGGCGGGCAGACGGTAGAACATTATGGTCTGGATCAGACGCCCTGGATTGGCGCGCTGATAGTTCTGGTCGCGCTGTTGCTGGTGGTTCTTAGCGGCCGGCTAGATAAGCCTCAGCGCTGTGCTACGGTTCTTTCCGTAGAAGGATAAAGGTTTCTGGCAAATTGCATTGAAAGTGTATACAAAAATCCCTATAACAGAAGGACCAGCTGCAGTCTCGGGCTGGTTTCCTGTTATCGAGGTTTGATGCCTAAATTGCGAAAGAATACCTATGCCATGCGCTACGTCGCCGGACAACCCGCGGAGAGAATCTTACCTCCGGGGTCGTTTGCTGGCATGACTCCGGCTTTTCCGGCCGGGGTACCGTTAAGTTCGGATGAGAAAATCCGCGTGCTGGTGTGGAACATTTTCAAACAGCAGCGCGCCGAGTGGAAATCCGTGCTTAATAATTTCGGTAAAGATGCGCACCTGGTGTTATTACAGGAAGCGCAAACCACGCCTGAGTTAGTGAAATTCGCCACCTCCAATTATCTGGCCGCTGACCAGGTTCCGGCACTGGTGCTTCCGCAGCATCCTTCCGGCGTGATGACGTTAGCTTCCGCCCACCCCATTTACTGCTGCCCACTGCGCGAGCGCGAGCCTATCCTGCGGCTGGCAAAGTCAGCGTTGGTCACCGTTTACCCGTTACCGGATACCCGGCTGCTGATGGTGGTAAATATCCACGCGGTCAACTTTAGTCTTGGCGTGGATGTCTACAGCAAGCAGTTGCTGCCGATTGGCGACCAGATTGCCCATCACAGCGGGCCGGTGATAATGGCGGGTGACTTTAACGCCTGGAGTCGTCCGCGAATGAACGCTTTGTATCGCTTTGCGCGTGAAATGTCGCTGCGCGAAGTCCGCTTCTCTGACGATCAGCGCCGCCGTACTTTTGGCCGCCCGCTTGATTTTGTGTTCTACCGGGGGTTAAGCGTGCACGATGCTTCCGTGCTGGTGACCCGCGCGTCCGACCACAACCCGCTACTAGTTGAATTCAGTCCCGGCAAGCCTGATTAATTAAGGTATGTCAGGCCTGCCATGGGGCAGGCCTGCGTATGCATGGTGCTGCCTTTATTACTCAAAAAACCGAAGGACAATGCAATGACAACACGCTCTCATCATGACAACGTCGAAAAACAGTTTGGCTCACAGGCCAGCGCCTACCTGAGCAGTGCCGTACACGCTTCAGGGCGCGATCTGCAGCGACTTGCCGAACGGCTGGCGGACTTCCCTCAGGCCCACGTGCTGGATATGGGATGCGGTGCCGGACACGCCAGCTTTGCGGCGGCAGGGCAGGTTGCCCAGGTAACGGCATATGATTTATCCAGCCAGATGCTGGAGGTGGTGGCTCAGGCCGCAAGGGATAAAGGTTTTGCTAATATTGCCACGCAGCAGGGCTATGCCGAATCTTTGCCTTTCGCTGATGCCAGCTTTGATGTCGCGATCAGCCGTTATTCTGCGCATCACTGGCATGATGTTGGCCAGGCATTGCGTGAAGTGAAGCGGGTGCTGAAACCGGGCGGAGTGATGATTATTATGGATGTGATGTCGCCCGGCCATCCTGTTCGCGACGTCTGGCTGCAGACGGTTGAGGCGCTGCGCGATACCTCCCATGTTCGCAACTACTCCAGCGGCGAATGGCTGACAATGGCGAGTGAGGCCGGTTTGGTGATAAATCATCTGCTGACCGATCGCCTGCCTCTGGAGTTCAGCTCCTGGGTCGCGCGGATGCGGACGCCAGCGGCGCTGACGGCAGCGATTCGTTTATACCAGGAGAGCGCATCGGCGGAGGTCAAAGCCTATTTTGCATTGCAGCAGGATGGTTCTTTCACCAGCGATACGATTATGTTTGAGGCCCATAAGGCCATCTAACGCAGAGATAAAACAAAAGGCACCGCATGGGTGCCTTTTTTAATGCCTGCTGAATCATCAGGATTCCGGTCTGTCGCTGTTTTTCACAAACAGCGTCAGCTGATCGCCAGGTTTCAGGTTGCCGGTATCGCTGTTCCAGCGCATCACATCGCGAATGTTCACGCCATGGCGTTTCGCAATGCTCGACAAAGAGTCGCCCTTACGCACGCGATAGGTAATGCTATCGCTATTGTTTGCCAGACGTTCAGCGCTGCTGCCTGCGCCAATCACCAGATTCTGGCCGACCTTCAGGTTAGAACCGCGAATACCGTTCCACTGCTGCAGATCTTTCGTTGATACGCCGAGACGCGATGCAATGCCGGAGATGGTGTCACCGGAGCGCACCTGGTAGCTGCGGCTGGTCAACGGCTTGTTGTCAGCCAGCAGCGTCGGCTGCACGGCGGCAATATCACCGGAGGCCAAAGACTCACGCAGCTGCGCCGCATGCTTCTGCGGTACCAGTACGTAATTCGGCCCGTTCGCGCCCAGAGTCGACCCCTTAACGCCTGCATTGAACGTTTTCAGCTTGCTGACGGGCATTCCTGCCATATCCGCTAGCTGGGAAATCTCAACCGGACTGTCGAGACGTACACGCGCCAGGGCACGGCTTTCGTCTGCTGTTGGCAGCCTTACGCCATACCGCTTGCTGTTCTTGAGAATATCGCTCAGGGCCAGCATTTTTGGTACGTATATTTTGGTTTCCTGTGGTAATGACAGCGACCAGAAATCGGTGGGTTTACCCCGTGATTTGTTCGCTTTGATAGCCTTCATTACCCGACCTTCACCGCTGTTATAGGCAGCGACGGTTAACAACCAGTCGCCGTCGAACATTTTGTTCAGACGTTGCATCATGTTTAACGCTGCCGTGGTTGAGGCAACGATGTCACGACGCGCATCGTAACTGCGGGTCTGTTTCAAACCATAATTGCGCCCGGTGCTCGGAATGATCTGCCAAATGCCTGCGGCATTGGCGCCAGACGTTGCGTGCGGGTCAAAAGCGCTCTCCACTATGGGTAGTAATACCAGTTCCATTGGCATGTTACGTTTCTTAACTTGCCCGGCTATCCAGTACATATACGGCTCTGCCCGTAAAGTTACATCGTGGAGATAGCTCTTATTTCTTAAGTACTTCTGTTTTTGTTCGCGAATCCGGACGTTTTCCGGAATTCCCATCTTTAGCTCGTCGCTTATTGAAGTCCACAGATCCTGGTCTTGCGCGTAGAAGGTTCCATCATCTAACCAGCGCGCTCGACTTGTGAACTTGCTTGCTTCCCCTTGACTCGCTGCAGAAAGGCTCTGTGCGTGCTGTTGTACGGTGCCATCGTTCTTAGACGCCTGGCACCCCACCAGCAGGACAGAGGCGAGTAAAATCGCTCGTGCCTTCATGTGTGTGTCAATAGTTGCTTAAAAGACGAGCAAGGATAACGGTGAAGTCGTCTGAAGACAAGAATTAAATATCAGAAGTCGTCTTTCTTTGACCTTAACCAGGCAAATCGCTGAATAGAGTGTTGCAAATTTGTTTCTTTGTCTATTTCTTTAATTAAATCATCATCATCCGTTCGAAGAAATAAATTAATAAGACGCTCATTTTTCAGAGTTACGGGGAGTGTTTTTTGGTTTTTTGCACGTAACTCATTAACTTTGCGGTAGTAATCGTTTATCTCCCTATCATGGGGAAGGATGCTTATTGCAAACTTCATGTTTGCTAAAGTGTACTCATGTGCGCAACATATTAATGTTTCGTCAGGAAGGGCGCCAATCTTCTTAAATGATTGATACATCTGCTCTGCGGTCCCTTCGAAGAGTCTGCCGCAGCCGCCGGAAAACATTGTATCGCCACAAAATAGATAAGGTGCGCTGTAGAAACAGATGTGTCCTAAAGTGTGACCTGGCGTGGCAAAAATAGAAAATTCGCGGCCCAAAACAGTGAGGCTATCTCCGTCCTTCACGAGGTGGGTTGCGCCCTTATCCTGGGTTTCTGCCGGTCCGTAAACCACCAGGTTCGGAAATTTTTCCCGCAGTTGTTTAACGCCGCCAACGTGGTCGCGGTGGTGATGCGTCAACAAGATGGCTTCCGGTTGCCAGCGGTTTTGTTCGATGGCGGTGAGCACGGGCGCGGCTTCTCCGGGATCGACTATCAGGCAGCGCCCGCTATCTTCACTAAGAACCCAGATGTAGTTGTCCTGAAATGCGGGAATACTGATAAGATTCATAAATTACCTCTAATGCGTAGCGGAAGGTTGCGATGAAGCCGGCAAGGATACCTCATACAGTTACAGCGCCAGAGCACTGGTCCAGCATGCCGTGGGGCGAATACTACCGCGAATCGCTGGAACGGCAGATGAAACCGTGGCTCGCTAAATTATATGGCTTTCATTTACTTAAGATTGGCAATCTGAGCGCGGAAATCAATACCGAAGCCTGCGCGATTTCCCATCAGGTGAATGTCTCTTTGCAGGGGAATCCTGTGCAGGTAAAGGCCGATCCGCTGCATTTGCCTTTTGCCGAAAAGTCGGTAGATGCCTGCCTGCTGGCGCATACCTTACCGTGGTGCAGCGATCCGCATCGACTGCTGCGGGAAGCGGACCGGGTGCTGATTGACGATGGCTGGATAATTTTAACCAGTTTTAATCCTGTAAGCCTGATGGGGTTACGTAAACTGGTGCCGGTGTTACGCAATAAGCCCCCCTATAACAGCCGCATGTTCACCTTAACGCGTCAGATGGACTGGCTGGGGTTGCTGAATTTTGAAGTTATGCACTACGGGGGCTATCAGGTCCTTCCCTGGTCGCGCCACGGGGGGAAAATGCTCAGCACGCATCTACCGGCGTTGGGATGTCTGCAGCTCATTGTTGCCCGTAAACGCACTATCCCATTGACGCTAAACCCGATGAAATCGGGCAAAGCAAAAAAACGGATACCGCAGGCGGTAGGCGCCACGCGTCAGTGGCGCAAGGGGCAGAATTAACTTTCTGCCTTATAACCGATGTCGTCCCGGGTTGGGTTAGATGCTGCCGCGCGCGCCAGTTCGTCGCAACGTTCGTTTTCCGGATGTCCGGCATGGCCTTTAACCCATTCCCATTTTATCTTGTGTTGACCCAGCGCGGCGTCCAGGCGCTGCCAGAGATCGACATTTTTTACCGGTTTCTTGTCGGCCGTTTTCCAGCCGCGTTTTTTCCAGTTGTGGATCCACTGCGTAATCCCCTGACGCACATACTGGCTGTCGGTACTGAGGATCACTTCACAATGTTCTTTCAGCGCTTCCAGGGCGACGATGGCGGCCATCATCTCCATGCGGTTGTTCGTTGTAAGGTTAAATCCTTCGCTAAAAGTTTTTTCCTTCCCGCGATAGCGTAAAATCGCACCGTAGCCGCCAGGACCTGGATTTCCCAGGCAAGAACCATCGGTGAAAATTTCTACCTGTTTGAGCATCTCTGGTAGACTTCCTGTAATTGAAATCGATACGTAAAACGGTAAGTCTGACATAAATGACCGCTATGAGCACTGCAATTACGCGACAGATCGTTCTCGATACCGAAACCACCGGTATGAATCAGATTGGTGCGCACTATGAAGGGCACAAGATAATTGAAATCGGTGCGGTGGAGGTGATCAACCGCCGCCTGACCGGAAACAACTTCCACGTCTATTTAAAGCCGGACCGGCTGGTGGATCCTGAAGCGTTTGGCGTCCACGGTATTGCGGACGAATTCCTGATGGATAAGCCCGCGTTTGGTGATGTGGTCGATGAGTTTCTCGACTATATCCGCGGCGCGGAGCTGGTCATCCATAACGCATCGTTCGATATCGGCTTTATGGACTATGAATTTGCTAAGCTGAATCGCGGCATTCCGAAGACGGATACCTTTTGTAAGGTGACCGATAGCCTGGCCCTGGCGCGTAAAATGTTCCCGGGCAAGCGTAACAGCCTTGATGCCCTCTGTTCACGTTATGAAATAGACAACAGCAAGCGAACGCTGCACGGGGCGTTGCTCGATGCCCAGATTCTGGCCGACGTTTATCTGATGATGACCGGTGGCCAGACGACGATGGCTTTCTCAATGGAAGGGGAAGGGCAGCAGCAGGCCGGAGAAATGGGCATTCAACGCGTTGTGCGCGCCGCCAGCAAATTACGGGTGGTTTACGCCTCTGATGAAGAGCTGATGAACCACGAGTCGCGGCTCGATCTGGTGCAAAAGAAAGGCGGAAGCTGCCTGTGGCGGGCCTGATTTACCCATAAACGCGCTAAAAATAGTCTATTGGGTGATTTTTGCAGCAAGCGATTCAAAAATGAAGAAAAAGCGTTGACGGAGTAGAGGGGAATCCGTAATATTCGCCTCGTTCCCAAGGGAACAGTAAGTGGAGCGGTAGTTCAGTCGGTTAGAATACCTGCCTGTCACGCAGGGGGTCGCGGGTTCGAGTCCCGTCCGTTCCGCCACTATTCAGAAAGCCTGAATCAGCAATGATTCAGGCTTTCGTCGTTTTAGCCTGCAGAACACATTCTCTTCCCCGTCTTCGCCAGCCATCCGTTGCGCCGGTCTGACAACGTTTGTCCGCGAGCCTGGCGTTAATAGCATTCATATTCTTGTTCCGCGCGGCGGGCGTTTACCTGCAGGGCCCTGCGGCGAGCGGGCGGGATAGCGCTGGTTTGAGATATAAAAAGGGAGCCTGGGCTCCCCTGCCAGGCTGGCTTTAGCTGAGCGTGAAGGGGTCAGCGTCCTGCCAGGCCGGAAACTTCTCGCGATACTCTTTTAGCGACGTCAGCGAAAGCTCAGCATCCAGGCGAGTCGCCTGATGCGGTTCGGCCGTCGCGATAATCTCACCCTGCGGCGTGATTATCCGGCTATCGCCCCGGTAATGGTGCCCGTTGCCATCGGTGCCGACGCGATTGCATCCGGCAACATAAGCCTGATTTTCGATAGCTCTGGCGACCAGCAGCGACTGCCAGTGCATTGAGCGCGGGGCGGGCCAGTTGGCAACATACAGCGCTAAATCGTAGTCGTTATGGTTGCGTGACCACACGGGGAAGCGCAGGTCGTAGCATACCAGCGGCAGAATTCTCCAGCCGCGCCAGGCAAAAATGACCCGCTCGTTACCCGCTGCGTAATGATGATGTTCATCCGCCATGCGAAACAGGTGGCGTTTGTCATAGAAATGGATTTTACCGCCGGGCTCAACCAGCAAGAAGCGGTTAACCGGACCACGGTCCGTTTGCAGCGCGGCGCTACCGGCAATCAGCGCGTTGGTTTGGTCGGCTTTAGCCTCCATCCAGGCTACCACTTCCTCTTGCGACAGCGACTGTTTTGCTGCTTCCATCGCGAAACCGGTGGTGAACATTTCGGGTAAAACAATGAGGTCACGCCCGGTAATCCCTTCCAGTTGACGATCGAAATGGCGCAGGTTGGCGGGACCGTCCATCCACACCAGCGGTTGTTGTAAAAGGGTAATTTTCAGTCCGGGCACGGTGGTGAACTCCAGTATGATGAGAGGAATTATAATGACTTTAACACCATATCAGCCGATGGACGGCTCAGGGAATATTTTGTAAAAGAATGACAGCCCTGGAAATACCTTCCGCTGAATTGTCAGAAAAAAGAGAGGCGGGGAAGTCCCCGCCTCGATCGTGATGAGTTTATTTTTTTGTTTTTAAGCCGCTTCGATCTTGCGCACTTTTTCCGGCAGCTTTACCGGGCGGGTCGCCAGTTCATCCGGGGCGAAATCGTCGACGTTAATGCTGCGCAGTCGGCTGGTTTCCGCACGGACCAGGATGTCCGCCTCGTCCTGATTGATTAACCCTTTTGCCAGCGCGTTGCGGGCCAGTTCATCAAGACGCGTAAACGACAGATTCTTGCCCAGCTCTTTGCACAGGCGCTGGTGGATAGGGTCTGCTGCCATAACATCAAGCAGCGCTTCTTCCAGCAGGCCAACCGGATTATGCTCGCTCGGCGTCAGATACTGACCGCGGCCGATACGCGAACGCGTCGCGCTCGGAACCTGCAGGATTTTCGCTACCTTATGATCCAGCTTGTCTGAAGGCGCCAGGTAATGACGTCCGGTCGGGAAGATTGCCACGCGAAGCGCCCCAGCGACCAGACGATTCGGGAAGTTCACCAACAGATCGTCAATCGCCTGCTCGGCCTGATACAGCGCATCCTGCACCCCCCAGTGAACCAGCGGTAAGTCCGCTTCGTTACGCCCCTCATCGTCATAGCGTTTCAGGACCGCCGACGCCAGGTAGAGCTGGCTCAGCACATCTCCCAGACGCGCAGAAATTCTTTCACGACGCTTCAGACTACCGCCCAGTACCGCCATTGAGACATCGGACAGCAGAGCCAGGTTGGCGCTCAGTCGGTTCATATGTTGATAGTAGCGACGAGTGGCATCGCGGGTCGGCGAGCTGCTGGTGAGACCGCGGGTCAGGCCCAGCCAGAAACTGCGTACCTTATTGCTGCCCACGTGCCCGATGTGTTTAAACAGCAGCTTATCGAAAGCGTTAACGTCGTTATTCTGCGCGGCCGCCATTTCATCCAGCACGTACGGATGGCAACGAATCGCACCCTGGCCGAAGATCATCATGCTGCGGGTCAGGATATTCGCCCCTTCAACGGTGATGGCGATCGGCGCGCCCTGATAGGCCCGCGCCAGGAAGTTTCCGGTGCCGAGCATAATGCCCTTACCGCCGGTAATATCCATTGCGTCAATAATGGAACGCTGACCACGGTGAGTACAGTGATACTTCACAATTGCCGACAGTACCGCTGGTTTTTCGCCAAGCATAATGCCGTAGGTAATCAGCGAGGCGGCGGCATCCATTACGTAGGCGTTGCCTGCGATACGCGCCAGCGGTTCTTCGATCCCTTCCATTTTACCGATAGAGATTTTGAACTGGCGGCGAATGTGCGCGTAGGCGCCGGTAGCCATGGCGACGGATTTCAGGCCGCCGGTAGCGTTTGACGGCAGGGTGATGCCGCGTCCCACGGATAAACACTCAACCAGCATCCGCCAGCCCTGGCCGGCCATCGACGGGCCGCCAATAATGTAATCGATAGGAACGAAAATATCTTTCCCCTGGGTCGGGCCGTTCTGGAACGGAACGTTCAGCGGGAAATGGCGACGCCCGATTTCAACGCCGGGGGTGCTGGTGGGGATGAGCGCGCAGGTGATGCCCAGCTCCTCTTCTCCACCCAGCAGGCGGTCTGGATCGGAGAGTTTAAACGCCAGCCCCAGTACGGTGGCGATAGGCGCAAGGGTGATATAGCGTTTGTTCCAGGTCAGGCGCATACCCAGCACCTGCTGGCCCTGCCATTCGCCCATGCAGACGACGCCGGTATCCGGAATGGCGCCGGCATCTGAACCCGCTTCCGGGCTGGTCAGCGCGAAGCACGGGATCTCCTGGCCGCGAGCCAGGCGCGGCAAATAGTGGTTTTTCTGTTCTTCTGTACCGTAATGCTGCAGCAGCTCGCCCGGGCCTAATGAGTTCGGCACGCCGACGGTAATCGCCAGGATCCCGGAGACGCCCGATAGCTTTTGCAGTACGCGAGCCTGCGCGTAGGCGGAGAATTCCAGCCCGCCGTACTCTTTCTTAATGATCATCGCGAAGAAGCGATGCTCTTTCAGATAGGCCCACAGCTCCGGCGGCAGATCGGCCATCTCGTGGGTAATTTCGAAGTCGTTCGCCATACGGCAGGCTTCTTCGACCGGGCCGTCAATAAAGGCTTGTTCTTCAGCGGTGAGGCGCGGCTGCGGATAGTTGTGCAGTTTCTGCCAGTCGGGGTTGCCGCGGAACAGATCGCCTTCCCACCAGGTTGTGCCAGCGTCAATCGCTTCTTTCTCGGTGCGCGACATCGGCGGCATGACCTTACGGAAAGCGCGGAACGCCGGGACTGAAATCATGGATTTACGCATCGGCGCAAGGTTAAACGGCAGTAAAACGATCGCCAGCGGAATCAGCAGCCAGATATTCCACAGCCCCGCAGCGCCGAGTGCGGCGGTCCAGACAAGCAAAATCGCGCTGCTCAGCAGCAGATTGATTCGGTGATAGAAGAGCGCACCGAGTAAAACAACGGTTGCAACAATACTCAAAATCATCATAGAGAAATGCTCCCTGTCTTGTAGGAGGTCTGACCACTTGTGATGATATGGTTGTAGTGGATGTAATTTGTTTTAGCAATGTGTTTACAAAATAATTACAACCTTGCTCACATTGTTGTACGGAAATGCGGCACATAAAATCAAAAGCACAGGGGATTGCATTGCGTGCTGCTTCTCGCTGCGTCGGCTATCCGGTAAACTGCCTGGGTTATCCCACAAATACTGAAGGATTATCCTCATGTACCAGGATCTTATTCGTAACGAACTGAATGAAGCCGCTGAAACGCTGGCTAACTTTCTGCAGGACGAAGCCAACATTCACGCGATTCAGCGTGCTGCGGTGCTGCTGGCGGATAGCTTTAAAGCTGGCGGCAAAGTCCTTTCCTGCGGTAACGGCGGTTCGCACTGCGATGCGATGCATTTTGCGGAAGAACTGACCGGGCGCTATCGTGAAAATCGCCCCGGCTATCCGGCCATTGCGATTTCCGACGTGAGCCATCTCTCTTGCGTCAGCAATGATTTCGGCTATGAATATGTTTTCTCTCGCTATGTAGAATCAGTGGGTCGTGCAGGCGACGTATTACTGGGGATCTCTACTTCCGGTAATTCAGGTAATGTTATCAAAGCGATTGAAGCCGCCCGCGCCCAGGGGATGAAAGTGATTACTCTGACCGGGAAAGATGGCGGTAAAATGGCGGGGTCAGCGGATGTAGAAATTCGCGTACCGCATTTTGGCTACGCCGACCGTATTCAGGAAATCCATATTAAAGTGATTCATATCCTGATTATGCTGATCGAAAAAGAGATGGTTAAAGCTTAAAAGGCTATTTTGTTAGCCATTTTGAACCCGGGCAGTGCTCAAGATCCTCACGTACATGAAGTACGCTCCGGTTTCTGCGCGCTGGCCGTGTCCAAACTGGCTGCACCAATAACGCCTTTTATGTTTCAGTAAGTGGTATGAGGTGATCTATGTGCGAATTGCTCGGGATGAGCGCGAATGTGCCCACAGATATTTGCTTCAGTTTCACCGGGCTGGTGCAGCGCGGTGGCGGAACCGGGCCACATAAAGACGGCTGGGGCATTACGTTTTATGAAGGTAAGGGCTGTCGCACATTTAAAGATCCGCAGCCTAGCTTCCAGTCGCCCATAGCAAAGCTGGTGCAGGAATATCCTATCAAGTCCTGCTCGGTCATCGCCCATATTCGCCAGGCCAACCGAGGTATCGTTGCGCTGGAAAACACTCACCCCTTTACCCGGGAGCTATGGGGGCGCAACTGGACCTACGCTCATAACGGTCAGTTGGAGGGGTATGAGAGCCTCGAGACGGGAAGTCTGCATCCTATCGGGGAGACTGACAGCGAAAAGGCCTTCTGCTGGCTGCTGCACAGCATCACCGAGCGCTATCCGGAAATGCCGGGCGATATGGTTGAGGTATTCAGATTTATCGCCACGCTTGCCGGAGCGCTGCGTGAAAAAGGCGTGTTTAACATGCTGCTCTCCGATGGGCGCTACGTGATGGCGTTTTGCTCGACGAATTTATACTGGATTACGCGAAGGGCGCCGTTTGGCGTAGCGACGCTGCTGGATCAGGACGTAGAAATTGACTTTCAACGCGAGACCACACCGAATGATGTGGTCTCCGTTATCGCCACTCAGCCGCTTACCGGCAACGAAACCTGGAATAAAATTATGCCAGGCGAGTGGGCGTTATTTTGCCTCGGGGACCGAGTAGTTTGACGCGAGCTGCGGCTGCACAACTTCGTGGCTGAGCGGTTTGCTCACCACGTAGCGGCCATTGGCGACCGAAACCACCGGCGGCTTATGCGTCTGCCGGAAGTAGTCGTACCCGGGTTTCAGCTGCTGCCAGAAATCCGCGAAGTAGGAAAATTTGTGACGCGCCATGTTGGCGTCGGTCATGCGGAAAGGATAAATGCTCACCTGAACGTTGGGCTGGCCGAAGACTAACGCGCCGGTGACGAACTGGAAGATTTCATCAATACCGGTATCGGTCATGGCGTAACAGCCAACGGATACGCAGGCACCGTGAATCATCAGATACTTTCCTTCATAGCCATGCGCGCGATCGTAAGCGTTCGGGAAACCGATATTGATCGCTTTGTAGAAACGGCTGTCGGGTTTTAGCTGATTGCGGGAAACGTTATAGAAACCTTCGGGGCTCTTGAAATCGCCCTGGCGCTGCTTTGGACCGAGCCCGCCGGAGTAGTTACAGATTCGGTAGCTGTCGAGAAGCTGGTAGGTTTCGCCCATCTTGACGTAAAGATCGAGCATGCGCTCTTCTTTGAAGATCTCAATGTAGACCGGCGAACCCATGAGCTGCTGCTTATACTCTTTGCTCATCGGCGTTGTCGAGCTGTTACTGCTAAGTAGCCCTGCGAATGAAACGCACGGCAACAGAAGCATCGCAATAAATAATGCGATTTTGCGCATACTACTTGTTCCTTGATAAAACAAATAACCACATTGCCAGGACGGCAAGAGAGACCCGAAATCAGAGTTTTCTGGTTTTAGAGCGCTCACATTAGCATCACGGCATTTTTTCGCAAGCACGACGTGCCACGTTTACGTTTTAGTTTTCCGTTATAGCGAATATTCAGGTAAAGCGCAGTCAGAACTTTGCGTAATAGCTCGCATTTTAGAACGACTTAATGGCAGTTTGTCTACAGGCGCCGCTCACGAAATGTTACACTTGCTCCGCTAAATACTCAGGGTAAGAAAGGATGCTTCTCTCCCGTCTTGTGAATTATCAGGACTACGATGTTCCTTTCTTCCTCTTATTTTCCATTAATTATGCTGGCCTCGGCCTGATGCCGGGGTTTACGTAACGGATACCTGCTAACGATATGATTAAAATCACGAAAGGGCTGAATTTGCCCATAGCTGGCATGCCATCACAGCAGATTTCTTCGAAGACTGCGGTCAAGCGCGTTGCGCTGTTGGGGGAAGAGTACATCGGTATGCGCCCCTCGATGGCGGTGCGTGAAGGAGACCGGGTACAAAAAGGTCAGCTTCTGTTCGAAGATAAAAGAAATCCTGGCGTGCGATTTACTGCCCCTGCGAGTGGAACCATCAGCGCCATTCATCGCGGCGAACGGCGGGTTCTGCAATCGGTCGTTATTGACGTAGATGGCGATGATGCCGTTCATTTTCCCCGCTATGAATTAGCCGATCTTGCCGCGTTGACGCGCGAGGCCGTGCAGCAGCAGCTGGTGGAGTCGGGGATGTGGACGGCGTTTCGCACCCGCCCTTTCAGCAAAATACCTGCACCGGGCAGCGTTCCAGCGGCCATATTTGTCACCGCCATAGATACGAATCCACTGGCGGCAGACCCTCAGCCAATCATTCTGGCCCAGCGCGAGGCTTTTGACGCAGGCTTAACCCTGTTGACGCGGTTGACCGACGGTAAGGTCCACGTCTGCCAGGCCAGCGGTGGCAAGCTTGGCGGGCATCCCGTGGGCCAGGTGACCTTCAACCAGTTTGCCGGGCCGCATCCGGCCGGGCTGGTCGGGACCCACATCCATTTTCTCGAGCCGGTTAGCCTGAAAAAGCAGGTCTGGCATCTTAACTATCAGGACGTTATCGCCGTTGGCAAATTGTTCCTTGAAGGGGAGTTGTCTAGCGAACGCATTGTTGCGCTCGGCGGCCCGCAGGTGAAAGAGCCTCGTTTATTAAAGACCTGCTCTGGCGCCAGCCTTGATGAACTGCTGGCAGATGAACTTCTGGATGATGAAAACCGCGTTATTTCTGGTTCAGTCCTCAGCGGAACGCATGCTCAAGGGCCCCATGCTTTTCTTGGCCGCTTTCATTTACAGATAAGCGTCGTAAAAGAGGGGCGTGAGAAAGAGCTGTTCGGCTGGGTAATGCCCGGGAAAGATAAATTTTCCATCACCCGCACCACGCTCGGCCATTTTATGAAGCGTAAGCTATTTAATTTCTCGACGGATACCAACGGCGGCGAGCGGGCTATGGTGCCGATTGGCAACTATGAGCGAGTGATGCCGCTGGATATTCTGCCCACCATGCTGCTGCGTGATTTGCTGGCGGGGGATACCGACAGCGCGCAGGCGCTGGGCTGTCTGGAACTGGATGAAGAAGACCTGGCGCTTTGCACCTACGTATGTCCCGGCAAGTACGAATATGGCCCGGCATTGCGCAGAGTGTTAACCCAGATAGAGCAGGAAGGATAAGTGATGGGCTTAAAGCAACTGTTTGACAAAATTGAGCCGCACTTTACGCACGGCGGCAAGCTGGAAAAATACTATCCGCTGTTTGAAGCGACGGCGACGCTGTTCTACACCCCCGGGCAGGTCACGCGCGGCGCGGCGCACGTCAGAGACGCCATCGATCTCAAGCGGATGATGATTCTGGTGTGGTTCGCCGTTTTCCCGGCGATGTTCTGGGGAATGTATAACGTTGGCCTGCAGACCATTCCGGCACTGCATAAATTATACGGCGCTGAGCAGCTGCAGCAGGTTATCGCCGGGAACTGGCACTACAGCATCGCGCAGTGGTTGGGGGTGAACTTCACCGCTGACGCCGGTTGGCTCAGTATGATGACCCTGGGGGCGGTATTTTTCCTGCCTATCTACATCACCGTGTTTCTTGTCGGCGGGTTCTGGGAAGTCTTGTTTGCTATCGTGCGCAAGCACGAAATAAACGAAGGCTTCTTCGTGACGTCAATTCTGTTCGCGCTGATTGTGCCGCCATCGCTGCCGCTATGGCAGGCCGCGTTCGGGATTACCTTCGGCGTCGTCATGGCCAAGGAGATTTTTGGCGGAACCGGGCGTAACTTTCTCAACCCGGCGCTGGCGGGGCGCGCGTTTTTATTCTTTGCCTGGCCGGCGCAAATTTCCGGCGACCTGGTGTGGACTGCGGCGGATGGTTTCTCCGGCGCGACGCCGTTATCCCAGTGGGCAAGCGGCGGCGGTGAATCGCTGGTTAACGTCTCTACCGGCCAGCCGGTAAGCTGGATGGACGCCTTCCTCGGCAATATCCCGGGGTCGATTGGCGAAGTCTCGACGCTGATGATTCTCATCGGCGGCGCCATCATCATTTTTGGTCGCGTGGCCTCGTGGCGCATTGTCGCAGGGGTTTTCATCGGCATGGTGGCCACCGCGACGCTGTTTAACTTTATAGGCTCTGATACCAACCCGATGTTTGCCATGCCGTGGTACTGGCATCTGGTGCTCGGCGGTTTTGCTTTCGGCATGATGTTTATGGCGACGGACCCGGTGTCCGCGTCGTTTACGGATAAAGGTAAATGGAGCTACGGCCTGCTGATCGGCGTGATGTGCGTCCTGATTCGCGTGGTCAACCCGGCCTATCCGGAAGGAATGATGCTGGCGATCCTCTTCGCCAACCTCTTCGCGCCGCTGTTTGATTACCTGGTGGTGCGGGCCAATATTAAGCGGAGGAAATCGCGTGGCTGAGAATAAAAGTAACGATAGCATCGGCAAAACGCTGCTGGTGGTGCTGGTGCTTTGTCTGGTCTGCTCAATTGTGGTCGCCGGTTCTGCCGTGGGGCTAAAATCACGCCAGCAGGAGCAGCGCGCTCTCGATAAACAGCGCAATATCCTGGCGGTTGCCGGTCTGATGAAGCAGGGAATGAGCGCAGATGAAGTGGCTGACATTTTTAAGGCCCATATCTCTCCGCGTTTAGTCGATTTAGCCAGCGGTGAGCTGCTGGATAAAGATCCGGGCAAGTTTAATCAGGCCCAGGCCCTGAAAGATCCTCAGCAGAGCCTACAGCTGGAGGCGAGCCAGGATCCTGCCGGTATCAAACGCCGCAGTAATATTGCTGAAATTTACCTGGTGCGCGATGAAAAGCAGCAGATTCAGGAAGTGGTACTGCCAATTTACGGTAACGGCCTGTGGTCGGTGATGTACGCTTTTGTGGCGCTGGAAACCGATGGCCGCACGGTCAAAGGGATCACCTATTACGATCACGGTGAAACGCCGGGGCTGGGCGGGGAAATTGAAAACCCCAACTGGCGCCAGCAGTTCGTCGGTAAACAGGTGCTTGATGATAAAGGGATGCCTGCGCTGAGAATCGTCAAAGGCGGCGCGCGTCCTGGCGACCTGCACGCCGTTGATGGCCTGTCGGGCGCAACGCTGACGTCAAACGGCGTGCAGCATAGCTTTGATTTCTGGATGGGCAAACTGGGCTTTGGTCCATTCCTGCAAAAGGTGCGAGAAGGGGAGCTGAATAATGGCTGATTTGGGCGACATGAAAGAAATGAAGCGCGTGCTGGTGGGGCCGCTTATCGCTAATAACCCTATCACTCTGCAGGTACTGGGCGTCTGCTCCGCGCTGGCGGTGACCACCAAGCTGGAGACCGCTTTTGTAATGACCATCGCGGTGACGCTGGTTACGGCATTCTCCAGCATGTTTATCTCCATGATTCGCCACCACATTCCGAATAGCGTGCGCATCATTGTACAGATGGCGATTATCGCTTCGTTGGTTATCGTCGTCGATCAGGTGCTACGCGCGTTTGCCTATGAGATCTCGAAACAGCTTTCGGTTTTCGTCGGTTTGATCATCACTAACTGTATCGTGATGGGGCGCGCCGAAGCCTATGCCATGAAGTCGCCGCCGTTGGCGAGCTTTATGGACGGTATTGGCAACGGTCTGGGATACGGGGCGATCCTAATCATCGTCGGTTTCCTGAGAGAGCTGATCGGCAGTGGTAAGCTATTCGGTATTACCGTGCTGGAAACGGTGCAGAACGGCGGCTGGTACCAGCCAAATGGTCTGTTTCTTCTGGCGCCCAGTGCGTTCTTCATTATCGGTTTGTTGATTTGGGCGGTGCGCAGCTGGAAGCCTGAACAGCAGGAAAAGGAGTAACCGATTATGGCTCATTATATTAGCCTGTTTGTCCGCGCCGTGTTTGTTGAAAATATGGCGCTGGCCTTCTTTCTTGGGATGTGTACTTTCCTCGCGGTATCGAAAAAGGTCTCGACCGCTTTCGGACTCGGCGTGGCGGTAACGGTCGTACTTGGGCTGGCGGTGCCGATCAATAATCTGGTGTATAACCTGGTGCTGCGCGACGGTGCGCTGGTTGAAGGCGTCGACTTAAGCTTTCTGAACTTTATCACCTTTATTGGCGTGATTGCCGCGCTGGTGCAAATCCTGGAGATGATCCTCGATAAGTACTTCCCGACGCTCTATAACGCGCTGGGGATCTTCCTGCCGCTGATCGCCGTCAACTGTGCGATCTTTGGCGGCGTCTCCTTCATGGTGCAGCGTGACTATAACTTCACCGAATCCATCGTTTACGGCTTTGGCTCCGGCATCGGCTGGCTGCTGGCAATTGTGGCGATGGCGGGCATTCGTGAAAAAATGAAATACGCAAACGTGCCTGCGGGTCTGCGCGGGTTAGGGATCACCTTTATTACCACGGGTCTGATGGCGCTGGGCTTTATGTCATTCTCCGGTGTGCAGCTATAAGGGCGGAAAGTATGGAAATAATTCTTGGCGTAGTGATGTTCACGCTGATCGTCCTGGTACTATCGGGGCTGATACTGGCCGCGCGTTCGAAATTAGTGAATGCGGGCGACGTGGTCATTGAAATCAATAACGAAGCGGATAAACAAATTCGTACTCCGGCCGGCGACAAGCTGCTGAATACGCTCTCCAGCAACGGTATCTTTGTTTCATCCGCCTGCGGCGGCGGCGGCTCCTGCGGCCAGTGCCGGGTGACGGTGAAAGAGGGCGGCGGTGATATTCTGCCTACCGAACTGTCTCATATCACCAAGCGTGAGGCGAGAGAGGGCTGCCGTCTGGCCTGCCAGGTCGCGGTGAAGCAGAACATGAAAATTGAGCTGCCGGAGGAGATTTTTGGCGTTAAGAAGTGGGAGTGTGAAGTTATCTCGAACGATAACAAAGCCACTTTTATCAAGGAGCTGAAGCTGCGCGTGCCGGACGGTGACGCGGTTCCGTTCCGGGCCGGCGGGTATATTCAGATCGAATGCCCCTCGCACAAGGTTGCCTATGCCGATTTTGACGTTCCGGACGAGTATCGCGGCGACTGGGATAAATTTAACCTTTTCCGCTACGTCTCTGACGTGAAAGAGCCAACGCTACGCGCCTACTCCATGGCTAACTATCCGGAAGAGAAGGGTATCATCATGCTCAACGTGCGTATCGCAACGCCGCCGCCGCAGGTACCTGATGCGCCTCCGGGGATCATGTCCTCCTATATCTGGTCGCTGAAGCCGGGCGATAAAGTGACGATTTCCGGGCCGTTTGGGGAGTTTTTTGCCAAAGAAACGGATGCTGAGATGGTCTTTATCGGCGGCGGAGCGGGGATGGCGCCGATGCGCTCGCATATTTTCGACCAGCTTAAGCGACTGCACAGCAAACGTAAAATCAGCTTCTGGTACGGTGCGCGCTCTCTGCGAGAAATGTTCTATGATGACGAATTCGAGCAGCTGGCGCGGGAAAACCCGAATTTTACCTTCCACGTGGCGCTCTCCGATCCGCAGCCGGAAGATAACTGGACCGGCCATACCGGCTTTATTCATAACGTTCTGTATGAAAACTATCTGCGCGATCACCCGGCGCCGGAAGATTGTGAATTCTACATGTGCGGGCCGCCGGTGATGAACGCCGCGGTCATTAAAATGCTTAAAGATCTCGGCGTTGAGGATGAAAACATCATGCTGGACGATTTTGGAGGCTGATGATGCTGACGGTATTTGTCGCGACCTTCGTGATTTTCGCGCTGGTTATCCTGGGAATGTCGCTTGGTTATCTGATCAAGCGCAAAAGTATTCAGGGCAGCTGCGGCGGGATCTCATCGCTGGGTATGGAAAAGGTCTGCGACTGTCCTGAGCCCTGCGATGCGCGCAAAAAACGCCTGGCTCGCGAAGCGCAGCGCAAGCAGGATCGCATCCTATAATCAGCAGGCCGCACCGTGCGGCCTTTTTTGATTTACCAGGTTTTCGCTTTCGCCGGCGAGTCTACCATCACGCCGTCGGCGCCAAGTTCGCTTGCGGTACGAAAATCATCGGCACTATTAATGCCGAAGAAGACAATATGGGCTTTGCCCTGTGAGCGGAAACAGTCCATAGCTTCTTTATCCCAGGTGAGCGTGGCTGGCGATACGCCTTCGCCCAGCGTGAACTTCTCCACTATTTCTACCTTGCGTTTCAGCTCCAGACCGTACCAGTATTCATTGCCCGACGCCGCAGTTGGCTGGCACTGGTGGCTAAGCGAAATATTAGCCAGCTTCGTTCGCGTTTCGCCCCGGCTGACGAAATGGGGGATAGATGCTGGCAGCGCCGCGATATAGCGGTCTTCCGTTGAATACACCCGTACGCGCGAGAGGCTATTGGTCTTTTGCAGTACTTCGCTAAGACGCGCCGCCATGATGGCCGGATCTGCATCAGGTGATTTGATATCGATGTAAAAGAAGGTCTGCGGCCACTGTTCCAGTACCGATTGCAGCGTTGGAATGGTTGCGTTTTTACCGCGCCAGGGGTGAGTTTCACCGCCCCATGTCCATCCCGCGTCCATACGGGTCAGCTCGGCTGCGCTGAAGCTTGAGATTTTCCCCGTATGGTCAGTCAGCGCGGACAGATCGCTCGGGCGATATAAGACCGGAACGCCATCCTGGCTTAATTGTACCGTTATCCAAATCGCCTCGGCCTTATTCTCCAGCGCAAGTTTTATCGCCGGAAGAGTATTTTCCGGCGCATCGCCGGTGCCTCCCCGATGCGCAATGAGCTGCGGCGCGGCGCAGGCGCTGCTGGCAATAAGCAAACCAAGCGCAGTAAGTATTGATTTCATGATTGCATTCACCTTATATGCTCATATAACTATATGAAAAGTAACTTATATTTATTGCATTTTTATGTTGTAGCACGTTTTTCAGGATAGTGGATTTAAAAAGATTAAATTTCGCCGTATTTTGCTATACTGTATGCATGTACAGTCTAAGGTTTGGCTATGCGTAAAATCATCCACGTTGATATGGACTGCTTCTTCGCGGCGGTGGAAATGCGTGACAACCCGGCACTGCGCGACATCCCTATTGCCATTGGCGGCAGTCGGGTGCAGCGCGGTGTTATCAGTACGGCTAACTATCCGGCGCGTAAATTCGGCGTGCGCAGCGCCATGCCAACCGCCACCGCGCTCAAACTTTGCCCCCACCTGACGCTGCTTCCCGGCCGCTTTGACGCCTATAAAGAGGCGTCGAACCATATCCGGGAGATTTTTTCCCGCTATACCTCGTTAATCGAACCATTATCGCTGGACGAAGCCTATCTCGACGTTAGCGACAGCGTTCATTGTCAGGGGTCGGCGACGCTGATGGCGCAGGAGATCCGCGAGACCATCCATCGTGAGCTAAATTTGACCGCCTCCGCAGGAATTGCGCCGGTAAAATTTCTCGCAAAAATCGCCTCGGATCTGAATAAACCCAACGGTCAGTTTGTTATTGCGCCGCATCAGGTCGCGGAGTTTGTCAAAACGTTGCCGCTATCGAAGATCCCTGGCGTCGGCAAGGTTTCCGCCGCGAAGCTCGAGAGCATGGGGCTGAGGACCTGTGAAGATGTGCAGAACAGCGATCTGGCGATGCTGCTCAAGCGCTTTGGTAAATTTGGGCGGATACTGTGGGAACGCAGCCAGGGGATTGATGAACGAGAAATCAGCAGCGAGCGCCAGCGCAAATCGGTGGGCGTTGAACGAACCCTGATAGAAGATATCCACGAATGGGCGGAGTGTGAATCGATTATTGAGAACCTCTACCCGGAGCTGGAACGGCGACTGGCGAAGGTTAAACCGGATTTGCTGATTGCCCGTCAGGGGGTCAAGCTGAAGTTTAATGATTTTCAGCTCACCACCCAGGAACATGTCTGGCCCCGGCTGAATAAAGATGATTTGATTTCTACCGCGCATAAAGCCTGGCACGAGCGGCGCGGAGGTCGGGGAGTAAGGCTGGTGGGGCTGCACGTGACGCTGCTTGATCCGCAGCTGGAGCGGCAACTCGTTTTGGGATTGTAACGATGTTAACGATAAGAATGTACGAAGAGCGGGATTTTCCGGCGCTATGCGCACTATTTTTACGCGCCGTTAAAGAGACCGCCAGCGCCGACTATTCCCCCCGGCAAATTGCCGCTTGGGCGCAGGTTGATGAAGCCCGCTGGCGGCAAAAACTCGCGGCGTCACGCGTACTGGTGGCAATAAATGATGCCTCGCCGGTCGGGTTTATTACCGCCGTGGATGACTATATCGATTTACTATTTGTCTCTCCCGACTATAGCCGCCAGGGCGTCGCCAGCGCGCTGCTCAATACGCTATTGAGGCAGCTTCCTGAGCGCGTTTATACGGTAGAGGCCAGTATTACGGCAAAGCCCTTTTTTGCGCGTCACGGCTTCACCGTTATGCAGCCACAGGAAGTGACGGCGCGGGGTGAACAATTTCTTAATTATTTGATGCGGCGGCAAATCGACCCCACATACAGCGCGTGACAGGTATGCCCGGATGCGGTTACCACAATCGGCACGGCGTGCTTTCGCTCGGTCATTTTATAAAGAAAAGGCCCACTCTCTGCGGAGTGGGCCTGTGTTGTCTTACTTCGCCGGAATGGATTTCAGCAGTTCAGTCAACAGCGTCCAGTACTGGCCCACGCTTTCGATATGAACCTGCTCATCCGGGGAGTGAGGACCGGTGATGGTTGGCCCGATAGAAACCATGTCCATATCCGGATACGGTTTTTTGAACAGACCGCACTCCAGGCCCGCGTGGATAATCTGGATGTTCGGCGTCTTGTTGAACAGACGCTGATAGGTTTCACGCACCAGATGCATCACCGGCGAGTTGGCGTCCGGCTGCCAGCCCGGGTAGGCGCCTTTCGCTTCGGTTTTCGCACCGGCCAGCTTGCCCAGCGAATCCAGCATGCTCACGACATAATCTTTGCCGCTGTCGATCAGCGAGCGAATCAGGCAGTGAATCTGCACGTTGTCGCTGGTCATGGTCACCACGCCGACGTTCAGCGAGGTTTCCACCACGCCTTTTGCCACATCAGAGTTGCGGATGACGCCGTTTGGCGTGGCGTTCAGCAGACGCACAAAGGTATCACGAGATTGGGCCGTCAGCGCAGGCTGCTCGTTAGCAACCGACTCCAGCAGCACAGTCAGGTTTTTCTCTTTGGCCGCCAGCTCGTTTTTCAGGATCGCCTGGTACTCATTAGCCAGCGCTTTCAGCGCGTCCGCTTTATCCGCGGCCACGGCGACTGTCGCGAACGCTTCACGCGGGATCGCGTTGCGCAGGGTGCCGCCGTTGAAATCGACCAGGCGCAGATCCAGCTCTTCAGCATGGCCTGCGAGGAAGCGTGCCAGCAGCTTGTTGGCATTACCTAAACCAACGTGGATCTCGCCGCCGGAGTGGCCGCCTTTGAGTCCTTTAAGGGTCAGCTTAAAGCTCTGGAAACCGGCCGGAACGGCTTCACGGGTCAGCGCCAGGTCAGAGGTGAAGTCGATACCCCCCGCGCAGCCCATGTAAATCTCACCTTCTTCTTCGGAGTCGGTGTTGATCAGGATATCCGCCTGCAGCCAGTTGGCCTGCAGGCCAAACGCGCCGTCCATACCGGCTTCTTCCGTCATGGTCAGCAGCACTTCCAGCGGGCCGTGAACCACGTTGTCGTCAGCCAGTACCGCCAGCGCGGAAGCCATGCCGATACCGTTGTCGGCGCCCAGGGTGGTGCCGCGCGCTTTGACCCACTCGCCGTCGATGTACGGCTGAATCGGGTCCTTAGCGAAGTCATGAACGGTATCGTTGTTTTTCTGCGGCACCATATCGAGGTGCGCCTGCAGCACAACCGGTTTGCGGTTTTCCATACCGGCAGTCGCGCCTTTACGAATCAGAATGTTGCCAACCTGGTCGCGTTCCGCGTGTAAGCCTTTTTCTTTTGCCCAGCCCATGATGTGCTCAGCGAGCTGTTCTTCGTGATAGGAGGGGTGAGGAATAGAGCAGATTTTGGCAAAAATATCCCACAGCGGCTGCGGGGATAATTGAGACAGTTCAGACACGATAAGTCTCCTTACAATCACCTGCAAAAGTCGTTTGCAGATCGAGGGGTTAGCAATCAAATACACTACAAGCCCGGGCTTGCGCGATGGGGTTGAGAATACCACTTTCCGTGTACTCTGGTAGTGTAAACCACGTAAAAAGAGTCGTCGTGGCCGCTTAACGCTGGTTTTTAGCGCGTCAGATCTCTATAATCTCGCGCAACCATTTTCCCCCTCGAACATTATTTAAGCCGTATTACACAGGCTGGGACACTTCACATGAGCGAAAAATACGTCGTCACCTGGGACATGTTGCAGATTCACGCCCGCAAGCTGGCAACTCGCCTGCTGCCGGTTGAACAGTGGAAAGGCATTATTGCCGTTAGCCGCGGCGGTCTGGTACCGGGAGCACTACTGGCGCGTGAACTGGGTATTCGTCATGTTGATACCGTTTGCATCTCAAGCTATGACCACGATAATCAGCGTGAACTGACCGTGCTGAAACGTGCGGAAGGCGATGGCGAAGGCTTTATCGTGATCGATGACCTCGTCGACACCGGCGGTACCGCCGTAGCCATCCGCGAAATGTATCCGAAAGCACATTTTGTCACTATCTTCGCAAAACCGGCCGGTCGCCCGCTGGTTGATGATTATGTTGTTGATATTCCTCAGGATACCTGGATTGAACAGCCGTGGGATATGGGCGTGGTGTTCGTACCGCCTATCGCAGGTCGTTAATTTCCAGCATAAATGCTAATTACCACGCCCGGTTTTGCCGGGCGTGGTTTTTTTTACCCTTGCGCAGGTTACAATAGCTTCAGTGGCAACATGATGGAGGCTGCACATGTCCCAGGCTAACCTTAGCGAAACGCTGTTTAAACCCCGATTCAAACATCCGGAAACCTCCACGCTGGTGCGTCGGTTTAATACCGGAGCGCAGCAACCGATCCAGTCTGCGCTCAGCGGTAATCACGTTGATCACTGGTATCGATTGATTAACCGCCTGATGTGGATCTGGCGTGGCGTGACGCCGCAGGAAATCCTCGACGTGCAGGCGCGCATCGTCATGAGCGATGCCGAGCGAACCGACCCGGAGCTTTACGATACGGTCGTTGGCTATCGCGGCGGCAACTGGATCTTTGAATGGGCCAAACAGGCGATGGACTGGCAGCAGAAGGCCGGTCAGGAAGAGAATCTGCTCGTGAGCGGTCGTCACTGGCTCCATGCGGCAAACCTTTACAGCATTGCCGCCTATCCGCACATCAAGGGCGATGAGCTGGCGGAACAGGCGCAGGTGCTGGCATACCGGGCTTATGAAGAAGCCGCTCAGCGCTTGCCCGGCAAGCTGCGAGAGCTGGAGTTCTCTATCCCCGGCGCCGCGCCGATCACCGGTTTCCTGCATATGCCGCCAGGCGATGGGCCGTTCCCGACGGTACTGATGTGCGGCGGGCTTGACGCGCTACAGACCGACTATTACAACCTGTATGAAAACTATTTTGCGCCGTTGGGTATCGCTATGCTGACCGTGGATATGCCTTCCATCGGTTTCTCCTCAAAATGCAAGCTGACCCAGGATACCAGTCTGCTGCACCAGTATGTGCTGCAGCATCTGGCTAATGTGCCCTGGGTCGATCATACCCGCGTGGCCGCCTTTGGTTTCCGTTTCGGCGCGAATATCGCCGTGCGGCTGGGCTATCTTGAGTCCCAGCGCCTGAAGGCGGTGGCCTGCCTGGGGCCGGTGGTACACGGCCTGCTGGTGGACCCGCTGCATCAGGGGCGGGTGCCGGAGATGTATCTTGACGTTCTGGCTTCGCGGCTGGGGATGCATGACGCTTCCGACGACGCGCTGCGCGTTGAGCTTAACCGCTATTCCCTGAAGGTTCAGGGGCTGCTGGGGCGCCGCTGCCCCACGCCGATGCTCTCAGGCTTCTGGAAAGACGATCCGTTCAGCCCGGAGGAGGAGTCGCGGCTGATTACTTCATCATCATCCGACGGCAAGCTGCTGGAGATCCCGTTCAATCCGGTCTATCGCAATTTCGATCACGCGCTGCGGCAGATCGCCCGCTGGATTAGCCATAGATTTAGTTAATATATTGCTAAATTCTATCGATTTGGTAACGTCATGGCATCACTAAAGGAGATCGCAATGACGTTACCGAGTGGACACCTGAAGAGTAAGCTGATTAAGAAATTCACGGCGCTTGGCCCTTACATCCGTGAGGAGCAATGTGAAGACAACCGCTTCTTTTTCGATTGCCTGGCTGTTTGCGTCAACGTAAAACCAGCGCCTGAAAAACGCGAGTTCTGGGGATGGTGGATGGAGATGGAAGCGCAGGAATCGCGCTTCACCTATAGCTATCAGTTTGGATTGTTCGACAAAGAGGGCGTCTGGCGTCCGGTCGCGATTGACGATCCTGAAGTCACTGAAAAGCTTGAAAAGACGCTACGTGGTTTTCACGAACGAGCCGAAGCGTTACTGGCGACGTTCAGTCTTAAGCTGGAGCCCGCCGATGATTTTAGCGAACCGGTTAAGCTGAGAGCCTGAGTTCCGGTCAGCGGCTGTCATCCTGCTCGCAATAAAACCCGCGTTTCGACCAGCGCGGGTTTCCTTCCCTGGCAAACCCGCGCTAAATACCGTTTAATATCCGACAGGGTTGACCGACGGCAATCATTCCTGCGGCCAGATCTTTGGTCACCACCGTGCCTGCCCCAACCTTGACGTTGTCGCCCAGCGTGACCGCGCCAATCACCACGGCGTGGGCGCCAAATTCGACGTTATCGCCGATGCGCGGGCTATCGCCCTCACGGCCCTGACTATCGGTCACGCTGCCAATCGTGACGCCCTGGCGCAGGGTGCAGTTCTGGCCGATGACCGTTCCCCGATTAATCACGATGCAGTGCGGATGATACAGCTTCAGCCCATAGCCAATGCGCGCTCGCCACGGCAGCTCAATGCAAAATAAACACTCGTTAATCACGATATTGAGAATAACGAAGGGGATCCCGCAGATCTTCCACAGAGGATTACGGCTGCGATAGAGCGTCGCCAGACGATAAAGCAGAACCGCGATTTTCGCTTTTATGCCGCCGCAGGATTTGATTTCCCGGGCGACCAGCCTGATAGCCTCAAACATGGTTATTCCTTAAGGTTAAACGAAGCCAGTGAATACCATCCATCACCGGTTTTACCTTCGTTAGCGAGTTGAATACGCGGCTGGCCCTGATAATTGGTCAGAGCCGCTTCCAGACGATATTGGCCGCCCGGGAGTCCGGCAGGCAGCGGCAGCGTAGCGCTGCTGTGATGTTCGCCGGGCAGCCACTGGCGAACGTCATCCGCCGTTTTGATTTGCGTAACGGTAGTTCCGGCGTCATTGACTATCCGCCATTGCACAAGGTACGGGAGATAGGCTGGCGCGACGCCGTCGTTACGCCAGGTGACGTTTAGCGTAAGCGGCATGCCGCTGCGTACGGGCGTATCCCATTCCAGCTGACCCACCCGGTAGCGGTAGCCGATTCGCAATAACGCGCTATCAACGATATCGCGATACGCTGCCGGCACCGGACGCGATTTCAGATTCAGGGTACTGGCGTGCTGCGCTAATGCCCAGTCGAAGCTTGCCTGGACCTCTTCGCGGGTATAGTGCCGCACGCTTTCCCACTCCGCCATATAACCGCAAATTTCCAGGCTAACGGGGGCGTGCTGCCAGCTATCATTAAATCCGGACCACGCCGTCTGCGCCGCGGCCAGGCGTTGAGGATAGTCATCGCGCATGTGGCTCCACTCTGCGGAAAAGTTATGCCAGTCTCCCCAGCAATCCGCGCGCCACCCCGCGCCTTTTTGGCTGGCCCAGGCCAGCGAATTACCGCCGCTGATTAACATGATTTTGGGCGTTTTCGGGAAACTGCTGAAGTGCATATCAACGTAGCGATTGAGCTGCTCCGGAGCGTACTTTTCCAGCAACGGCGCAACGTCAGGGAAATTGGAGTTGTGCCATTCCCCCCACGAACCCACCATGCCGATATCGACAAACCCGAGGTTCGGATTGCCGTCATAACGCGCGCCGAGGGCGTTAAGCAGCTTTTGCGCATAGGCGATAAAGGTCGGATCGCTGAGGTCCGGTACAAAGGTTTTGCCATTTTCGACCCATTGTCCCTGAATGCCTTTTTTGATAAGCCAGGCGGGGATTTTCGAGCCCGATTGCGGTTCATCGAGCGCCATGAAACGCAATCCGACGTTCATCGCCGGCTGATGCCGGGCGGCGACGCTGAAAGCACGATCGATCGGCGCAAAATCATAGACGCCTTCTTCAGGCTCCAGATCGCTCCAGTAAAAGCGATCGTATTCAAACCCGGTGTCCGGATACTCTTTCAGAGAAGGCTTCTGGCCATAACCATCGTGGAAACTGGCCACGCCGATCCCTGGGTTCGTCAACAGACCGGTAAAGGCCGGCGGGGTGATAACCGTGCGTTCAGCCAGCACTGCCGCTGAGGGTATGACTCCGGCCAGCAGTAGCGCCACAAGCAGCGCGGCGCGGCGCAGCGAAAAAGAGCTCATCGTTAATTCACTTTATCGTGGAGGTTCACAAACCACGTCCAGATACCGACGTGGAAGTTTTTAAACACATCGATACCCAGCGCGGATTTCAGCATATAGAGCGCCAGCAGCACCGCAAGAATGGCGAACAGCACGGCGATGGTAATCGCCAGGGTGGAGAATATACGCCCGAGCAGCGTACTCTCTCGCGGAATTTTGCGCAGATCGCGGCCGCATAAAAAGACCACGAAATAGCGGCGATGCAGAAAAGGAAAACTATGGCGAAAATCAATGCGATGGCGCGAGGCCAGGCTCGATCTCACCAGCGCCTGTTCAATACCGCGCTTTTGCTCCGGCGTGAGTGAGGTTTCTGTTTCCGGGTCAAGCGCGGAATAAAAGCGCTCGACGACCAGGTCGGATGTTGATTTAGTCACGGTTGACTCTTATTCGTTAAACGCTGATAGACCTGAGCGGTTTTTGCCGCAATGTCCGGCCAGCGGTATTTGGGCATCAGTTGGCTGTAATCCGCGGTCTCCTCGCCGCGCCAGGACTGGAGCTTTTGCGCCAGCGCGGCGACATTGCCCGTCGGAAAATAGACCTCGGCAGGCAGGCCAATCTCGAGGTTGGCCGGGATATCGCTGACGATAACCGGCAGTGACCAGGACATGGCCTCCAGCAGGGCAATGGGCAGCCCTTCGTGATAAGACGGTAGAACAAAAAGCCCGGCCTGTGAGAACAAAGTGTGCAGCGGATCGCCGCTAATAAAACCGGTCATGATCGCTCCCGGGGTTTCGGCCGCCTGCTTCTTCAGCCGCTCGCTGTACTCATCGGGATGGTCGGCATCGCCAATAAGCACCAGCGGCAGCGAACAGTTCGAGGCTTTGTAGGCGGCAAGCAGATCGTGCAGCCCTTTTTCTTCCACAAAACGGGCGACGGCGACAACGTATTGTCCGGCTTCCAGCGAATACTGATTCAGCGTGGCCCGTCGCGTCTCTTCGGCGGGAAGCTGCGGTTGGCGCACGCCGTTATAGATCACGTTAGCGTTGGTACGGCCGTGTTTGGTCTTAATGAGCGTATTAATCACTTCCGAGATAACAATAACCTCGTTGGCATATTTCACCGCCCATTTCTCACCGAGGCGCAGCATCTCTTTCGCCATTTTGCCCCACTTCTGGCGATCGTAGTCCGGGCCGTGGTGGGTAAAAACGACGCGCTTGCCGAGCAGGCGCAGCAGCGGGACCACCAGGCCTGGGCCGACCGCGTGAACGTGAACCACATTTGAGCCGTCAAAGAGGGTAGTGAAGGCGGCCAGCGTAGAGTGAATAATGGCTTCGAATTTACGGCTTTTGGGCGCCCACAGGCTTTTCAACCGCACGCCTTTATATTCGCTACGGCGATAGTCCACGTACGGTGAGCGGGCAATGACGCAGATATCGGCGTGATTCTGGTGATAGATTTCTGGATAAAGATTCTGGCAATGGGTCTCAACGCCGCCCTGGACGTTCGGAATACCGCGGGTGCCAAGCACCGTCACTTTGAGCTTCATTTCGCTTCCCCCACGAGCTGCTGATAGAGTTCCTGCAGAACCTGCATATGCCGGGCGAGATCGTATTTCTCCTCTAAACGCTGGCGTGCGTTGATGCCCATTTCACGCGCCTGCTGCGGATTGGCGGCCAGGCTATCCATGATGCGCGCCAGCGCGTCGGCATCCCCGGGTTCCACCAGATAGCCATCAATGCCATCGCGAATTTGCTCCGGAATGCCGCCGATATTGCCGCCGACGACGGGGCGACCGAACGCCATGGCCTCCAGCACCGACATCGAGCAGTTTTCATAATATTCGGAAGGGACGATCACCGCCCGCGCGCCGCGAATCAACGCGTTGAGCGCGTCTCCGTGGCGCATATAGCCGAGAAATTCCGGACCGCTAAAGCGGGCGCGCAGGTCGCTGCCGAGAGGGCCATCGCCGACGATTTTCAGCGGCATGGACTGCTGCATTTTTTGCTGCGCCAGCGCCAGGGTGGCCACGCCTTTCTCACGGCTCAAGCGGCCAATATAGAGGAAATAATCCCCCGCCGTATCGCCCGGGATCGTGGTGCTGGCATCAATACCGTTGACGATCACATCGATCCGCGATCTGGGTAATTTACGCCGCAGCGTCTGACGCATAAATTCGCTGGGAGCGATAATGCAATCGAGCATGGCGTAATTTTGCGCGAACTTTTGCCAGTAGGCCTCAAGCGAGAGCAGCAGGCTTTTAAAGGTATCGCCCTGCTGGCAACGATGGCGAAAGGCATTGCTCACCGAACCGGTAAGACAGTCATCGCAGACGTGGCCATCGCGTAGCATGGTGTACGATGGGCAGACGATTTTATAATCGTGCGCCGTCAGTACGGTTTTGCAGCCAAAGCGCTTAGCGACGCCAATCAAGGCGGGCGTCAGCTGGTGGTAGATATTATGAAAGTGCACAATATCCGGGCGCTGCTCCAGCAGCAGGGTGTTGAGTTTATTGCAGGCCTCAGCGTTGTAGATAAAGTCGATGCCCGCTTTGAGCTTGCCCGTCAGCCCGTGGCTTTGATGATAATCCACGTTATGTACGAAGAAGCTTTCCCAGGGCGAAGGCTTATTTTCCGCATGCTGCATGCTGAAGTCGACAACCTGATAGCCCGCTTGCAGCATGGCGTCTCGCTCCTGGAAAAAAACGGTTTCCGCTCCGCCCTTAATAAAAAAGAATTTATTAACGAATAATATTTTCATGTTCTGTCTGGATATGTTTTGGGTTGGAGACGGTCACGGCGGGTTGTTTCAGCGGATCGCGAACGGAGTTAAGCAGGCCTCGCACCATACCTGCGGAAAATAACGATAAGTTGATCACGCTCTGGAGGCCGTCCCGCAGCGACTTATTTTTAATCGCCTTCAGCGCGATAAACGCCAGCAGCGGAAGCAGGGCGATAAAAATCACCCCGGGATTGAACGACAGGAGGCAAATAATCAATACCAGGATATACAGCGTGAATATCAGTTCGTTGCGAACAATCTTAAGCGCGGCGGGGAAATGCTTTTTCCCCCAGCAGTTGCGTAATAGCTCACCCGGCGCCCATAAAAAACCGTTCTTCCAGCGATAGGTCAGCATTTTAAATGTCGGCATAGTATAGGACGCATGGCTAAAATAGGGCGCGGCGAGGCGGTGGAGTTTATAGCCCGCGGCCTGCAAGCGGATCCCCAATTCGGCTTCTTCATAACCGTGAAGGTTAAGATTGGTCAGATAGCCAATTTTCTCGATTGCCGAACGGCGGTAAAGGCCGCCGCCGCCAAGATGATCGGTATCGCCCTGCGGATAGATAAGATGCAGACGCTGCTTGCGTGATTTAAACTCATAGTTAGCGGCGTCATCCATCTCGACGCTGCCCGCCACGCCCGCATATTCGGGATGCGTTTCAAGAAACGCCACGGCGGTGTCGAGAAAACCCGGCTCCAGCTCCATATCGCCGTCCAGCAGCAGCAGATAGTCCCCTTCGCTGAATAACCAGCCCAGCTGGTGGCCCACGCCGCAGCAGCGATCTTTCGCGTTATCGAGGCAGACCACCATCGCGTCTTTGGCGACGGCCAGCTCGCGGGTATTATCGGTGGACAGGCTATCGGCGACGATAATCTGATGCGGGTAAGGCTGCAATTGCTTGCGGACGCTGTCGATCGTTTTTTCAATACCCTGCGCTTCGTTGAGGGTCTTAATGCTGACGGTAATTGATGGCGTTTTATTCATATTGGGTACCGGAGTTCAGACGGACGGAACGATGAATGACAATAAGCGCCCCGAGGGCCAGCCATAATAAAAACTGTAGCATGGGAATGATCATCAGGATCTGGCTGTAGGGAAGGCTGAGCAAACAGCCAATGGCAAAGACGTAAAACGCAGGCGCGGAGCTGAGCAGCTGTAAATCTTCCCGTTTGAGATCGTAGCGGGAAAAGGTCTCTTTGGGCCGCATGCCGATGAGAATAGCGGCAATCATGGCGATAAATAAGATCACGCCGATAATACCGACTTCCCACAGCATCATGCTCAGCGCGGTGGAGTCGAGTATCAGATGATACCAGGCGCCAATATAGCCGGGGGAGACGGTACTGCCGCTGTTGGTGGCGTTCAGACCGTAGCCAAACAGCATCCCGCCGGGGCCAAAAAGCTCGTTATGCTGGAGCCAGAAGAAAATAGTGGTAAACCGGCCGAGCTCGCCGCTTTCCATAATGTAATTGGTATCAAAGATATAGCCGAGGGAATCGATAAATACCGAGAGCGCGCTTTTGGTCGGGTCCCCGCCGAAGGCCGACGAGTAATTGGACGCCAGAATGGTGATAGCGGCAAAAATTAGCACCACCATTCCGGCGGCGATAATCATCAACGAGCGCAGGGTGACTTTGCTGATGCCGCTGACGTAAGCGGGCATGATCCACAGCAGCGCCAGTAAGAAAGGCGACAGCAGAATCACGAACTTTACCTCGCCCACCACGCAGAGGAAAAAGGCCAGCACGATATGCGCCGCCATCGACTTGAACGAGCAGATACCGTGCTTAAATTCGGACACCTTCAGCAGCATAATCAGCAGGCAGAACATCCCCATGGCCGCGGTATTGCCGCCGCCCATTGGGTCGCCGCCAAACGTGCCGACCACCGAATCCCACTTTTCATCCTCGCCGCGCAAAGCCACGCGTTTTGGCACCACCACCAGCACCTGATAGATAGCCAGCGGGAACTGGACGTAGAACAGCCAGTAAAATAGCCGGGTCAGGCGGTGCAGCTGCGACTCGCGAAACATGCCGAGCAGCATGCAAAACATCACCAGCGACAGGGCCAGTTCATTTTTGAAGCCGACGATGGCGGTAACGATGCCGGATTGTAAAACCGTGGCGCAGAGGCTGAGGATGATAAACGTCAGATACAGCGCCAGCACCACCTTCTCGCGCGCGCTAAGCGCCAGCGGCTGCGGCCGGCTTTGCATCATCAGCAGGACCACCATCACCAGCACCATGAAAAAGGGGAGCCACAGCACGGCTGCCACGCCGGTGAAATACTGAATCGTGCCGCAGAAGACGATGGTCGTCAGCGCGAATACCTCCAGATAGCGACCAGTGTTTAGCTGCATATTTTCTGCTCCTGCCGGGAGAGCTGTAGCGCCCGTTTGTTCATTTTCAGCAGGATGAACAGATAGCGAATGCTGGTCAGCACGGAGAACGTCAGGAGGGCTATCTCATAGCGCTGGCCCAATTCAGGCAGCGCGATAAAAGCGACGATAATAATCAGCAGCTGCTCGATCTGAATACGTAAAAAATAGCGTTTAGAACCAAAGATAAGCTCAATAACGGTCAGCGGACTGACGGCCAGCGCGGCGAACAGATAGGGCAGCATATAGCGTGAGGTCGGAATGGAATTGAGCCACTCCTGACTGAAGCCCAGGCGCATGACCAGCGGATAGAAAATCCAGATCCCAAGGATACAGATCAGCGCCGCGGCCATCAGCAGCAGGCGAATCTTTTTGTACTCCGGATAGTTAAAGGTGCCGTTGCGAAAATCCATCGACCATTTTGAAAAGATGGAGTTGCGCACCGCGTTACCAACAATCATCACCGGTGATAAACAGAAGCGGCTCACCACCGAGAAATAGCCCGCGACCAGCGGTGAAAACCAGATATTTATCAACATCGTCGGCAGGTTATTGCTGGCCATCGCCAGCACTTCCGCGCTGCCGACGCGGCTGAGGTGCTGCCAGTGCTGGCGCGCAAAAAGGCCGTTCGCCCGTGGTGAAAAGTGCGCCGGCGTCAGGGTACTGAAGCGAAACAAACGCAGCAGGCAGAGGCCGAGCAGCAGCAAAATGCCCGCCATCCAGGCAATATAGAACAGCGTGGTATTCGGCATCGCCAGCAGAGCTATCGCCACCACCAGCGACACGGCGATACGCTGGAAGGTGAGGAACTGATAGTTACCGCCGCGCAGCGAGAGGTTCTCGGCGATCAAAACCAGCGCATAGCCGAAGGTGAGCAGGTAGAGAAACGCGATATTGAGATGGAATATCAGTCCGGTGATGACCGCCCACGGCAGCGCCAGAAGCAGGCTTTGCAGCAGGCAAAACACCACGTTCTGCCCCAGCTCATGCTCTTCCTGGCGCGGGATCAGCAGCTGCGACGCAAAGGTGCAAACCTGCGCGCCAATCAGCACGTTGCTGTAGATCATCGCATAGTGCCCGACTTCCGCCATGCCGTAGCGATGGGAAATCAGCCATACGGAAAAAGCGCCGATCGCCTGCGAGAGGACCGAGGAGCTGGCGATTGAAGAAATACTCTTAATTAAGTTCATAATCGCTACTTCGGTGAAATCAGTTCGCCCATGCCGCGCTCGGGCAGGCGTTTGCCCTCCTGCGTCTCCAGGTCCTCTTCTTGCACCCGGTTAAGCATGGTGGCGACAGGCGTTGGCGCGGCGGCTTGCAGACGATGTTGCGCGTCGCGGATGCGTGACGCCTGCTCGCCTGCGTTGACCACCAGCAGGCTGATATCGACGTGCGGCGCCAGCAGCAGGGCGTCCTGGGCCAGCCCGAGCGATGGCGCATCAATAATCAGATAATCGTAGGTCTGCCGCAGCGTCGTCAGCAGCGCCGGGAGCCGTTCAGAAGTGAGCAGCAGCAGGGCTGAGTCGCTGAGTTCGCCTCGCGGCATAAAATCCAGCGTCTCGGAAAGGGGGGCCACCGCCTGGGACGCGGCGCTGCGGCCATCAAGACGCTCGCTGAACCCTGTTTTATGCTGAGGATAGCGCGCGGAGAGCCCCGCGCTTGCCAGATAATCTACATCGATGAGCAAGGTTTTGCCTGACTTAGCGGCGGACCACGCCAGCATTTCGGCAATCAGGCTGCTGCCGGCATCTGCCTGCGCCGAGGTCACCAGTATCGTCCCGCTATGAGTATTCTGGCCGAGCAGCGCCAGGCGCAGGCTGTGGAGCATATCGGCATACAGCAGGTTCTGGAACGTCAGCTTCGCGCTGTTCGCCTGAGGCAACAGCGGAAACTCACCGCTGGCATCAAGGCCCGTTTTGGCTTTAAGTTCGCTGATGCTGTTCACCGTTTTGTCGAGCGCGGTGCTGACTATCAGGTACATGATGTACAGCGCCAGCGCCATCAGGGTCGCCATCACGATAAGCAGACCGCGCTGTGGTTTAGAGGGAAGATTTGGCGGCACGGCGGCATCGTAGATCACTTCATCGGGAACCGAAAAGCTCTCGGAGAGCTTCTGCTCATTCGCCCGCTGATACAGCGATTTATACAGCTCTTCGGTTTTGTTCAGCGCGGTCATCATGGTGTTGTATTTGTCGCGCCTGGCGCCCAGCGCCTGGAAGTCGGCTTTCTGGTCGTTGAGCATCTGCTGATAGTGCTGTTCATCGTCCAGCGCGATCTGATACTGCTGGCGTAAGCCGTTAAGCAGTTCCCCCAACACCTGGCCTATCTGCCCGTTGACGACCTGCAGCTGGGCCTGAGCCTGAAGATATTTCGGATGCTTAGGGCCATAGTGTTTTGCCGCTTCCGATAAGTTACGCCGCGTCTGGATCAGCGCGATACGCAGATCCTGAATCTGCGGATGACCGGAAATTTCCGGCAGCGAGATGATGGCTTCCGGCGCTTTTCCCTGCTGACGGCGCACTTTGTCCCACACCGTTTGCGCTTTCAGACGGCGCTGGGTGGCGTCGGCCAGATGGTTAATCACGATCCCCAGGCGCTCGGTCTCGTAGCCATCCATGCTGCGAAAGGTCAGCAGGCCGTTTTGTTTGAGAAAATCATCGATGTCGGCTTTCTGGCGATCGAGCTTATCGCGCAGATCGTCCATCATTTTCTCGTTCCAGCCCTGGGCCTGAAGTAAAATTTTCTGCTTCTGCGCCAGGCTGTAATCGATAAACGCCTGCGCCACGCCGTTGGCGATATCGGCGGCTTTTTGCGGCGATTTCGCCTCCATCGAAACGGATACCAGCTGCGTGGTGCGCACGCCGGAGATGGTCAGGTTTTTTTGCAGGGCGCGCAGCGCATTATTGACCCGCGCGGCCTCATCAAGATTGTCCCCGCCGTTAAATTCCGGGTCCCGATCCAGCTTTAGCGCTTTTACCGCGGCTTCCAGCACCACGCGGGAGCCCATCAGCGCGTATTTGGTTTCATAGTAATCGCTGCGGGTGGAATCATAGTTTTCCAGCCGCGGCAGGGGGGTAACATCCTGCGACTGCGCTTTAAACAGCACCGTCGCGGTTGCGGTATAGCTGGATGACATAAAGCGCGTCAGGATCCACGACGCCGCGGCAGCCACCACCACCACTACCAGGCACCAGATCAGCTTGTGCTTAATTTTGTTGAAATAAGGCGTGAAGTCGATAAAGCCTTCTTTCTTCTTTCCATTTTCAACTAATGAAATAGCCATATCAGAAGAAACTCATGCCAATGATGATGGTATCTCCGGCCTGTACGGCGGAGTCGGCGGCGACGTTTTCCAGCAGTTTACCGCTGCGAAACTGACGAATGCGGATGTCATGGCGATCGGCGCGATCGGTAAACCCGCCGGCCAGCGCAATGGCTTTTTCAGCGGTTAAGCCCGGTTCCCAGGCGTAACCGTCCGGTTTTTTGACTTCGCCTAACAGATAAATTTTACGGTATTCGGCAATGCTCACGGTCACCATTGGCGCCTGCAGATAGTTACCGCGCAGCTTATCGGCAATTTCGTTGCCGACCTGTTCAGGCGTTTTCCCTTTCAGCATCAGGGAGCCTATATAAGGATAATCAACGCTGCCGCTATTATCGATTTTTACGCGCATAGTGAGATCCTGCTCGCCGGAAACCGCGATATTGATCTCATCTCCCTGGTCCAGATGATAAACGGCATCCGGCGGCGTTCGGATCGTCTGCGGCGGCGCCGAACAGCCCGCCAGCCATAGCGCCAGAAGAGAAATCACCGCCCGTTTTCCATAGCTAAGGATCATATTTGTACCTGCGTCATAAAAATAATGGCCGAGTCGTGGTAGCCCAGCGTGCGCTCGACCTCATGGTCATAGTCCGGGCCAATATAAAAGGCATCTTTTTCTTTATTAGAATGCATCGTGTTCCATTGCAGCTTCAGCTGAAAATTAACGGATGGACGGTAGTCATAGTTGAAGGTGAGCGACACGAGGTTTGATCGATCTTTGCGTCCGTTGGTCTGGTGTTTGTAATCCTCTGTAATATAAGAGTAATCAACCAGAGTGGAGAACCTGTCGACCAGCCAGTGGTGCTCATAGCCCAGACCGAAATTTGATACCAGAATATAGCCGCCGGAGTCGGTGGGATCTTTTATTCGTTGTGAACTGTGTAGGTTGAGCTTTATCTGTTCAAGCGGTTTCCAGTCGGCGTTAATATCCCAGTTCAGGCCGTTGAATCCCTGCGAGTCGGGATTATGGATAAAATCTTTATACAGCCAGGCGACGTTGCCGTTGATCTCGGTCTTGCCGGAAAGACGATTTTTCATGCCGACCAGCAGATAATATTCGTTACTGTCTTTTAACGGGTTGAGCTCATAGCGACGCTGGTTGGTAATAAAACTGTAGCGATAGCGCAGCGTTTTGGCTTTTTGATCAAAAAGCTCGGCGACCAGGCTGTTTTCATGCCACTCCTGATCGTGCATGTAGTAATGAAAGTCGGCGCTGGCGTCCTCAATGCTGTCGAGATTGCGAAAGCGCAGCTGCTTATGCATTAGCGCAACTTCTGCTTTACCGCGCCCTTCCGGCGCCCCGTAGCTATAGCGCAGTTCACTGTTAAAGAAGCGCGTGGCGATGGGCTTATTAATGCCAAACTCTTTAAACTGCTCGGGGAGAAACCCCTCGGTGGTATCGCGGCCGCGCTCTTCATGGCCGAACGTTTCATCGAGATCCAACGACAGCCCGTGCATGCTGCCGAAGCGCCACTTGCCGTTAAACATAAAAAAATGGTTGTCGCGGTTATCTGCGCTATCGCTGGCGTAGCGGCGGTAATCGCCGGAGTACATCAATAAATAGCGGTCCTCGTAGCGCTCGCCGATGGCTTTGAAAATCGGCTTAACGCCTTGATAAGCGGAGCCGATTTCATTCTCGCCGTAGCGTTGCCAGGTCACGTTGTCATTGTAACCGACGTCATAACCCACCTGGCTCTCGAAATCGATGCCAGCCACACCGGTATGTGGTTTTGCCTGCAGGTCAGCCCATGCGTAAGGCATCGCCAGCAAACCTGCGAGGAAAGTGAGTTCAGAACGCATTCTTCCCCACAAATCCGCGGAAAAACGTTAAAAACACAATTTTAATGTCCAGCAGCAGCGACCACGACTGAATATATTCCAGATCGTACTGAATGCGTTTTTCCATTTTATCAATCGTGTCGGTTTCGCCGCGAAAACCGTGTATTTGCGCCAGCCCGGTAATGCCGGGCTTCACTTTATGGCGGATCATGTAATTTTCCACCAGCACGCGATACTGCTCATTATGCGCGACCGCGTGAGGGCGTGGGCCCACTATCGACATGGTTCCCTGCAGCACGTTAAAAAACTGCGGCAGTTCATCAAGTGAGGTTTTACGTAAAAAGGCGCCGAATCGGGTAATGCGCGGATCGTTACGCGTTGCCTGGGTCACTACCGCGCTGTTTTCCATCACGCGCATGGTTCTGAACTTCCAGACGGGGATCTGTTTACCGTTCAGGCCGTAACGGTTTTGTTTAAACAGCACCGGGCCCGGCGAAGTCAGCTTAATTCCGATCGCCACCGCCAGCATGACCGGCAGGCTGACCAGGGTAAAAAAAGCGCCAAGCACGATATCTTCGATACGCTTGAGTACCGCGCCTTCGCCTTCAAACGGCGAGGTAAAAATGCTGATCGTCTGAATATTGCCAAACATCCGCAGCTGAGAAATATGTGAGCTGTAGGAAAAGAGGTCCGGTACCAGAAACACATCTACGGTGGTGTCGGAAAATTCATTCAAGAACTGGCGAATACGCTGCTGGGCGACCATCGGCAGGGCAATATAGACTTCATCGATTTCTCCGGCTTTCGCCAGCGCCAGCAGGTCGCGTGAGTTGCCTTTTTTATCAATGCTGAGCAGGCGACTGTCGCGCTGCACGGCGCGGTCCTCAAAGAAGGTGATGTCAATCCCGTCGTGGGTATACTCCTTAAACAGCGCCTGCTCGATGGCCAGCCCGGCTGGCGTTATGCCTAAAATAGCCACCTTGAGTCTGGATTTGAAAAAATAGCGGCTGGAGATAACGCGAATCAGAAACATACTAATAAATATGGCAATCGAGCACAGCACAATAATTTCAGCTAATCGCACCGCGTTTGTGCTGGCGTGATTGTTCAGTAATAATTCGGCGCTTACAAACAATAAAAATGATAACAAGCCGCTTATACTGACGCTGAAAAATAATTTAGTTAATTTTTTTAAATACTGGCCTTTAAACTGACCAGAATATAGCTGAAAGTGTTCATTGGCTCTGATAAAAATCAGTGAATATATTATGCCCAGGAACAGAGAGGCCGTTGAGGGTTCGACGAAAAAGTATTTTAAATAAGCGAAAATGAACAAGTTGACGGCAATAAAATCCAGTAGCTTCATCAGCTTACTATAGCGGGCGTTGTAAATTTTAATGGTGCTATCCGTCATCTTTTTGCTCGTTTTATAGTCAATAAAATGATGTCCTGTCCTTCTTTAAAGCTGAATTTATGTCTATGAATCTATTCAAAAATTAAGCTTTAGCTCGGCGTTGATTATTGTAGCCTACGATTAATCTTATGTCGAACCTGCCCCGGACTGAGAGGAGATAACTTTTCCTGACGGGCAATAATATTTTTATCATTGCCTGAAGCATAAAAATGGCGGTTACGATTAAATAGGGGCGGAGAGACCCGGGCGGCAAACGAACGGCCGTCGTGACTACATTTCCTGGCCGATCCGCACTTGAGCGTTAAAAAATCCGCGCCAGCTGGGGCTGGCGCGTTTATTGGTTAAATCCCAATGCACATGTATTTGATTTCTAAGTAATCCTCGATGCCATACTTCGACCCTTCTCGGCCGAGACCGGAAGATTTCACGCCGCCGAACGGGGCGACCTCGGTGGAGATCAGGCCGGTGTTAATCCCGATAATGCCGTACTCCAGCGCTTCGCCGACGCGAAAGACGCGGCTCAGATCGCGAGCGTAGAAATAGGCCGCCAGGCCGAATTCGGTGTCGTTGGCCTGAGCAATAACATCCGCTTCATCTTTAAAGCGGAATAGCGGGGCGAGGGGGCCAAAGGTCTCTTCTTTCGCCACTTTGGCATCACCGGGGACGTCCACCAGAATCGTTGGCTGAAAGAAGTTTCCGCCGAGCTCATGAACTTTCCCGCCGGTTACTATCCGCGCGCCTTTGCCCAGCGCATCGGCGATATGCTCCTGTACTTTGGCGATCGCTTTCTCGTCAATCAGCGGCCCGATGGTGACGTTCGGCTGCAGGCCATCGCCGATTTGCAGCTTACTCACCGCCTGCTGAAGCTTTTCGGCGAAACGATCGTAGACGCCATCCTGGACGTACAGGCGGTTGGCGCAGACGCAGGTCTGCCCGGCGTTGCGAAACTTGGAGGCCAGCGCGCCTTCGACGGCTTTATCCAGATCGGCGTCGTCAAAAACGATAAACGGCGCGTTGCCGCCGAGCTCCAGCGAGACCTTCTTGATATCTTTCGCGCACTGTTCCATCAGCTGGCGGCCAATTTCTGTCGAGCCGGTAAACGAGAGTTTGCGCACCAGCGGGTTACCGGTGAGCTCATTGCCGACTTCGCTGGCCGAACCGGTGACCACATTAAACACGCCCTCGGGGATCCCGGCGCGGTTGGCGAGCTCCGCCAGCGCCAGCGCGGAGAACGGGGTCTGGCTGGCGGGCTTGAGCACCATCGTGCAGCCTGCGGCCAGCGCCGGGCCCGCCTTGCGGGTGATCATCGCCGAGGGAAAATTCCACGGGGTGATAGCGGCGGTCACGCCAATCGGCTGCTTAATCACCAGCAGCCGCTTGTCGGCCTGATGGCCGGGAATGGTGTCGCCGTAGATGCGCTTGCCCTCTTCGGCAAACCACTCGATAAAGGAGGCGGCGTAGCTGATTTCACCTTTTGCTTCCGCCAGCGGTTTACCCTGTTCCAGCGTCATCAGGCGCGCCAAATCGTCCTGATGCTCCATCATCAGCTCAAACCAGCGGCGCAGGATAGCGGAGCGTTCTTTGGCGGTAAGGGCGCGCCATGCGGGCAGCGCGCCGGCGGCGGCATCGATAGCCTCGCGGGTTTCTGCGGCGCCCATTTTGGGCACGCTGCCCAGCTGCTGGCCGTTGGCGGGGTTCGTGACCGCGAGGGTCTCTTTGCTGCTGGCGTCGCGCCAGCGTCCGTTAATCAACGCCTGCTGGCGAAAAAGGGTAGGGTCGTTAAGTTGCATGGTTGCGTCCTGTCTTAATCTGTTTTAAACCGTGGATGCGCCTGAATCAGCTGCGTCAAACACCTGTCCCTGTTTAGTGTAGACGAACGCGTTCAGAGAACCGGGAGCAATGCTGGGTGATACAACAATAACCACAAATAATTTACGGATATTTGAACTGGCAGAACGTTATTGTGCAAACAATGCTGTATTTTTTATGCTCAACCCGCAAGAAAGGAGCGCTCTATGTCACAGCAAGAACGGTTTTGTCAGGCCTGTGGAATGCCGATGTCCGCCGGGGAGGCGAAAAGCGCAAGCGAAGAGTACTGCGCCTGGTGCTGCGATAGCGAGGGGAAGCTTAAATCCTGGGAGGACGCCGTCTCCGGCCTGGCCGAGTTCCTCGATTCCTGGCAGAAGGTCGGCCCCGCGGAAGCGCGCAAGCGGGCGATGCGCTACTTAACGGCCATGCCCGCGTGGGCCCATAAAGCGGAAGAGTAACCCGCAGCCCGGAGCGCAACACTCCGGGCTTTTTTAGCGCGATCAGAACTTCCAGGAGACGCTGCCGACGATACTGCGCTCTGCGCCAAAGTAGCAGTAAGAGAGCGAGTTACAGGCGGCAATGTAGCTCTTGTCGGTCAGGTTATTCACGTTCAGCTGGGCGCTGAGGCCTTTAATTCCCACCTTCGACAGGTCATAGCCGATCGCCATATCCACCAGCGTCCAGGACGGCAGAGTGTGGGTATTCAGGCGGTCGCTGGTAATGCCGTTGACGTAGCGCACGCCGGAACCCAGCGTCAGGCCATCCAGCGGGCCGCTTTTCACATCATAGCTCAGCCAGGCGCTGGCCTGATTGCGCGGTGCGTAAACGGCACGCTTGCCTTGCTCTTCCGGGCTGCTTTTCTTATAGCGAATGTCGGTGTAGGTATAGGCGGCCTGCAGGCGGAAGCTATCCGTTAGCTGGCTTATCGCCTCCAGCTCCACCCCTTTCGACTCAATTTCACCAATCGAACGATACGGATCGGTCGGCTCTTCTTTGGTGGCGATATTGGTCTGATTGATGCGGAATACCGAGGCGCTGAACTGGCTGTTCATTCCTTCCGGCTCATACTTCAGCCCGGCTTCCCACTGCTTGCCTTTCATTGGATCCAGCACGTTGCCGTTTTCGTCGGCGAAGCTGGTGGGCGTAAAGGCGGTGGAGTAGCTGATGTACGGGGCAAACCCGTTATCGAACAGATACAGCAGCGCGGCGCGGGTGCTGAAGTTGTTCTTATCCAGATCGCTGCGCGTTTGATTAAGCTTATCGATGTTGGAGACGCTGACCTGGTCGTAGCGTCCGCCGAGGGTCAAACGCCAGCGCTCCCAGGACATTTGATCCTGTAAATAGTAGCCGGTCTGGCGCAGCTTGTGCTTCTCGCGGCTGTACATGGTGATGTAATCCGGCTTCGCGCCGTAGACCGGATTAAAGGCGTCGATGGCCGGGAATGCGCCATAGTAGCCGGTGGTGTCGTTGCTGCGGTCCTGATAGTCGATCCCTATCAGCAGGCGATGGTTAACGGCCCAGGTATCGACGCTGCCGTCGAGCTGGTTATCGAGGGTGATGGCGTTCATCTTTTCGTCCGAGCCGGAATAGCCGCGGTTCAGCTCGGTTTCGTTCAGCCAGCCCGCGGCATAAACCTGATTCAGCTCGACTTTGGTATGCAGGTAGCGCAGCTTCTGCCGCACCGACCAGCCGTTATCAAACAGATGCTCGAAGTTGTAGCCGACCATATTTTCGCGGCGATCGTACTTGTCGTAGTCATCTTCTCCCTCGAAGAAGGTGTTAGCGATTTTCTTGCCGTAGTGCGGCACCACGGTACCTTCATAGGGGAGGCCCGAGTGGCTGCCGCCCTCCGGGTCGCGATGCAGATAGGCCATCAAATCAAGGCGCGTCTGGTCGGTGATGCGCCAGGTCAGGCTGGGCATAATCGCGTAGCGCTGCTCTTTTAAGGTATCAAACTGCGAGTCTGCATAGCGGGTCATGCCGCTTAAGCGCGCCGCCACGCGATCGCTATCGTCCAGCGCCCCGGTAACGTCAAACGCCGCCCCGCGCTGGTTGTTATTCCCGGCAAACAGCTTGATTTCCCCGCCGGGATCGAATGAGGGTTTACGCGAGGTGAGGGCGACGATGCCGCCGGGCGAAGAGCGGCCGTACAGCACTGAGGCCGGGCCGCGCACCACTTCGATATTTTCCAGGAACCACGGATCGACCACCAGCGAGCTGTGCGAGTTGGTATCGCCCATCATTTTCAGGCCGTCGAGATAGACGTTATCCAGGCTGCCGTCGGAGAAGCCGCGCAGGACGATATAGTCAAAGCGGTTGGAGGCGCCAATCTGGTTGCTGTATACCCCGGGGGTATAGCTCACGGCCTGGCGGACGCTGATCGCGCCCTGTTCTTCAAACTGCTCGCGCGTGATAATAGACACCGATTGCGGGGTCTCTATATCCGGGGTGGCAATTTTGGTCGCGCCGCTCTGCATCTGCGAAGTGACCACGATGGTTTCGTTTTTTGTTGTTTCCTGGGCCAGCAGCGGGAAGGCGACGCCGCCGGTCACCCATCCTACCAGTAGCGCCAGGCGAGTTTTCGCAAACATGAACATCTCCAAAGGCATTTCTAATTGTTAATAAGAATTATTACCTTTTTGATGCTGTCTATAGCTATGCGCAATGCCAGGATACGTATGCGCGCTGCCAAAGCCGCTGACTATTTTTCGCAAAAAGGGGAAAAATGGATTAGCCCGGCTTTTGCACATCGCAGGGCGAGATGCCGTAGCGCCGACGAAAAGCGGTAGAGAAGTTGGTGGCGTGCTGGTAGCCCGACATCCAGGCCGCCTGCTGCACGCTATAGCCCTCCAGCAGATAGCTTCTTGCCCGCGCCAGCCGGCAATCGCGCAGGTAGTCAAAAACCGAACAGCCGTAGGCCTGGCGAAACTTACTGCGCAAGCTGCTGGAGCTCATCGCCGCCCGCTGGGCCAGCTCATTGAGGGTATAGTCGTTTTCCGGCGCCTGCTCCAGCAGGCGGCGAACTCTCTCCAGCCGCTGCTGTTCGCCGCCCGCCGGGGCGACGTGCTTCGCGCTTTCATCCTGACAGACGCTCAGCCCATGGCCGAACAGCTGCAGGATAAGCCCTTCCAGCATCAGCTGTCGGGACACGCGACTCAGCGCGCTCTGCTGCGCGTACTGCAGTCCGCTCAGCAGAAAACCCGGTATCTGCCAGATAAGCGTTGGCGTCTGGCACCTTTCCCACTCGCGCATCAATGAATCGAGCAGGCCATCGCGCCAGGTGCCGTCCGGGTAGAGACCGAGGGAGAGCGTACGGAGCCGGCTGTCGGCATCGTGGCGGGCGCGCATGGCCTGATGTTCGCTAAGGCGCGAGGTGAAGGCCATCCCGGAACGCACCAGGTGCTGCTCCCCGTTGAGGGTCAGCGCGACGCAGCCTTCCAGCACCACCAGCATATAGAGCGGGCTACTGTGGCGGGAGGTGGTCTCATAAGGCTGCAATACGTGAACATCAGAATGGGTGACGCACATGCCGCAGGGCAGGGTCATCTCTTCCACTTCTCCCCGCAGCACCGGGCTGGCGTGCGGAGGCTCCGGCTTTTGCAGCAGCTGCGGGAAGCGGTAGTCGATACCGTATCGTTCACCAAACGCCATAAACTCGCTGACGGAGAAAGTTTTCCTCAGCGCCTGGCGGGCGGGTTCGTTCTGCGTAGTTGTCTTGTTCATGCGATTTTCGGCACCGGAGAAGGCGTCATCGGATGACGTCACCTTATCACTGCGCGGGCAGGGCGACAATAAAGATGAGAATCATTATCAACTTTTGCGCTGCGGCACGGAAGGCGCGCGGACGGCCGCTATCCGTGCGCCAGCGGCAGGGATCAGGCGTCTGCGTTGTCCAGCGGCCAGGAGTCGAACAGGTAGCCGTCGAAGTAGATATCATCGACGTTGGAGAACTCCAGCAGGCGGCGTTTGACGTTTTCCAGATGCTGCCACATGGCAAGCTTGGCCGCCCGGGCGTCTTTTTTGATTAAGGCGGCGAGGATCCGTTTATGATCCACCAGCCACTCCTGGCGGTAGTGGGTATCGCCGAGATGGCGGTGCAGCTGGATCCACATGGGGTTATTTTCCCGCCACTGCCATGACTGCCTGAACAGCTCGACCAGCATACTGTTGTGGGTCGCTTCGGCAATAGCCAGATGAAACTGCATATCGCCGCTTTCGGAGCCGCCCGGCGCGCTGCTGGCCAGCTCGCGCTCTTCCAGCTGCAAAGCCTGGCGCATTTTGATGATATCTTCCCGGGTTGCCTGCAGGGCGGCAAATTCGGCGATATTGCTCTCCAGCAGCTGGCGGGCCTGCAGCAGTTCAAACGGACCGGCATCATTGCAATGATTGATGTCCGCGCTCTCCGCCGCGCCTTCTCCGACGGCGTTATCGAGCACGTAGATTCCGGCGCCGCGGCGCACTTCGACCAGCCCTTTAATCTCCAGCATGATCAGCGCCTCGCGGACCACGGTGCGGGTCACGTCCAGCATCTCGGCGATTTCGCGTTCCGGCGGTAAGCGATCGCCGGGGTTATAGGGCGTCTGGACGATCAGATTGCGGATCAACGCGCCGACTTCCTGATAGGGTCTGTGCTGAGAAGTTTGTGATTTCATGATGTTATGTTGTGAGATGCGATAGCCCGGTGGCTGACTATAGCATCTGGCCAGGGGGTTGGCACCTCCCCGTGCGCGGAGAGTGGGAAAACGGGTCAACCACATTGGTGTGCAGTTGACCCGTGGCAGGACAGAGCGTTACAGGCCGCCGCCGAGCGCCGCAACGCACTCGCGGGCGCCGCGTTCGCACAGCGCGTGGTAAGCCTGCGTCACCGCCGCAATAAAATCGCTATTGTCCGGCAGATCGTGGGCAAAAATTCCGCTTAACGCCAGCAGCGCGGCGACGCGTTCTGCACCCTGAAAACGCTGGTTGATCTGTTGGATCTCCGCCAGCAGCGGGTCGACAACATCAATAGGCTGCCCCCGCTCGTCGATGCCCTGGGTATAGCGCATCCAGCCCGCCACGCCGAGCGCCAGATGGCGCCAGCTGCTGCCGTTTTGCAGATGCAGACGGATGGGATCCAGCAGGCGCTGCGGCAGCTTCTGGCTACCGTCCATGGCGATCTGCCAGGTACGATGGCGCAGCGACGGGTTGCTGAAACGGGCAATCAGCAGCGTGGCGTAGGCCTGGAGATCGGTGCCTTCCGGCATGGAGAGCGTCGGCGCCTGCTCCTGCATCATCAGGGCGAAAGCCGCTTCACGATAGGCCGGGTTGGTCATGGTATCGGCGATGGTTTCATAGCCGCCGAGATAGCCAAGATACGCCAGGAAGGAGTGGCTGCCGTTGAGCATCCGCAGCTTCATCATTTCAAACGGCACGACGTCTTCAACAAACTGCGCGCCGACTTTATCCCACGCCGGGCGGCCGCTGACGAAGCTATCTTCAATCACCCACTGGCGGAACGGTTCGCAGGCGATGGCGCACGGATCGTAGACCCCAAGCTGGTCGGCAATCTCCTGCAGCGTTTCCGGCGTCGCCGCGGGTACGATGCGGTCAACCATGGTGCACGGGAAGGTGGCATGGGCTTCAATCCACGCCGCCAGCAGCGTGTCGCGCGCCTGGGCCAGGCCAAGCACCGCCACTTTAGCCACGTGGCCATTCTCGCGGACGTTATCGCAGGACATCACCGTAAAGGCCTCAAGACCCTGCTCACGGCGCAGGCGCAGCGCTTCGACGATATAGCCTATGGCGGATTTCGGCGTCGTCGGGTTGGCGAGGTCGTGTTGAATCAGCGGGTTGTTGAGATCGAGCTGGCCGCTGGCCGCATCGGTGCAGTAGCCTTTTTCAGTGACCGTCAGGGAGACGATTGCCGTGTGCGGACGCGTCATGGCGCGCAGAATGCCGTCACAGCCGTCGATTTCCGGATGCAGCGCCTCTTTCATCGAACCGATAATTTTCAGCGCGGTGCTGTCAGCGCCTTTTTCCGCCACCGTGTAGAGCAACTGCTGATTTTTCAGCTGTTCAATCAGAACGCGATCGTTGCCCGGCATCAGGTTGACTTCGCAGATGCCCCAGTCGCTGTCGCTGGTTTCCAGCAGATGATGGGTATAAAGCGCCTGATGCGCGCGGTGAAATGCGCCGCAGCCCAGGTGAACGATGCGGGATTCCAGACGAGAACGATCCCACGCGGGGCGCGTCACCGGCAGGTTGCTGTCGGCAATGGTTGCAGTCATAGCAAACTCCAGAGTGGGCCGCAAAAGGCGGCCGAAGAGGTAAAGGCGGGACGTCGGCCCCGCCAGTCAGGAATTAGCGGCTAAAAAAAGCGCGCTGAATCGCCAGCTCGACGCCGCGAACTTCAGCCAGCCCTTTCAGGCGACCAATCGCGGAATAGCCGGGGTTGGTTTTCTTTTTCAGATCGTCGAGCATCTGGTGGCCGTGGTCAGGACGCATAGGGATAAGATCCTCTTTGCCTTCCGCTTTACGGCGGTGCTCTTCTTCAACAATCGCTTTCACCACTTCGTACATGTCCACGTCGCCGTGCAGGTGAGCGGCTTCGTGGAACGTTTTCGGGTTCTCTTCGCGCAGCGTAGAGCGCAGATGGGTGAAGTAAATGCGCGGGCCGAACTGCTTAATCATATCCACCAGATCGTTGTCGGCGCGGACCCCGTAGGAGCCGGTGCACATGGTAAAGCCGTTAGCCATGCTGTTCACCGTGTTGACCATCCACTGCATATCTTCAATGGTCGAGACGATGCGCGGCAGGCCGAGAATCGGGCGCGGCGGATCGTCCGGGTGTACCGCCATACGTACGCCAACCTCTTCGGCGACGGGGATAATCGCTTTCAGGAAGACGGCGAAATTCTCGCGCAGCGCGGCTTTATCAATATCTTTATAGGTGGCAAGGTGCTGGCGGAACTGGTCGAGGGTATATCCCTCTTCCGCGCCCGGCAGACCGGCGATAATGTTGCGGGTCAGGCGCGCTTTATCTTCATCGCTCATGGCGGCGAAACGCTGATTCGCCTGAGCGACCTCTTCGGCGGTGTAGTCCGCTTCCGCGCCCGGACGCTTGAGGATATGCAGTTCAAAGGCGGCGAATTCAATTTGATCGAAACGCAGGGCTTTGGAGCCATCCGGCAGGACGTATTCCAGGTCGGTACGGGTCCAGTCAAGGACCGGCATAAAGTTGTAGCACACGGTACGGATGCCGCACTGCGCCAGATTGCGCAGGCTCTGCTGGTAGTTAGCGATCCACTTCGCGTAGTTGCCGGTATGGGTTTTGATCTCTTCGTGAATCGGTACGCTTTCGACCACCGACCATACCAGCCCGGCGGCTTCCACGATGGCTTTACGCTTGAGGATTTCGTCAACCGTCCACACTTCACCGTTCGGGATATGGTGCAGGGCGGTAACCACTCCGGTCGCGCCCGCCTGACGGACGTCAGCTAAAGTGACCGGATCGTTAGGGCCATACCAGCGCCATGTCTGTTCCATGCTTAACCTCTTTCACGTTATTGACCTGCTTCAGGCCGCTGCTTTGATGGTAGCGTCGGTTCCGGTCAACCATCGTAACGGAGGGGAAACCAGACGATATGGCGTATAAATTCCTCCAATTGGTCGAACATGTCAACCATGAATGGTGAATTGGTAAACCAAAATGTGATGGAGATGCGCGAAGGGGAGGAAACGTTAAACAGGGCGGCATTGATAAACCGCCACGGGGCGCGGGCTGATTCTGCTGGCGTTAGCGTTAAGCAATTTTCATGTACTTCAAGAGATTACTCAGAACCGGGGAAGTGGAATTCTTCATGGGCATAGGGCCAGTGCGCGGCGGGTAGCGACGTGTTGCGAAATGGTTAACCAATGTGCCAAACCTATCGACCAGAAGAACGGAGGCGGTCATTGATGCCGGCCGGAGCGCGTACGGACTCGCAGCAGATCACACTTTTTGATTATTACGATTTCCATATAAAAACTACGTGTTATCATTTCGCTGGTAAATACCTTTTCAACTCTCACCGAGGCTTTGATGCTGGAGAATGTCATCATCAGATAATCAGCTTCCCGACCTTTTCAGGCCGGACTGGTTATCGCTGCGCTTAAACCTTACGCGAACACCTGCGGGTGTTGGCTCGTTTTTACGCATGATGATTAACAGGTTTCTTCAGTATGAATCTATCCCGTCAGGAACAACGTACCTTACACGTTCTCGCTAAAGGTGGCCGGATCGCGCACATCCGCGATGCATCAGGCCGCGTCACCTCTGTTGAATGCTACAGCCGCGAAGGGCTCCTGCTCAGCGACTGTACGCTCGCCGTTTTCAAAAAACTCAAAACCAAAAAGCTGATTAAGTCCGTCAACGGACAGCCCTACCGCATCAATACCACCGGGCTGAATAATGTCCGCGCACAGCTGGACAATCGCTAAGGAGCCTCTGATGACAAACCATAGCTTCACTATTCATGTCGCCTCTGAAGGCGATACCGATGACATTCTCGACGTCGAAACCCGGGCTTTCGGCTACAGCAAAGAGGCCAGGCTGGTGGCCGATTTGCTCAACGATGAGAGCGCCTGCCCGACGCTATCGCTGCTGGCCAGGCATAACGGAGAGGCGGTTGGGCATATTTTATTCACCCGGGCGACGTTCAAAGGGGAGCCGGACTCGCCGATGATGCACATCCTTGCTCCCCTGGCGGTGGTGCCGGAATACCAGGGCGCGGGCGTTGGCGGAGAGCTTATCCGGCACGGCATTGAGCAGTTGAAAGCAATGGGAAGCCAGATGGTATTTGTTCTGGGCCACGCCGCTTACTACCCCAGGCACGGGTTTGAGCCATGCGCGGGAGATAAAGGCTATCCGGCGCCTTATCCGATTCCCGCGGCGCATAAAGCCTGCTGGATGCTGCAGCCGATTTCGTCTCAGCCGCTGGGACGAACGGGCCAGATACAGTGCGCCCGGGCGTTAATGAAACCCGAGCACTGGCGCGAGTAATCAATAAGGAGATGATGATGACTATTGGCACGATTATTACAGGTTCCAGGCATATCGCGTTGTCATCCCGGGAGCGCAAAATTCCCTGGGATGAACCGGCTTTTAGCCAGCGTATGCTGGAGAACCATCTGTCGCAGGAGCACGACTGGGCCAGCCGCAGGCGGGCGGTTATCGAACAACAGGTCGCGTGGATTGCCGGACAGCTACCCGCCGGCGCGCGCATTCTGGACCTCGGCTGCGGGCCGGGCTTTTACACCCGCCTGCTGGCGGAGCGCGGCTTTTACTGTACGGGCGTGGATTTTTCGCCGGCGTCGATCGCCTGGGCCCGGCAGCAGGCGCAGGCGGCCGGGCTGGATATTGCCTATCACCAGCAGGACGTTCGCGAGTACGCGCCGGAAACCCAGTTTGATTTCATTATGATGACCTTCGGTGAACTGAACGCGTTCAGCGCGGCTGAGGCCCGCTCGCTGGTTCATCGCTGCGCGCAGTGGCTGGTTCCGTGGGGAAAGCTGCTCATCGAGGTTCATACCTATGCAGAGGTTAAACGTCAGGGAATGGCCGATCCCGGCTGGCAGCGCTGTCCGCAGGGGCTGTTTCTTGATGTTCCACACCTGCTGCTGACGGAGCACGCCTGGGATCCGGCGGCGCAAACCAGCTCCACGCGGTTTATGGCGATTGAAGAGAGCGGCAAAGTGACGCGCTTCGGCAGCCGGATGACCGCCTGGCATGATGACGCTTATCTCGACCTGCTGCGCACGGCGGGTTTGACCACCATTACCCGCCCGGATGAGGCGGAATGGCCGGTCAGCGAAACCTTTACCTGCAAGCTGTACGCGCTGCTGGCCGAAAAAAACGTTCCCGATTCTCTTTCCGCAAAACCCATAAAAGGAATTCAACCATTGGATATCCCACGTATTTTCACCATTAGTGAAAGCGCTCATCGCATCCATAACCCGTTTACGCCGGAAAAATACGCCGCCCTTGGCCGGGTGCTGCGAATGAAGGCCGGAACCCGGATACTCGATCTTGGCAGCGGGTCGGGGGAGATGCTCTGTACCTGGGCGCGCGATCGCGGCATTCGCGGCATCGGCGTCGACATGAGCGCGCTGTTCAGCGAGCAGGCTAAGCTGCGGGCAGAAGAGCTCGGCGTTGCCGACCGCGTGACGTTTATTCACCAGGACGCCGCCGGTTATGTGGCCGAGGAAAAATGCGACATCGCCGCCTGCGTGGGCGCGACCTGGATCGCCGGCGGCGTCGCCGGGATTATCGAGCTGCTGAGCAAAAGCCTCAAGCCCGGCGGTATGCTGCTGATCGGCGAACCGTACTGGCGCCAGGTACCGGCAACGGAAGAGATAGCACAGGCCTGTGGCGCCTCTTCGCTCGCCGACTTTCTGACGCTTGCCGATCTGGTCTCCTCTTACGATGCGCTTGGCTATGACCTCGTCGAAATGGTGCTGGCGGACCAGGAAGGTTGGGACCGCTACGAAGCGGCGAAATGGCTCACCATGCGCCGTTGGTTAGAGGAAAACCCCGATGATGAGTTTGTGCCAGAAGTCCGGGCGGAGCTGACGATGGCGCCAAAACGCCATGCGACTTATACGCGTGAATACTTTGGCTGGGGCGTATTTGCGTTAATCAAGCGGTAGTTGAAAGACCCGGCATAGCAGGAAGGCTATGCCGGGATCAGGGGGGTTCAGAACCGCAGGAAAGGGCGTCCCTGGGTAATGATCACACGCACTGGGTCAGACCTGACGGTAGCAGCCCGTTTTATCAGAATTTGACGGTCACCTGATTGCCGAGCACCCAGGCGTTTTTAATCTCTTCGCTTCCTCCCGGATGAACGAGCAGCTGCAGGTTAGGGCGCACGGTCAGCCATGGCGTCGCGCGAAAGCTATAATGCAGCTCTGCGGCATACTCGGCTCTGCGAACCGGAACATACAGAGGGTTATCATAATCATCGATCCCCCGCATCTGGTTCAGGAGCTGCGCCCGACGGGCGACTCTGTCGTTGGCGTGCATTTTACTGACGCCGAAGCTGATAAAGTCCTGCGGACGGCTGGCGAAAGGGCCTTGATAAATGGCGCCGGCCTGAATCTGATAGTCCATTGTCGCCGTATCTTTATCATTCATTGCCAGATGCCCGAAAAGGCTAAGGCCACGTTGGCGCTGGCTGCTCGAGTAGGTCAGCTGCTGGACGATATAGAGATAACCTCCGTAGCGGCCGTCGTGTCGCCGGGCGGCCTGGTGCGTGAGCACATAGGGATCGCCATTGTCATCATCCAGCACATCATTGGCGTCCGCCGTGTTATACCATCCCCCGAGTTTCCAGATGCCGGGGAGTTTTGCCGCGCCGAGAGTAGGTCGATATCCCAGTTCAAAAAGGTACATGTACCCCAGATGCCCGGTACCATCCAGCTGGAAGCTTCCGTGGCGGGTGGCGTAGGCAGGATTGTACTGAAACGCGCCGGCCTGGACGTAAAGCGCCGGGGCAGGGCTGTATTTAATACGGCCGCCCCACTGGCCTATGGGGGTGTTATACCAGACGCCGCTGCCGTGGCCGGCTAAAGAGCCGCACAGCGACAGGTTTTGAAAAAAGCAGCCGTTGTTATCAAAATCCTCTCCCGGCGGCATCAGGCCCACCTTGAGATCCAGCTTCTTATCCCACCCGGTTTTTTTGAACCAAAACTGCGTCGCGTGCCATGTTTGCCCCCGACCGTAGTTGCTCTGAACACCGGAGCCTATTACCGGCGCGCGCGGATCCTGAAGGCGATCCTGAGTCAGATCTCGCCCGTTACGATTATTCACCGACGCTTTAAATTCACCGTCGTGAATACCTAAAATCTTTTCCAGATCCATATTTACGCCGAGAATATACTGGTCGCTGTAGCGCAGGGTTTTATCGCGATCGTAACCGCCGGAGATATTCGTGGCCGTCATTGCGCTATATTCCAGCGTAAAATCATAACCATGACGGCGCAGATCCGTACGCACGCTTCCCCATTCTCCGGTCATGTTTTTTGCGGTGGGAGAAAAAAGCGTCTCGTTGGCCAGCGTCTGTAAAGGGTGTAGTAAAGCCAGCAGCATCGTGCCGCTGTGGATGAGTTTGTTCATGTTTTTACCGCCTGTTAATGATCCAGGTCTATGAATAATTCCCGGTAAGGCGCAGCTGAATCAGCCGGCTGCGCCGACCTCCCGTCAGGGGTGGCTCCGTGTTTCCCGGAGCCACAGCCGTCTATGGCGACAGCTCTTCTAACGATTTTCCTTTGGTTTCAATGGCAAAAAGCCAGGTAATTAAGCCACCAATCAGCGCAATGACCGCGAAAGTGATAAACACAAAGCGGATCCCGAAGCCGCTGACGATAAAACCGACCATCAGTGGGCCGATGGATGACCCCGCCCGGAGCCATGCGCTGGAATACGCGGTGCCGATAGCGCGCAGTCGGGTGGGGTAAAGCTCTGCCGCGTACAGATAAAGCGAGAAAGCGATGGTCTGCAGAATGGCGTAGGTCAGGCTGCCCAGAATCAGAATTTCAACGGCGGATTTCGCGCCCAGAACGGAGAGCGTAATCAGCGGAACGACGGCCAGTAAAAAGGCCCATGTGTACCAGCGCTTGCGCCCGACGCGGTCGATCATCAAGGCGCAGATCACCGAAGCCACGACGCCGCAGGAAGAGGTGATCCAGCCGTAGGCCAGACTGGTATCGAGGGAGAGGTTAAACCAGGTTTTGTAGAGGGTTGGAAACCAGGTGATCATTCCGTTGTTGACGCTATAAACCGTCAGCCACAGTCCCCAGAGCATAAAGGTGCGGGATTTATAGATACCGCCAAAGAGGGCCTTAACCCCTTCCGGAGCCGCTTTTTGCACCGCGGGGGCTTTTATTTCCGGTTCGGGCAACGTCATCCCGCGCCTGATGACCTCTGATTCCAGCGTCGATACGATGCTGTCCGCTTCCTTCAGCCTCCCTTTTGCTGTCAACCAGCGCGGTGATTCCGGCATCAGCCAGCGCAGGGGAACGGTCAGCGCGGAGGGGACTAAGCCAATTAAAAACATGACCTTCCAGCCATAGATGGGCACCAGAAAATACCCCACCAATCCGGCAAACATCATGCCGATAGGGAAAATCACTTCATACAACAAAAAGAAACGCCCGCGCTTTTTGGCACCGACAAATTCATTGATATAGGCGCTGGCAACGGGGACTTCCGCACCGATACCCACCCCCTGTAAAAAGCGAATAACAAGAATTGACCAGCCGTTCCAGGCAAAAAGGCAGGCCGCATCCATGAGTACGAACATGATGATGGTGATACGCAATACGCCGATACGGCCTATTTTTTCCGCCAGCGAGCCGAAAAACAGGGCGCCGCACAGCTGGCCCACGTAGCTGGCCGCAATAATAAGACCGACAAACGTCGGCGTGAGACCCCACTCCTGGGTAAGCTGGGGGAGCGCAAATGCGATTGCAATAATGGTATAGGCATCGAAAAACGTCGATAAGCCGACGATAACGCGGATCGCTTTCAGCCGTCGGGTGATGGGGAGGCGTTCCAGCCTTGCCAGCAGCGCGTCTGGCGTGGACGCCGTTCCGCTGGCAACGGCGTAATCTGAAGCAATGGCCTGAGTTGACATAGTATTACCCTGTTAAACGTTGTCTGGGGCATACACGTAAGGTTCTGAATAACCACAGGGCAACGAACCCTTATTCATCGACGTGCTGCATATAATGCTGTCCTGATGTGTTTATGATAACGTTACTGCAATCGATTTCACTTGCAGCTAATCCTTTGCTGGATTCGCCACTAAGTCAATTACGCCTGTTGTATAAATGTCGAGCAGTTCACAATCTGAAAAAACTCACGCGCAAAAAGGCGAAGCGGAGAATGCAAAGCAAAATGGATAAGAAATGTGAATTAACGACCAGCCGAATGAACTCGGCAAAGTGAAGCACCATTCCTTTTGTCCGGGCGAGGTTTGACGTAAGATCCTTTAACCCCACGGTTTGCACGATGGTATCCGTTGAACGGGCAACACGGATTTTTACCCGCATTGATGAGTTGGAGCAGCAGATGGATCAAGAAAGTGAACTGAACGATTTGCCGGAAAAAAAGCTGGCGACAATGCGGGATGTTGCTCGCGCTGCGGGCGTGAGCGTCTCGACCGTTTCGCGCGTACTCGATGAACGGTTACCCACTTCACGCAGCGCCTCGGCAGAGAAAATTCGCCAGGTGGCCCGTGAGCTGGGCTACCGTCGGGACTATGTTGCTTCCAGCCTGCGCCGAGGCGATACCGGAACGCTTGGCGTCCTGGTGCCGAGGCTGACCGATGCCGTTACGGCGATGCTTTTCGAAGAGATAGCCAGGGCGGCGGCCAGGCGAGGCTATTTCGCGATCGTTGCGACCTGCGGTGATAGCAAGGATCAGGAGAAAAACGCCGTGGAATCGCTGCTGGATCGTCGCGTGGATGGGTTGATCATGTCCACCTGCCGGCTGGACGATCCTTTGCCGCAAACCCTGCGTGAACGGGATGTGCCCCACGTTCTGGCGCTGCGTACCGACGGTTTTAGCCCCTCATCGGTCGGGGACGATGAGCTTGGCGGCTATCTGGCTACCCGACACCTGATTGATTTAGGCCACCGCGATATTGGCCTGATTGGCGGCCCTGATTTTGCCTCCAACGCGCGCAACCGGCGTAAGGGCTTTGAGCGGGCAATGCAGGAAGCCGGGCTCAGGATCGAAGCGGAATGGTGCTGTCATTCAGATTTTAATATCGCCTCGGGGGAGCAGCAGGGAATGAAAATTCTCAGCCAGCCTCATCGCCCGAGCGCGCTATTTGCCGTCAATGACGAACTGGCGATCGGCGTCCTCGCGGCCGCGCACCAGCAGGGGCTGGTGATTGGCGAAGATCTCTCCCTGGTCGGCTACAATGATATTCCCCTGGTGAGCAGACTGCCCGTGGCGCTGACCTCGGTCAGAACGCCGCTGGAGCATATCGCCAGCAATGCGGTTGATATGTTATTGAATCCAGAGATAAATAATAATATTCGGATTACCACGCCTTCCCTTATTCCCCGTAAGTCTACCGCGTCTCCACGTAAATAATCCCCCTGCGATCCTCCCCCGACTTTCCAGGAGAAAGCGGGGAGGGTTGAATTTTGTATAACGGATCTCATCCCGGATGCAGATCGCGGTTTAGTTTGTGATCTGCGTTGCATTTTTAACCAACATGGCGTTGACGGTTTTATTTTTGAGGTTCAATGTCAACGTCGTGAAAACGATTGCAGAAACGATTTCACTTCCGTTTCAAAGAATCGCTTAACCGTAAACAAATGCTTACTCATCAAGGGGATATTTATGATTAACATCGATCTGAGAGGTTTGACTCCGGCTCCGGTTACACCCTTCACTCGCGATGGACGCGTAGACTATGATGCCATTCAGCGCCTCGGCAGCTGGCTGGGCAGCATCGACGGGGTGAAAGGTCTGGTGGTGCTGGGACACGCAGGGGAGGGGACTTTTCTGACCCAGGAAGAGCAGGCGAATGTGATCCGCGCGTTTGTGAAGTCCGTGGATGATAAGCTTCCGATCATTGCCGGCATCACCGGGGAAGGGACGGAAGTGGCTGCGCTGGAAGCGAAGCGCGCCGTTGCCGCCGGCGCATCCGCCGGTTTGCTCTATCCTTCCCACGGCTGGCTGCGCTTTGGCTATCAGGATGGCGCGCCTCAGGATCGCTACCGCGTGGTGTACGAAGAAAGCGGCCTGCCGCTGATTCTTTTCCAGTATCCGGATGTCACTAAAGCCACCTACAATCTGAAAACGCTGCTGGATATCTCCGCGCAGCCGGGCGTATTTGCCATGAAGAATGGCGTACGTAATATGCGCCGCTGGGATACCGAAATTCCGGTTATTCGCCGCGAGCGTCCGGATCTGCAAATCTTAAGCTGCCACGATGAATATCTGCTGCATACCGCCTTTGATGTGGATGGCTTCCTGGTCGGCTACGGCAATATCGCGCCTGAGCCGTTAATTGAAATGATTAAGGCGGGTAAAGCGGGCGATTACGTTAAAGCGCGTGAGCTGCACGACCGACTGCTGCCGGTGACCAAAAGCGTCTACCACCGCGGTTCGCACATGGAAGGGACCGTGGCCCTTAAACATGCTCTGGTTGCGCGCGGGATCCTTGAACATGCCACCGTTCGCTCACCGCTGCTGCCGCTGGAAAATGGCGCTGAAAAAGAGATCCACGACGCCATGCGCGCCGCTGAGCTGGGCCGCGTCGGTTAATTTATTCTGCGTCTGTTGTTAATCCGCAATGCAGAAATATCGCTTACTGTATTGCGGATCATCGGTTACTTCGCCCCGGTATTTTTTGCTGCTCTTCATCATAACGTCGGGGCTTTCACCTCTGTATATTGCTGGGTGATTTATGAAACTATTAAGCTTTCGCGTTAATGATAAAAACAAATATGGCCTGGCGACCGCTGACGGCGTCATCGATCTGCAGGCGCGGTTTCCTCAATATGGCAGCCTGCTGGAATTTATACCGCATCTTCATCTTGTTGATACTCTGCCGCCGTCTGCGAAACAGGCGAACTATTCTTTCGACGAGATCGCTTTCCTGCCGGTCATTACTGAACCGAAAAAAATTATCTGCGCTGGCGTGAATTATCGCGATAAAAACGCTGCCGGTGACGAGAAGCCCTCTAACCCAGTGCTATTCATCCGCTTTGCGGATTCACAGACCGGGCATCTGGCACCGCTCCTCAAGCCGGAACGCAGCAATGAGTTTGACTATGAAGGCGAAATGGCGCTGGTGATGGGCCGTGGAGGACGCAATATACCAGAGCAGGAGGCGCTGCATTATGTTGCCGGCTACAGCTGCTATATGGATGGCTCGGTGCGCGACTGGCAGCATGCCTGCTTTACCGGCGGCAAAAACTGGCCAGCGACGGGCGGCTTCGGCCCCTGGCTGGTGACCGCGGACGCTATCCCCGACCCGCAAAATCTGAATATTACCACCCGACTGAATGGCCAGACGGTGCAGCAGGATAATACGGGCAGCATGTTGTATTCAATTGCCGAACTCATTGCGTATATCAGCACCTTCAGCGCGCTCTCTCCGGGAGATGTCATTCTGACCGGCACGCCCGGAGGCATCGGAAAAAAACGTACCCCGCCACTCTTTATGCAGCCCGGGGACAGGGTGGAAGTCGAGATTGAGCAGATCGGATGCCTGATGAATACCGTGTGCAGCGATGCCGCGGTAGCGCGATAAGTTATCGTTTGTATCCAAAAACAGGGTGAGAGCGCGTTTGCCCGGCGGCCAGGACTTGCAGGCCATTTAATCATGTAAAGGGTTAATGCCGGACAGGGAGCCGTGGAGGCAATGTATGATATTGGTTCAGTTTCTGGTGGTGCTGCTGTTTCTGTACATCGGCATGCGGGTCGGGGGGATCGGCGTGGGGTTTGCCGGCGGCGCCGGCGTGATTGTCCTCAGCGCGCTCGGCGCCACGCCGGGTGATATGCCGATGCTGGTTATCGTATTTATCATGGTGGTGATCGTGGCGATTGCCGCCATGCAGGAGGCCGGCGGTATTGAATACCTTGTTGACCTCACCGAGCGCCTGCTGCGCCGCTATCCGCGATTGTTAGTCATCACCGCGCCGCTTTCCACCTGGCTATTAACCATGATGGCCAGCACCGGGCAGGTCTCTTTTGCCTGTATGCCGGTGATTGTCGGCGTGGCGAAAGAGAACAATATAAAGCCCACCCGGGCGCTTGCTCTTTCGGTCGGCGCCTCTTTGCTGGGCATTGTGGCGTCGCCCATTTCTGCGGCGGTGATTTTCTTCTCGGGGATTCTGGAAAAGGGCCATTCTGGCTGGGGCTATATTGAGCTTATCGCGGTATCAATCCCGTCCACCTTTCTGGCGCTGCTGGTCACCTCCGTTTTTTACCTGTGCTGGGACAGGATCCGCCAGCAGGATCGGCTCAATGACAATCCGGTTCAGGTGCAGGCAAGGACTGCGCGGGCGATCCCGCCCTGCGCCGGTCGTTCGGTGCTGATTTTTATCGTCGGGCTGGTTGTGGTGCTGGTTTATGCGATTGCCACCAGTCCGAAACTCGGGCTGATTGCCCATCCGGTCATGAGCAGCGGACAGGCGCGGGTAGGGGTGATGATGGGCGTTGCGCTGCTGATTGTGGTGTGCTGCCGGGTTAACGTACATAAGGTCCCGTCCGGCTCGGTGTTTAAAACCGGGATGACCTCCTGCATCTGTATTCTCGGCGTCGCCTGGCTGGGTTCAACCTTTATGGACAGTAATCAACAGTGGTTGCAAAGCGCGGTCTCGTCACACTTGCTGGATTCGCCCATGATGCTGGCCATTATTATTATGGCGGCCTCATGCTTCTTGTATTCTCAGGCGGCTTCCACAAAAATTTTATTCCCCGCCGCGCTGAGTATGGGCGTTGCCCCGGCTATTTTGGTTGCCTACTTCCCGGCAACGGCTTCTCTTTTTATTCTGCCAAACTATCCGACGCTGCTGGCGGCGGTAGAGCTGGATGATACCGGCTCCACCAGACTGGGCCGACATATTATCGATCACCCTTTTCTGCTGCCTGGCCTGGCATCGGTCCTGCTTTCAATGCTCTTCGCCGCGGGGCTGGCTTATTGGATTCAGTGAATCGCCTGAGGCTTTTACTTTGAATACCTCCGAAAACAAAACGGTTCACCGTCGGTGAACCGCTTTTTTCGATATCAGGCTGCAAGATCTTTCATTACCTGAATAAATGCCTGTGAGACAGATTCTTCTTTATGGTGATGCCCATCCTCAATCACCCAGCGTCCGCCAGTCATCACCGCGGTAATGGGATTAGATGAGCAGGCGAAGATCCAGCGGTTGAGCAGCATCTGGTCTTCTGCGCTGGCGATAAAGGGATTCTGGCTATCCAATACGACCAGATCGGCCCGATATCCTACGCTTAGCTGGCCAATGTTTTGGCCCAGCGCTCTGGCGCCGCCTCGTAGCGCCCCTTGATACAGAACGTTGCCGACGTGAGGCTCGCCTGGGACGATGAGCCGGTTGCGGCGCTGGGCTATCAGGCGCTGCCCGTATTCGAACCAGCGTAAATCCTCGCTGACGCTGACGCTAATGTGGCTGTCGGAACCAATTCCCCAGACGCCGTTATGCTCCAGATATTGTGGGCCAGGGAATATGCCATCGCCGAGATTGGCTTCGGTGGTCAGGCACAGGCCGGCCACCGCACCGGATGTGGCGATCTTCATCGTTTCCGGAGGCGTCAGATGAGTGGCGTGGATCAGGCACCAGCGCGAATCCACGGGGAGATGGTTGTACAGCCACTCCACCGGGCGCTCGCCGGACCAGGCCAGGCAGTCATCCACCTCTTTTTGCTGTTCAGCAATATGAATATGAATCGGCTGCTGGCCAGGATGGCAGGCCAGAATGGCGCCAATCTGCTCCGGCGTAACGGCCCGTAATGAGTGGAAGCACAGACCGGTACGCTGCATTGGCTCGCCGGCCAGCCGCGATGTGAGCGACTCGTACATTGTCAGATAGCTGTCGCTATCGTTGATAAAGCGACGCTGTCCAGCGGAGGGCGGCTGCGCGCCAAACCCGGCGTAACTGTACAGGACGGGCAGCAGCGTCAGGCCGATGCCGGTATGTTTCGCCGCGCTGGCGATACGCAGCGCTAATTCCGTCCGCTCTTCATAAGGCGCGCCGCTGCTGCTGTGATGCAGATAGTGGAATTCGGCGACCGAGGTGTACCCGGCTTTGAGCATTTCGATGTACAGATAGCTGGCGATGGTTTCCAGCTGTTCTGGCGTAATTTTATCTACCAGCCTGTACATCAGATCCCGCCAGGTCCAGAAGCTATCCGACGGATTTCCCGCCACCTCCGTTAACCCGGCCATCGCCCGCTGGAAGGCATGGGAGTGCAGGTTCGGCATACCCGGCACGACGACCCCTTTGATGCGCGTCGCCTGCGGATTCGGCGCTGCGTTCTTTTCCAGCGCGGTTATGATGCCTTCTTCGGACACGGTTATGCCGACATTATTTGCCCAGCCATCAGGCAACAGCGCTTTTTCTGCCAACCAGACTGCCATTTTACCACCTTATTATCAGTGCTAATGTATATACATGTACATATATATACATCTAACAGGTCATAGAGTAAACTGACAACGTCAGCATATGAGGAATGGTTAATGGCGCGTAACGACCTGTCAAATTCGGATTCCATGGATGAGTTACTTGAACATCCCGCCCCCTTTTATGAAAGGGTAAAGGCCATGATCAAAACCAAGATCCACAGCGGGGCATGGCCCGCGAATTACCGTGTTCCTTCTGAAAGCGAGCTGGTCACGCTGTTTGGCTATAGCAGAATGACGATTAACCGCGCGTTGCGAGAACTGACCGCGGAGGGCTTGCTGGTGCGGATGCAGGGGGTCGGTACTTTTGTCGCCGAAATTCGCGGCCAGTCGGCGCTGCTGGACATTAACAATATCGCTGACGAAATCGCCAGCCGTGGCCATCGCCACCACGCCAGAGTCTTCAGACTGACGGAAATCGAAGCCGATGCCCAGCAGGCGTTCAGCTTTGGCATGCAGCAGGGTTGCGGTCTGTACCATTCGCTGATTTGCCATTATGAAAATGGCGTACCGGTTATGCTGGAAGACCGACTGGTGAATATGCAGGTTGTGCCGGACTACCTGCAGCAGGATTTTACACGTATCACGCCGAACGCCTATCTCTCCTCAATTGCGCCGATTGTTGAAGGCGAACACGTTATTGAAGCGGTCAACGTCACGCGGGCCGAGTGTGTTTACCTGGAAATTGATGAACATACGCCTTGTCTGCTGGTCAATCGTCGGACGTGGACCGGCCGTCAGGAGAAGAAAATCGTCACCAGCGTGCGCCTGGTCTATCCCGGTCCGCGTTACCGCCTGGAAGGGAGCATGCGGAAATGATCCGTCTGCTCCCTGCCGGGTTGTATACGGAAATGCCCTGGAAAAACGGCCAGGGCGTGACGCGCGAAGTGGCCCGCTATCCGGAAGCGGGGGAATATGACTGGCGTATATCCCTGGCGACCATTCGCCAGCCTGGTCCGTTCTCCGCATTTCCCGGCTACCTGCGCAATATCAGCGTGCTGGAAGGCGGCGGGATGTACCTGACAATCGATGGGCAGCGCAGCGCATTGATTACGCCTTTCCAGGCGCTGGGGTTTAACGGCGCGAGCGGCGTATCCTGTGAGATTGTCGGCGGCCCGCTGCTGGATTTTAATGTGATTTACCGGGAAGCCGCTCTGCGGGCGACGGTGAGCTGGTGCGGGGCGGGGACGTGGTCGCATCAGGGCGGACTGCGGATATTGTTTAATGCCGGGCCCGCGTTGCGGGTGAGCATCGGCGACCAACGCTATTTACTGGAACATTACGACAGTCTGCTGGTGGATGAAGCGGTAGCGCTGGTTATCCAGGACTCTCCGGGCGCGCGTCTGGCCCGCATCACGCTGATTCCCCTTTAATCACGCCGCAGGCTCCTTCTGCGGCGCCTGTTGTCACTCCTTTTCGCACAATGCCTGCAGCATCGCGCTGAGTTCGCCCTGATTAATCAGGGCGCGTAGCGCATGTATATCGAGGTAGAGCAGCGTATCTTTATCCCGGAACGGCACCGCCTGACGCACTCTCTCCAGCGTCGCCTCGCTGCCCACGGCGGCACGCAGCGGGCGATGGAACTCCAGCGCCTGACAGGCGCACAGCAGTTCGATGGCGACGATGTCCACGGCGTTTTCTACCGCCTTAAGCGCTTTACGTGCGGCGGCAACCCCCATGCTGACATGATCTTCCTGACCGGCGCAGGTGGATACCGTGTGGATACTGGCCGGGCCGGCCAGACTGCGGTTATCGCCCGCCAGCGCAGCGGCGACGTAGGGTGGGATCATCATCCCGGAGTACCCCGAATCCGGCGAGATAAGAAAAGCCGGCAGCCCGCTGAGATGCGTATTGGTTATTCGGTCGCAACGGGCCTGGGAAGCGGTGCTCAACTGGGCAATCGCAACGGCCAGCGCATCCAGCGCCAGCGCCGTTGGCGCACCGTGACCGTTGCCCCCTGGCATCACGATAAGCCTGTCTTCTTCTACCAGAAACAGCGGATTATCGGTCACCGAATTGAGTTCGATGGTCATAATCTGTCGACAGTGGGCCAGCTGGTCGCGCACCGCGCCGTGGATCTGGGGGATACAGCGTAAACTAAGCGCGTCCTGAACCCGGTGGTCGCGATAACGCGCCAGGATCTCGCTGCCTTTCAGCAGGCGGCGCAGGTTTTGCGCGGTTTCCTGCTGTCCGGGATGAGGGCGCAGGGCGTGCAGGCGGGCATCGTAGCCGCGCGTATTGCCCCGCATGGCCTCGAGGCACATCCCGCCCGCCATATCGGCGACGGGGAGCAGACGCTGGAAATCCGCCACGGCCAGGCAGCCCAGCGCGGTGATCTCATAGGTACCGCCGACCAACGCGTGACCCTCTCTGGGACCGGGAACATAGGGCGGGATACCCGCCCGCGTCAGCGCCTGTTGCGCCGGCAGCAGTTCTCCCTGATACCAGCATTTGCCTTCGCCGAAGACCGCAAGGCCGATATGGGCGGTGGCAATCAGGTAACCGACGGAGCCGCTGGCGGGTGACCACGGCGTGACCTGACGGTTCAACATATCGGCGATACGCTGCGCCAGCGCCGGGGTAACGCCGCTGTATCCCTGCAGCAGGGATTTTAACGTCACCGCCATCATGGCCCGCACTTCACGCACCGTCAGGTCCGGACCGACTCCGCAGGCGTGGCTGCGCAGCATATTCAGCTGAGTATCCGTCATCCTGTCCGGGGACAGCCGGGTGGTGACCAGATCGCCGACGCCGGTCGTCAGCCCGTAGATTACCTGGCCTTGTTCAATGGCGCGCTGAATACGGCTGCTGACCCGCGCCATATTATCCAGCGCGGCCTTCTCCAGCGCGATCGGCGCGCCGTTGGCAATCCGCACTATCTCATCCACAGTACCCGGTGCCTGCCCGAGGGTAATGCTGCCGTTCAGAGGAGTTGTCATGTCTGCGACCTTATTGGCTAAATCCGTGTTTTACCAGCCACTGATGCGCGATATCGTCGATGCTGACAAATTCGGCAATTTTCTCGTTCATGTCGATCAGATCTTCAGTCGTTAGCTGAGCAGAAACTTTATTCAGCGTGGTGGTCACGGCGTCATTCAGCGCTTCACTGGCGACGATTGGCACAATATTTTGCGCCGCGAACAGATGTTTTGTGTCTTCCAGCACGACAAGGCGATCTTTTTTGATTGCTGGCGAGGTTGAAAGCAGATCGGCGACCTGGACCTGGTTATTTTTCATGGCGCTGAGCGTCAGCGGCCCGCCGACGTCCAGCACTTTAAAACTCTTAAAGTTCAGCCCGTACACGTCGCGCAGGCCGGAGAGCCCCTCATGGCGGGTTTTCCATTCCGCCGGGCCGCCCAGCACCAGCTGGCTGGCAACAGGCTGTAAATCGGCGATGGTTTTCAGTTTATATTTATCGGCGGTTTTCTGCGTCACGGCCAGAACGTCGATATCCTGAGCCTGGGAGATCTGCAGCATTTTAACTTTCTCCGGCAGCTTAGCGGCCAGCTCTCTGGCGACGTCCTCACTACCGTGTGCCGCATTTTTCGCATCCAGATAGCTCAACAGCGCGCCGCTGTATTCCGGGATCAGCGTGATGGAACCGTCCAGCAGCGCCGGGATATACACTTCGCGGCTGCCGATGTTCAGCTTTTTCTCCACCGGGATATTTTGCGCTTCTAACGCACCCGCATAAATGGTGCCCAGCAGTTGGCTTTCCGGGAAGTCTGCAGAACCGACAATGACTTTCGGCGCGGCCCAGGCCGATGAGGTCGCCGACAGCAGCAGCGCTGAACACAGCGTCAAAATACGTTTTTTCATATTCATTGAGGTATCCTTTTGAGCAGTGGAATGAGGTTATGGGTTTTTAATACGCCGGGTAATACCGGGTGAAACGACTATTTTTTGCGAGAAAGAGAACAAGCAGTCGATCAGTAAAGCCAGTAGCGCCACCAGCATGGCGCCGGCGATCATCTGGCTGAAATCGTTCGCCGCGCGTCCGTCAATAATCAGACGTCCGAATCCCCCCAGCGAGACATAGGCTGCGATGGTGGCGGTGGAAATAATCTGCAACGTGGCGCTGCGCACGCCGGAGAGGATCAGCGGAAGCGCGCAGGGCAACTCCACCTGTAGCAGGATCTGCAGCCGCGTCATCCCCATGCCGCGAGCGGCATCAAGGACATAGGGATCGAGCGCGCGAATACCCGCATGCACACCCAGCGCAATCGGCGGGAGCGCCAGCGCCACCAGCACCAGAATACAGGGCAGAATAAAGGCCATATCGGACTCAAACTCGCCGGAAAGTAAAATCACCAGCAGAATAATCAGCCCAAATGAGGGCAGGGAGCGCAGGGCGTTGGTGGTACCGATGAGCAGGCCTTCCCCTTTGCCGGTATGGCCGGTGTAGCAGCCGACGGGAAACGCGATGATAAAGGCGATCGCCAGAGCGACAGCGCTATAGCTGATGTGCTGCGCCAGAAGGGGGAAAATGCCGCCCTCACCAAACCAGTGGATGGGATCCATAAACCAGGTAAGCATAATTATCCTCTCTGAGGTTGCCAGCGGCTGAGTTGACGAGTGGCGTAAACCACCAGCATATCCAGCAGCAGCGCCAGAATGATGCTGAGCGCGATCCCGGCGATGATGGGCGTCAGAAATTGCAGCTGGAAGCCCAGGGTAAACAGCGAGCCGAGCTGCGGTGCGCCAATTAATGCCGCGACGGAAACGATACTGACGTTAGACACCACGGCAACGCGCAGGCCGGAACCAATCACCGGCACGGCCAGCGGCAGGTCGATCTGGAAAAACTGCTGAGCGGGTTTATACCCGAGCGCTGCCGCGGACTGACGGGTATCGGCCGATACGGAGTCCAGCCCGTCGCAGACGGTGCGAACCAGTAGCGCAAAGCTGTAGATGGTCAGTGCGACCACAACATTAATGGGGTCCAGAATCTGCGTGTGGAGCAGCGGGGGCAGCAGCACAAACAGCGCCAGTGACGGAATGGTATAGAGTAGGCCAAACAGGTTAACGATCGCCGACTTGACCGATGGCAGGTGGTGAATGCCCCAGCCGACAGGGATCGCCAGAATTAACCCTATCACTACCGGCACAATTGAGAGATAACTGTGCCAGAGAAACAGGTTGAAGATTTTATCGCTCTGCGCCCATAGCCAATCGAATCTCATGCTCCCTCCTGGCGCGTGGATTTACACATGTCGAGTACTTGATCGAGGTGGATGGTCCCCAGCGGGATTTGCCGTTCATCGACGATCACGGCCCGGTGGTTGGGCGAGCTCAGCGCAGCGTCCAGCAAATGGCGCAACGGGCTCCCCTGCTGGTGGAACGTCGCCCCCAGATTGATGTTGTCGTGGGTAATCGCTGTTGCCGGCTGGTGGGTGTCGAACCAGCCAAACGCTTTGCCGTTTTGGGTAACCAGCAGCCAGCGGTCGATGGCCATCTCTTTGGCCTGCTCGAATGAACAATCCAGCTCGGCATAGGGCTCGTCGCGTAACCCGGTTTCTGTGTCGGCGGCGTGGAAACTCAGTTTGCGATAGCCTCTGTCTTTGCCGATAAAGTCCGCCACAAAGGCGTTTTGCGGCGTATTAAGCAGTTCGCCTGGAGAGGCCATCTGCGCCAGCTTGCCGCCAGGTTTAAGTACCGCGACCAGGTCGCCGAGCTTCATGGCTTCATCAATATCGTGAGTGACCATAATGATGGTTTTGCTCACCTCTTTCTGAATACGCAAAAACTCTTCCTGCAGCTGTTCGCGAACCACCGGGTCGACCGCGCTGAACGGTTCGTCCATCAACATAAACTCCGGGTCTGCCGCCAGGGCGCGGGCAACGCCCACGCGCTGCTGCTGGCCTCCGGAAAGCTGCCAGGGGAAGCGTTTGGCGATTTGCGGATCCAGACCGACGACTTCCAGTAATTCCCCGGCTCTGGCTCTGGCTTTACTTTTGGCGGCGCCGTTGAGAATCGCGGTGGTGGCAATGTTGTCGATAATATTTTTATGGGGGAATAAACCTGCATTTTGAATGACATAGCCAATACGGCGGCGCAGTTGCACGATATCCATTTGCTCGGTGGCTTCGCCGTTAAGCAGGATCCGGCCCGATGATGGTTCCACTAACCGGTTAATCATCCGCAATGAGGTGGTTTTTCCACAGCCCGAAGGGCCGACAAATACCGTAATTTTGCCCCCCGGCGCTACCAGGCTAAGGCCATCTACTACGACCGAACCGTTGTCGTAGTGCTTAGTCACATTCTGGAAGGTAATCATCTTCACGCCTCTGATTGTTGTGTGTGGTGTTCCCGAATACAGGGGAGTCACGCGACAAAATGCTGCTATGTATAATCTTGTATGTACAACTAGCAAAACTTGTGCCACTGCCAGAGGGGTATGCAATGAGATGGTTATTTAGTGATTTTAAAACAATTGTTTAGAGTGTGTTTGCGTTATCTGGTACTGCCGTCTATGGCGAGATAAGAAGTCATGACGAGATAGAAAATGCACTGGTGTTATCTTTTTGTGATGTTTTAGTGCACAAAAATAAGGCGAAGAGCTGTATTTTTGCACCGTAATGGCCCATCATCACGGTGTGTTCACGAGTGTATAGCGCAGCATGTCCTTCTGTTTTTATGTTAATTTGTTGAATTTTATTGGTTTTATAAATTAACTTCTAACCTGGCATCCAATATGCTTATCATGTATATACAATTAAAATGCAAATAACAAAACTAACAATTAATTAACATATGACAGGTAACGGATAAGAAGGTAAAGCGCATGAGTAAACAAGCAACCCGTTTTCGCGATGTTGAAATCAGAGCCCCGCGAGGCACTAAGCTGAACGCAAAAAGTTGGTTCACAGAGGCGCCGCTGCGCATGCTGATGAACAACCTGGATCCTGATGTCGCCGAAAATCCAAAAGAGCTGGTGGTGTACGGCGGTATTGGCCGGGCGGCCCGCAACTGGGAATGCTACGACAAGATCGTTGAGACCCTGAAGCAGCTCAATGATGATGAAACGCTGCTGATCCAGTCCGGTAAACCGGTGGGGGTTTTCAAAACCCACGACAACGCCCCGCGGGTGCTGATCGCCAACTCCAACCTCGTACCGCACTGGGCAAACTGGGAGCACTTCAACGAGCTTGATGCACAAGGTCTGGCGATGTACGGGCAAATGACGGCCGGCTCATGGATCTACATCGGCAGCCAGGGCATTGTTCAGGGCACTTACGAAACGTTTGTGGAAGCCGGGCGCCAGCACTATAACGGTAGCCTGCGCGGACGCTGGGTGCTGACTGCGGGTCTGGGGGGCATGGGCGGCGCTCAGCCGCTGGCCGCAACCCTGGCGGGAGCCTGTTCGCTGAATATTGAATGCCAGCAGTCGCGTATCGACTTCCGTCTGCGTACCGGCTATGTCGATGAGCAGGCGAGCGACCTGGATGACGCCCTGGCCCGCATCGCCCGCTATACCGCAAAAGGAGAAGCGGTATCCATCGCGCTGCATGGCAACGCGGCGGAAATTTTACCGGAGCTGGTAAGACGCGGCGTGCGCCCGGATATGGTGACCGACCAGACCAGCGCACACGATCCCCTCAACGGTTATCTGCCGCTGGGCATGAGCTGGGAAGACTACCGCGCTCGCGCGCAGTCCCACCCGGTGGAGACGATCCACGCGGCGAAATCCTCAATGGCCGAACACGTTAAAGCCATGCTCGCCTTCAGGCAGCAGGGCATTCCCACCTTCGATTACGGCAACAACATCCGCCAGATGGCGAAAGAGATGGGGGTGGAAAACGCTTTTGACTTCCCAGGCTTTGTTCCCGCCTATATTCGTCCGCTGTTCTGCCGGGGGATTGGCCCATTCCGCTGGGCGGCGCTTTCCGGCGATCCGCAGGATATCTACCGCACCGACGCGAAAGTTAAAGCGCTGATACCCGATGACGAACACCTCCACCACTGGCTGGATATGGCCAGAGAGCGCATCAGCTTCCAGGGGCTGCCGGCCCGGATCTGCTGGGTCGGCCTGGGACAGCGCGCCCGGCTGGGCCTGGCGTTTAACGAAATGGTCCGCAGCGGCGAGCTGTCGGCACCGATCGTGATCGGCCGCGATCATCTTGACTCCGGCTCCGTTGCCAGCCCTAACCGCGAAACGGAAGCGATGCAGGACGGCTCAGACGCGGTCTCCGACTGGCCGTTGCTGAACGCGCTGCTGAATACCGCCAGTGGCGCGACCTGGGTTTCCCTGCACCATGGCGGCGGCGTAGGGATGGGCTTCTCCCAGCACTCCGGCGTCGTCATTGTATGCGACGGCAGCGATGAAGCGGCGGAGCGCATCGCCCGGGTGCTGAGCAACGACCCGGCCACCGGTGTGATGCGCCATGCGGATGCGGGTTATGACATCGCGATTGAATGCGCCAGAGAGCAAGGACTCAACTTGCCAATGATTGCGGACTAATTTCTCCGGCGAAGGGGGCAATGTATCCCCTTCGCCTCACCGGAGTGCTGCCATGAATAATAACAACACAACATACATCGAAACACGTTCTATTGAACCCATCCCTGACGGCGAACGCCACGGTAGCATTTTTAGCCAGTTCACCCTGTGGCTGGGGGCTAACCTGCAAATCACCGCCATGGTCACTGGCGCATTAACTATTGTATTCGGCGGGGATGTTTTCTGGTCGCTGGCCGGTCTTATGCTGGGGCAGATTGCCGGCGGGATTGTGATGGCATTGCATGCCGCGCAAGGGCCGCAGCTGGGGATACCACAGATGATCAGCAGCCGGGTACAGTTCGGCGTCTACGGCGCCTGCCTGCCGATTCTGCTGGTCTGCCTGATGTACCTTGGCTTTATCGCCACCGGGGCGGTGCTGTCCGGCCAGGCGATCTCAGCGGTTTTCCATACTACGGAAACCAGCGGCATTCTGCTTTTTGCTGCCGCCACGCTGGTTATCGCCTATGTCGGCTATCGGTTGATCCACCTGTTGGGTAAGCTGGCGAGCCTGGTGGGGATTATCGCGTTTATCTACCTGCTGTGGAAAATCAGTTCCTTTCCGGCTATTGGCGACCTGCTGAGTATCCGACCCTTTAGCTGGAGTACGTTTTTAACCGCCACCGGCCTTGCGGCTTCCTGGCAGATCACCTTTGGCCCCTATGTTGCCGATTATTCCCGCTATCTACCGCGCAGCACCTCTCCCGGGAAGGTCTTTTTCGCCGTCGGGAGCGGTTCGGTGATTGGCGCGCAAATCGCCATGACCGTCGGGGTGCTGGCTGCCGCTCTCTCTCAGGGAAAACTGGTCGGTCATGAGGTGGACTATATCGTCGGCCTGGGCGGCACCGGCGCGATTGCCACGCTGTTATATCTGAGCATCGCGTTTGGTAAACTGACGATCAATACCCTGAATGCCTACGGCAGCCTGATGTGCCTGGCGACGGTGTACAGCTGCGGGAAGCAGCGAGTGCGCGTAAGCCAGTCGGTACGTCTGCTGGTGCTGGCGATGATTATTACCCTGGCGACCGCTATCGCGATTATCGGGCAACACTCTTTCCTGTCGGCTTTTAAATCCTTCCTGTTGTTCCTGTTGACTTTCTTTACACCGTGGAGCGCGATTAACCTGGTGGATTACTATTTCTTCAACCATCAGGCGATAGACATGGAGGCGCTGAACGATCCGAACGGGAAATATCGGGCGTGGAATGTGACGGGGCTCGGGGTTTATCTCGTTGGAGTGGCGGTACAGACGCCGTTTATTGATAGTGGATTCTATTCCGGCCCATTCGTGAAGATGCTGGGCGGTATCGATATCTCCTGGCTCATTGGGCTGGCGCTACCGGCGGGGCTCTACTATGTCCTGCGCAAAGCGCAGTCCGCAGCGGCGGCTGGCGCCGCCATCAGTCGTTAAAGGAGAGCGCCATGTATACCCTTTGGCATCACTGCCGGATCGCCACCATGGCCGCTGGGCATTATCAGTTGCTTGACGATGGCGCGATGCTGACCGACGGCGCAGTGCTGTTATGGGTCGGGAACCGGGCAGAATTGCCGGACTTACCCGTTGCGCAGCGGGTGGATTTGCAGGGCAGGGTGGTCACGCCGGGACTGGTGGATTGTCATAGCCACGCGGTGTTTGGCGGCGACCGGGCCCGGGAATTTGAAATGCGTCTCAACGGGGCGAGCTATGCGGAGATCGCGGCTGGCGGCGGCGGGATCGCCAGTACAGTCAACGCCACGCGACAGGCCAGCGAAAGCCAGTTGCTGGAGAGCGCGCGGCAGCGTATCCGGGAGCTGTGCCGGGACGGCGTAACGGCGCTGGAGATCAAATCCGGCTACGGCCTGGATCTGGCTAACGAACGTAAAATGCTGCGGGCGATCCGCCGTTTAGGCGACATATTGCCGCTGACCGTGCGCAGTACCTGCCTGGCGGCCCATGCTGTGCCCGTCGAGTATCAGGAGCGGGCAGATGCCTGGATTGACTATATTTGCGAACGACTGCTGCCGGAACTGCATCAGGAAGGGCTGGTGGATGCGGTGGATGCGTTCTGCGAACACCTGGCATTTTCGCCCTCGCAAGTGGAGCGAGTCTTTCAGAAGGCCCGGGAACTGGGGCTGCCAGTGAAGCTCCATGCTGAACAGCTAACGCTACAGCATGGGGCGGCGTTGGCCGCTCGCTACCATGCGCTGTCGGCGGATCATCTGGAATATTTGTGCGAGGAAGATATCGCCGCAATGGCACGCCATGGGACGGTGGCGGTGCTGCTGCCGGGCGCCTATTACTTCCTGCGTGAGAAACAGCTACCGCCGCTGGATCTGCTGCGTCAGTACCGGGTGCCGATTGCCCTCGCCAGCGATTTAAATCCCGGCACCTCGCCGGTGTTGTCCCTGCGTCTGATGATGAATATGGCCTGTACGCTATTCCGCATGACGCCGGAAGAGGCGTTGGCTGGCGTGACGCTTAACGGCGCGAAGGCGCTGGGGCTGGATACAGTTTGTGGTTCTCTGGAAGCCGGAAAAGAGGCCAGCTTCGTGGCGTGGGATATCGCTCATCCGGCGGAGCTAAGCTACTGGCTGGGAGGCTCCCTTTCGAAACAGGTGATTTATCAAGGTAAGGAGGTTTATTGTGATTAAGGCGTTTGATTTGCAGCAGGGGAACCTGCCGCTTCTGGTCAGTATGCCCCACCCGGGAACGTTATTAACCCCCGAAGTCGCCCAGGGGCTCACGCCGAGGGCGAAGCGTCTGGAAGATACCGACTGGCATATTCCCTTGCTCTATCAGACCATCGCGGATATGGGGGCCAGCACGTTATGCGCCCGCTATTCCCGCTATGTGGTGGATATCAATCGCCCGGCGGATGATAAACCGCTTTACAGCACGGCGACAACCGGGCTGTTTACCGATATCTTTTTTGACGGCGAAGCCCTGTTCGTGCCGGGCGGTGCGCCTGACGCGGCGGCGAAGGACGCGATCCTAAAACAGGTCTGGCAGCCTTATCATCAGGCGCTTGCCGCTGAACTGGCACGCCTGCGTGAGAAATTTGGCTATGCGCTGTTGTGGGATGCGCACTCGATCAAATCCGTGGTGCCGCGCTTGTTTGAAGGGCGGCTGCCGGATCTGAACTTTGGTACGGCGGACGGCGCCAGCTGTTCGACGCAGCTCAGCCAGGCGCTGCTGGCAAGCTGCAATGCGTTCCCGCAGTATAGCCGGATACTCAATGGCCGCTTTAAAGGCGGATATATCACCCGTCACTATGGCGATCCCGCCAACCATATTCATGCTGTTCAGCTAGAAATGGCCCAGTGCTGCTATATGGATGAGGAGAGTTTTGCTTATCTTCCGGAGAAAGGGCAGCAGGCGCAACAACTGCTGGAGAGGTTGATTAATACTGCGTTGCAGTGGGGGCGAGAGCAGTACGGCGAGCCCGGAATGTGAACGCGTATATTGAAAAGCTGAAGACACAGGCATCCAAAAAGTCTGTAAAACAGCCGAAGGCGATAAGAAAGGTCAAATAAAGCAACGCCTTACCACCTACCTGACTTCTTCTGAAGAGAGGGGGAATGCGGGCCGTTAGCGGAACCCCTTATATCTCCGTCTTTCTGAACTGCCCCCCTTCCTTGCGGAAAGGGGCTTTTCACAATACCAGGACTGAGCGGGATTCATGAACCGTCTTCTGCAGGACGTGAGGCGGTCCCACTTGCTTTCCTCATCGCCTGGCTGTATTGCCAGGTGGAAACAGAAAACCAGGAATCTTCGGGTGATTCAACTTCTGTTGGGCCATAAGAAACTGGAAAGCACAGTCCGTTATCTGGGCATTGAAGTCGATGATGCGTTAGAGATTTCTGAATCGATAGAGGTCTAAGGTTGTCAGGGCTGCAACAGCAGCTCTGTGCCAGGAGCGGACGTTGTAAATTTCATTGTAAAAATATTAGTTAGAAGAACTATGTAGATCCTAGCCCTCACATATGAGAGATCTCGATCAAAAAATCAAGATTTAATCATAGGAAAAACAACAAAAAACATGCTTTTTTGATAATATTTTCATGACTATTCATGAGGTATTATATGGTAAATAACCCTATTACAATAAGACAAAATTTTAAAATTGGTGAACTTGATGCTGAGTCTGATACTCTATTATTAGAAAGCTGTTTTGTCGACAGTGGCTATTTGAATAAACTACTCGATCCCTTTGATAATTCTTCTATAGTTAGAGGACGAACAGGTGCAGGCAAAAGCGCTTTATTGCATATGGTTATGAATCGTGCTTATAAATGTCGGCAACTTGATCCTAATGATATTTCCATACGTTTTCTAGAGCAGTCTGATATCATTGCTTTTTTTGAGGCTTTAAACGTAAATCTAGATATGTTCTATAAGGTGTTGTGGCGACATATACTTATTATGGAACTACTTAAGCTACGCCATGATATAAAGAGTGAATCAGATACAAATAATTTTTTCTCTGCGATATTGAGCAGGTTGAAAAAAGATGAGATAAAAAGAAAAGCTCTTGAGTATTTTAGAGAATGGGGGGATAAATTTTGGATAGATACAGATGCACATTTGAGAGAAATTACATTAAAACTTGAACGTGATACTAAAGCATCTATTGGTGGTGAGTATAGTGGTATAGCGCTCAATGCAGAATATGCGAAAAAGTTAACCGAAGAACAAGTACACGATGTTAAAAAACGAGCTACAGAAGTAGTGAGTAGCCTTCAGATACAAAAACTTAATGAAATACTGTCATTATTAGCTGAGTACTCGTTTGATGATCCTCAGAAGAAATATGTAATTATAATCGATCAGTTGGATGAAAACTGGGCGGAAAATGAAACGCGCTACAAATTTATCAGGGCATTAATCGAGGAAATAAAAGTTTTTCGTAAAATAAAAAACATAAAAATAATAGTTGCACTAAGACTTGATCTACTTAGATCGGTTTTCAATTTAACTCGCAGCTCAGGTTTTCAAGAGGAAAAGTATGAGTCATATATCCTTGATATTAAATGGACACCAGAACAACTTACTGAGTTAATCCAAAAAAGAGTCGGTGAAGTTTATCGGAAACAGTATACTCGTGATAATGTTAAAATACAGGATATTTTTCCAAAGCCCAAGGGCGGCCCGACAGGATTAACAGCTATTGAATATATAACGGAACGAACACTATTAAGACCTAGAGATATATTGCAGTACGTAAACGAATGTTTTAGTGTTGCCCTTAACCGTGAGAGGGTTTCTTGGGATTCAATTCAAAAGGCTGAATCAGTATATTCTTTAAAACGTTTACGTTCACTCAAAGAGGAATGGGGGGATATTTATCCATCATTTGAAGAAACTGTTGAATTGTTAAGAAATCTCCCTGATAAATTTTCACGAGCGATTATTCCTCGAGCTAATATAGATTCTGTAATAAGTGAACTGTCAATACAAGGAACTCAAGATCCTTGTGCTGTTGTCGCGAATAAAATGCTCAATGGTGAAAGCAGAGAATCAGATGTAATCAATGAACTTCTTTTATGCCTTTATAATCTTGGTATAGTTGGTTTTAAAGTCAGTAGTCTTACACCATATAAATGGTCATCTAGAGATAGTACACCTGCCACAAAGAACGAGATAAAGCGCGCAAGCGGCATGAAGATACATAAAATGCTTCATTCTGCACTTGATATTAGAATGAATGCGGACACTCGTTTTGTAAAGGATAAAGATGAACTTGAAGATAATTAATGCATTAATTATCTTCAATAGTTGTTATTTTGAGATGATAAAGATTCTCTTTCAATACAACGGTAGTTGTATTTAAAGAGGCTTTAAGATAGTCTCTTTCTAAATTATGAAAGCTTTTCTTATATTCATGAAAGTATTCTCATGGAAGAAATAATGCCATAAAATGTAAAGACAGCCAGCAAAAAAATACAGATAAAAATAAGGAAGATAGCACATTTAACTAAGGACTGAACCCCTCGAGGTGCTCCCCATGGTTTAGATATTTGGGTTGTAACCCAAATAAAAAAGGCCACAAAACAGCAAACCCCAGCCAATGCAAGCAGAGATATTATGACAACTCCAAACAGATTTCCTATATCTAGTTTATCTGTTTTTGCAACAAGGGTTAACAAACCAGCAATAATAGTTGCTATCGATATTCCCGCAATGGTTGTGAGGTCGGCGATAACAGCCAGTTTTTCTTTTGCATTTCCTTGAGTAAAAGCCTCTAAAATTGATTTCATGGAAAAGAACCACCTACTATCGGTTATATTTAGGAATCTTTTTATCATAACGATATCAGACAGATAAGGATATTGATATGTTTTGATGAATTAGACCCTTTTTTGTAACTATTATGTCCGCTTTTCGCTCAAAGCTGCCTGTCAATAGCAGGGTATTGGATGCATTTTTTTGTTAGAGATGACCAAGTAAAACGTAAGTGGGTAGTCAAGTGAATGCAAATACCGAAATGGTCGACTAAACGTATTTGAATGTATGTTTTTGCAGTAACATCTTTTCGACCCATCCGTGCAGGCAGTGAACTGGACGGACAACATCCGTAGCCAGAAGCCATCAAAGTAGCAATACTGCCCAAAAGACAGGCGGGAGCGACAAGGTAACACATGCTGTAAGCATACCTTTGCATTGAGTCACAAACAATCTCACTGTACCTGCCACAATTTTGCCACACTCACAACGCGCAAAAATGCACATTCGTGTTAAAAAAACAAAAAAGAAACAGTAACCAGATGATTTTACTAGAAAAGATGGTGCGATAATAGGAACAACACCTATGCATTAATTTATTGATTATTAATGAAAATTATATGTTCCATCTTTGGTGATACCCCCGAAGATACCCCCAATAGATTTTTTGTGTTCATGATGTGAGATTATTACTTAATGGTAGTTCCTTTTGAACATCACTCGCTATAGCGGATGGTGGGGAAGTTCCATACTCTATGATAATATATGTTTGTATAGCGAGTTAACCTATGGAATGGAGTTTCTATGAAGAAAGAAGATGGCATCTCAAAATATAAGCTCAACAAAATAGCCACCGAATCGTTAAGAAATACTATACGACTTCATTTTGACTCTATTTTACTCTATAGAAATGGATCATATCCCAGCGCATTTCAGCTTTCCGTGTTAGCTCTTGAAGAGTTTTCAAAGGCTAACTGGGTGGATCACTATATCTGGACATCTGAAACAAATGAAGGCTATCCAAAAGCAGATTTTGAGCAGGAATGGCTTAAGCTCCTATATCAACATCCTAAAAAACAATGGAATTTTGTAGCAAGAGAAACAAATGATTATTCACCAAAATTTATATCATTAATACAAAGTAGAAAACTGGAAGAAAAAAAACAAAACTCTATATATGTTGGACTATCTCGTAGCAAGGGGAAAATAGATACAGACAGTAGAATATCCACTCCTTGGAGAATAAAACAAGGAGATGCAAAGGAAATTATTTCAATAATCAATGATGAGTTAATAAAAATATGTAAAAGAATTGAAGAAGATGAATTCTACTTTGAAGGAGGGAAAAACATGGACGATGTATTCGATTACAAAATTTATAACAACCTATTAAAATGGCCACACAAAAGTGGAATAAAAAACGAAGGGTGGAGAAATAGAAATTTCCCACAAAAATAATAAACACTTTCGAATTTCGGTTGAAAAATACATACGGCTTATCGGAATAAATAGCGAGACATGGACAGATATAATTATCTGCCCATTTATTGTCCATACAAAAACACCTATCAAACCTACAAATTATATTAAGAGTCATTCTAACATCATAGATTATTTTTTATAAGACAGCATTTTTTATATTTTTTACCGCTTCCACATAAACACTTATCATTTCTTCCAAGCTTAACTTTAAATTTCCCCCTTAATTCCTTCGAATCATAAATCATTGGCTTATCCATTTTTGCTTCTTTAACTGCAAGATCCATTTTTGTATCTTTTTGCCACGGAAAGGATAGCTTACATATCGAAGCCACCATACCAAGTCGATCAGCCTCAACCAAAACCCCAAACCATTGATTTTGCTTTGCTAAATATTTTTTTGCATTAACATGGGCCATCAATTTATTTTGAGCTGATTCTAAATCACCAGCTAATGTATGAACGGTTAGACCACCAACCCCATTTTCTAGCTGAATAGTAAAATCATGAGTAAGGTTATCCTGTATGGTTAAGTATTGTATCCTACCTACTGCCTCATTAAGCATATCGACAAACTTACCATTTCCTTTTAAAAGGATCAGGCCCAGATCTGTTAAATCATCATTAGCCAGTCGTTGAATTTTAAAAAGAAGCCTACCAAAGAATCCTGATGTATATTTTTGCAAAATACCTTTTGGTGTTCCACTACCGGGCAGTGCTAATCTTCGTACCATAAAAGCAGCATCTAAGTCAGAAGCAATATCATCCGCTAGATGCATAAAGGTCATATCATTCTCAATCCATAAATTATATTTTAAATGCATGGATAGAAGAACAATTTCTGTGCTCGCCATTAGAGCGTCATGATAACCAGTACGGCGGTCAACAAAACTCAAGAAAAATAAAGGCTCCGAAAGAAACTCAGTAAGAATATCTAAGAAAAAAATATCCATAATATATGGTGCTTTTAAATGTTCTGTTTTCTCATATTTAAGATGAAGTCGACACTGAAAAGCTAAGGACGGATAACTCTCAGATGTTATACAAACTGGGTAGCAAGATGTAGGCCGATCTTTAAATTCTACCAAATTTCCACTTGCATCCTTAAAGTGAACCCCCGCTTCCATAAGAGCATTGGAGCATTCTATCGCCTGATCATAAGCGTTCTGAAATCCCTTAGTGAAATCATCTTTAACAATCTCAGCTTGTCCTTTTCTTGAGGAAAGCGTCATACCTTTAGATTTTGCTTGTACGATTAAATATTTACTCCCGAATTTAACGAGTATATCGATCTCACCAATTTTCTCTGCCGCATTTTTAAAAATATCAATATTTACATAGACGTTTTCTCTTCCAAAAACAGATACTAATTTATTATATGTGAATGCCTCAGTGAAATTTCCTCTATGCTCATCAGCAAACTTGCGATACGATTTATCTTCACGCATCCAAAATATTGGGCTTTCATACATTGATTGAGCAAGTGATGTTAACTGGAATAAATAATATTTATCATTTAGACATACAATAGGCTTTGCATTAATAATATTAAAATCATCTATTGAGCTAAACGATGTGTTATCATCTTTTGAACTTGTACTAAAAATAGTCAAAAAAGCAATTACTATTTCCTTTGACTGTTTAGATAAACGAATTAGCTCATCAACATTTATTTCATGAAACTGAAGGCGAGATTCTTTATGACTTATTAATTCGCTACGTGATGCAATGGAGTTAAGATTTTCATTAAGCATTTCATTAATAGCTCGATATATTGTATAAGCATCATTCATATCGAAACCAACATGATCACGGAGCCATACTTCATCTTCTATATAACGTTCTCTTGCGAATGATGCAAATTGAAACTCAAATGCCTGCTCAGCACTATAAAATATAAACTCACGAACAACATCTTTTTCCGTAAAAAAACTTTCAAACGAAAGTTTCGGATTCTCAAGAGAGAAATTTTTCATTCCTGAAGTTTTTATGGCCTCATGAATATCTTTTAAAATTTGTTCAGCAGAATCAACATATTGAGTTAGCTTATCGCTGCTTATTTCTACTGCATTATAACCGGACTTGAGCATCAACCCATGCAGTAGTGATAACTCAGTTTTAATCAATCGGTCAGATGAAGTTAGATGGTTCAAATCATCAGTTTCCAATCCTCCTTGGAAACCTATTGTACAGTCTCTTAGGCATAAATATGAATACGCATGAATAAAACCGTCTTGTTTACAAAGTTCCTCTAACTCTAAAAATTTCGCTTGCTCATTATTCATTATTGTCTCCAAATATTTTATTCAGCAATGCCAACGATTATAAACAGCAGGGGCGTGATTTTTTCAAGAAACTATGTAACTTTTGATAAATTTAGTCAAGTTTAAAATGACAACTAAATTAGACTATATTGGTATATACTGGTAAAAAGTAATTAATTAGACAAATTGCTTTTTAAAGGAATACTTATTCCTTTAATTCATCATCTATGAATGTGCGGTAAAATGTAATTTTAGAAATGACCACAAACATTTAAAGTTAATGCATATGATAATTTCTTGATGATACAAAATGCAGATTAACTCATGATTTAAAACCTCTTTGATTGAAAAATATAAACTTGTCCTGATTTTTTTGTTCTAGATATCCATCTTTTAGATTTCCTTTTAACTTAGATTTAAATCTATTTTTATAGTCCACTATATATGACGTTTTTTTCATTATTTTTTCTTCAATCACTTTTTCTTTATTCCTTGGCTGAATAACAGGTTTTTTTATACCTAAACGTTCTCTTACCTCTTCGATCTTAACTGCTCTACTATTGAAATTGCTACGGCCTTTGAGTCTAAATTGATGGGTAGCTGTTGTTGCTGTTTCTGCATGATAAAGTATCCTACTGATAGAACCACCAATATATGTATTACTCCTACCACCGAGGCCACTTTTATTATAAGTTTTGATTGATTCTTTATGGTATTGTTTTTTAACTCTGTTGAGTATTTGTGCAGCTTTTTGTGTTGTTCTTCTAACTTTATGGCTTGCTGGTCTATTATATTTTTCGCTGAGTTTAAAGCGGTTGTTGTTGCTTCTAATGAGTTGTTCACTCTGGTTAGTGTCTGTTGCGTCTGATTTAATGCCGTACTGACCGACTCCGATAATATCATCATTGATTCTGTCAGAGGTTCTATTGTCATTGATATTTGGTTCAACAAATGATCGTCCAACACTATTTGGTTCATCATCTTTTCTTGCTGAGAAGCTCCTAATGAGTTCATCATCTCTATTTTTGTCATATTTCACCTTACTTTTTATAGTGTTCCAACTAAATTTTTTGCCAAGAGATGAACCCTTGAAGAAAATATTTTTTTCATTATTTTTGATACCAAATGACACCCCGGCGACGTTGCCAGTGCTTGCAACGTTGAAGGCCGGATCGATGCCTACAGCCTGTAGTCTGTCTATGAACGTCTGTAGATCTGGTTTACCCAACATAGCCGCCTGTAATGCGTTCTGTAGCACGATACGAGCTGGTTTCTCACCTGTACGTAGGGCTTGCTCGATCTCGTTCTTGGTTGGTGCTAATACGTCTGATTTTTGCCCCTGCAAGCTCTTAGTTATGGTTAAGTCGTGCTTTATCTCAAGACGTCCACAAGCTGCTATTGTGTTAAATGCTGAGTGCTGACCAAGCCATACCGAACCATCCAGCCCAACCCTATTTGCTACAATATGAATATGGTCTTTATCTGTATCTTTATGACGTACACAAATATATTGATGTTTGTCTATATCAATATTCATTTCTTTCAAATAGTCTTTTGCTATCTCTTCCCATTTTCCATCTGTTAATTTTTCATCTTTTGGAAGAGATAAAAACGCATGAAAAACTGGTTTTTTTATATCTTGTCTAAAGCCGCTTACAGTTTTAAACTCATCAGTTAACTCACTAACGTTATTTTTATCTGCTGACATATTGCTACAAATAAAACTGTGATCATCTTTTAATATATAATCAATCCTATTTTTAAATGATCTCCCTGTTTTAGCTACATTCCCTTTCATATATACCCCAAGTCTTTATTTATTTCTATTATCCTTCTACCAACCTGTTTTATATTAAAGTTGAGTTTATCAACCTCATTTTTATCAAAATACTCATTACCATTTAGTTTCTTTGTTGCTTGGTTTATATTATTGGCAACTGCTGAAAGCTGCATGTATGTTTTTTGATTTATTTCAGGCATTTTTCTTTTAACAATAGGTTCAGAGTTTAAAATCTCTTTCCTAATGTAATGGCCTCTTTCAAGACCGGATGCCTCAACAAGTTCTTTTAAATATTCAAACTCTGCTTTGTTTACTCTAAACTGTATAGATATATCTCTGCGTTCTTCGTGATTTAATTCTATACGCCCTCTTTTTCTGTCTGTTCGCATTCTTTATTCCTCTGGATAATGTAATCATCTGTTGCTCTTATGTAGTCGTTATCATTTTCAATAATTAATGCTTCAATAAGCTCATCAGCTTTATTCTCTGTAATGTATCTATTGGCTACAAAATAACACAAATCTCGCTCATCACTATTGATTTCATTAAATGGTATATCTTTGTTTTGTTCTATGTAATAAAAAAACCTTGCCAGTATTTCGAGCTTATATTCTATAGTTATACTATTCATTAAGTTTTCTACATTCATGTTCTATTATTCCTTTTGTATTTAATCAATGCTTTTTTATCTATCATTTTTCTAACTTCTGATATTGCTTGCTTTGCTTCGCTTGAAGAGTTTGTTTTTCCAGTACAGCTACGGATCATAAAACCTCCCAACATAATACAAAGTATTACCATTGCTACAGACATAATCATCATAATATTCTTTTCTCCCTGCCTAAAAATCTAAATAGTGTATTATAAGAACCTACCAATGAAATATTTTCAAACCACAATATAATATGTTCAGCTAAAGCAACCTTAGCCCTATTTGATAATTTATTTATTATCTCCACTGCTTCGTTTAAATCTTTTATTTCAACATCTCTATTTGCTTCATCTCTTGCCTCACCTAAAAAATAGATACTCGCTTCAAGATAATACCTTAAATAATCCAAGTCATAATGTTCATATTTCACAAATTCTTTTTTTGTGTCATCATCACCCAGTATGGCATTAGTTAAATATTGATAATGCTCAAATAAAATTTTCCCATCTATGTTATTTATAAAACCTAAATCATCATTCATTTTAAATACTCCTATAATATTAAACTGTATGGTTTACCGCCTCCCCTTTGACAAGGGGAATAGGCGGAAGGGTAGATCTTTTTCAACCCTACGAGCAAAGCGAGATAGGGCAATCCGAAGGATTGGGTAAATAGCGGATACGCTATTACACCTTGCCTCAGTTTCCGAAAGCTAAAAAATAAAAGCTGAACTCAACTTATATTTAAATAAATAACCGATCTAAAAAACTAGTCAATAGCGGCTACATAAATAAATACACTGCACGATAAATAAAATGCAAATAAAGATAGGGTAAATAATATATTGTCTTTATGACAACTTTGGGGGGGGGAAATCGTCAAGGGCTAAATCGTGGGGTCCCGCTTGCGGGTTCCGATTTAGTGCTTGATGATATAGAGGAGGAAATAAAATTTATATGGGTGATGGTTCGACACTTCGAGCCATCACCTTGGAAGACGTATTTTACATTCTCCTTCTGAAAGAAATCCTGTCAGAAAAAACCAACTTGCTAATAATAAACCCAACAATCGCAATGACAAATAAACTAATATTACCAGCTATTATTCCTGAACTCATACCGATCAAAACTGATAATATTAAGGTGCTGAATACTATTAAAAATACACACCAACCCGGCGGAGCACCGTATAATACAGTTGCTTGACATCCAGTGCATACGTGAACCCCTTTCTGACTTTCTTTTAGACAGTATGGGCATTGAATGGTATTATTTTCCATTTCCTATTCCTCTAATCTTTCTTAAAAACCGCACCTTGGTAAACAACTCCATCTTTGACTTTTTCGATTTTAAAAGTCCAAGATCCGAGATTTTTGTTTTGCGTTTTGGCGATATAGATGGGTTTCTTGCTTTCATCCCAGCTTTTAACGGTAAAAACACCATCGCGAAACTTGATCACATCTTTCTGAATATCAAGCCTGACGCCGAACTGTTGATTAACATAGTTGCCATAGATGCCATCATCGCCACATCCTGCTAGCAGGACGGCAAGACCTGCCACTAACATAAATTTCCGCATACCTTTTCCTTCACCAATAGCACAGATCTACGATTGACCTGTAAACGCCTTAGGATTCAATTATTTTCATGTCTAGTCATATCGTTTGTACCGATCGAAAAAATAAACAATGATAGATAAATACTATCAAAATAAAATAAACGATCGTTTAAACCAATTAACAACGATCGATTTAGTGCCTTTTGATTGTTAAAACCTATCAATATTAACATATCGATCTTTTATACCGATCCATTTCTGTTAAGGATTTGGATCTTGAACGGACAACAGCGGGAAAAGTGCTATGGTGGGATATCTGGAACGAGACTTTTTTTATATTTTTTAGATATATTTTCCTTTTTACTTTATTAGACCTCGTTTTATAGTTTTTTTGATCTAGCTCTGCTTTATATTTTATTAGTGCCATATAAAACAAGGCACCTTTACTATAAATAAACTTAGCTTTACTGAGAGCTATATACTGCCTTGTGTTCGCCCCCGAAAATGGGACTTCACCCAAGGCTTCGCCTCCTGAAATTTTCAACTTATTTTGTTGAAAATCTATCAAGATTGGCGAAAACCAAGATGAAAAATATGACTTCACCCAAGTTGATCTGGCTTAAAGCTCTACATCGTTTCCAATGTAGGACACCCTACGACACCCCCAGATTCGTTCATGCAGATTAATGTATTGTTATCCCCTATTTATGCTTTCAACAAAGGTAGGGCTTTCTCATAGCTATTCCATATACAACTTCACTTATCTGTTTAGAACTTCGCTTCGGGTTGGTATTACGTCGCTTCCCCTTCTATACCTACAATCAACAAAACATACGGACATCTCTCATTAGCGACTCGCGCTCAATTGCTCCACATATGCAGACCTGATACAAAGGTTTATAATTTGATTGCTTTTGAGGACATTAAAGATTCTGGAAATGGTATTCAAAAGACTTGTAAAAAGCTCAGATTTAGATTTGACAAATATGAAAAGATTATTTAATACTTTATTATATTTGTAATCACGTTAATCCTCTAACTGATTACAAGACTTAAAAAAGTCAGCGAAAACTTTTTTAGTCCTTAAAAAGTCAGATTTAACATCTGGCTTTTTTTGTATCTTTACTTTTTATAGATCTTATATTTTAATAGTCAATAGGAAGATAGGAGATATTTCACAAAATCATTTTGGTTAACGATAGCAAACTTAATAAAGGTCAGATATATATCTGACCTTTTGCTTAAGATATCAATATTATTCATATAAAATCTCTAAACGCTATACAATCCATTTTGATATGTTTTATTTTCACATATAACAAATCATAATGGCCTCTGTATGCATACACATTATATTTATTCTAACCTCTTCAAAATCTATGTATCTATGCTGACTTTGATCAATACTCTTCTTCGTTTTTTCAATAATATCATCGTAAATGGTTTCCATATAATATTTATCAGTAAATAGATCGAATACTTCATTAGCAGGCTTCGCAAGCACTTTCTTGGTAAAGCGAGAGTATTCTAACAATGCTGTAAGTTCTGCTGAGTTCTGACTATTACATTTATTTTCTTTTTTCATTTTTGGTTCCTTATTTAATCGTTAAGTAAATATCCCCCTACACTTTCATGTATTATTTAAAAGGGATTATTGTATTTTATAAATATATGTTTATATTGCTTTCACATACTACCCATATATTATTATGCAGCTGTATTACGTGATGAATAGATCAGTTGTTCAATCCATTCATCAATCTCACTTTCAACAAAGGCACTGGCTCTTATTCCAATCTTAATCGGCTTAGGGAAATCCCCCTTACTAATAAGTCTATAGATCCATGCTTTGCTAAATCCTGTTTTATTGATCACTTCCGGCATGCGAATAAGTTTTTTTGTTGTCATATATTTCTCCGTTGTTGTTTTGATGAATGTAGTATCTTCAGATCGCTTATGACGTTCAACCCTCGGAAAATCAGAATTGAACTCGAATTGAGTGTTTTTCATACAAAAACAGATGAAATGGCGGGAGAGCTGTCACTGGGCGGGGTGTAGAGCGATTTAGCAATAAGTGCTATTTATTTTCCTGTTTCAAGGTATTTTATAATTTTCATATTAATCAATTACTTAATAAACATCAGTTTAAATTCTGACTTAATTCTTATCTGCATTAGCCAAGAAAAAGGGCTATGGCCGTTAAGACATAACCCTTCTTTCATCAGCAGTTATCCTTACCCACACCGATTAAACGTTCCCTGTACGACATTACCGCCTTTCTCAAGGCTTACCATGTAGTCGGCATACCATTGCAGCATCTCGCGTCTGCCATCGAGATATTGCGCATGGTTGTAGGTGCCACGGATAGCATTCTTATCAACATGGGCTAGTTGGGTTTCAATCCATGCGGTGTTGTAGCCCTGTTCATGAAGAACGGTGCTCATGGTATGACGGAAGCCGTGACCCGTAACCCGTCCTGTATAGCCGATTCGCTTAAATACCTGATTGATACTGGCTTCGCTCATGGTCTTACTTGGATCATTGCGGCCCGGAAACAGCAAAGGGAATTGTCCCGTCATTGCTCTGATCTTTTCGATAATGGCTAACGCTTGGGTAGATAGCGGGATGATATGAGGACGGCGCATTTTCATGCGTTCAGCAGAAATTTCCCATAGCGCTTTCTCGGAATCGATTTCCGACCATAAGGCACCACGCAATTCACCCGTTCTTAGGCCAGTAAGGATCAATAATCTTGCTGCCAACACCATCAATTCACTACCAGAGTAGCCAGCAAGGGCTTTAAAAAAGGCAGGAAGCTCTTCGGTGGTCAGGAACGGGTAATGTGTAGATTCATGCCCCTGCATGGCACTGGTGAGATCAGGAGCGGGATTATACTCGGCTCTGCCTGTCACGATGGCATAGCGAAACACTTCACCACATCGTTGGCGCACTTTCTTTGCTTTCTCTGTTGCACCTCTGGCTTCGATTTTTTTAAGCACATTAAGAAGCTCTAATGGCTTAATGTCCGCAACAGGCCGTTGACCAAGAAAAGGAAAAATATCTTTATTGAAAGCTTCGAGAATGTCAGAGGCATACCCAACTGACCATTTTTTCACTTTCATGCTGTGCCATTCGAGCGCAATTTGCTGAAAGGTGTTTTTGACCTGCGCTTCACGCTCAGCTTTATGTTCTTTCTTAAGCTCTAAAGGATCGATACCCCCAGCGATACCTTTTCGAGCTTCATCACGCTTTGCTCTGGCATCAGCCAAAGACACATCGGGATATACCCCCAGCGCCAATAACTTTTCCTTTCCATCGATACGATACTTTAAACGCCAGTAGCGTGACCCGTTAGTTTTAACCAATAAGTAGAGGCCACCACCATCAGCCATCTTGTAGGGTTTATCTTTGGGCTTGGCAGTCTCGACCTGTCTGGCATTGAGCTTCATCTGGGGGTATCTCCTTTAGACCGAACAGCGAATACCCCCATTGATACCCCCAACTCACCGTAGATTTCTGTGAACGTGAGTAGACGAGCAGAGACAACAAGGGCCGTGAAGCCGCGTATTATAAGGGTTTAAAGGGTATTTGAGTAGACTTAAGGAGACGTTAAAATAGGTAGGATGGTGCCGATAATAGGAGTCGAACCTACGACCTTCGCATTACGAATGCGCTGCTCTACCAACTGAGCTATATCGGCCCTGCAAGATGTGCTGACGAGCGTAAGCACGGGATAGAAGGTTAAAACTAAGTGGGTGATGCGTCAATGCCCTTGCGAATCAAACGGCTACTTTTGCATCACCCAATTAGCATTAAGCACGAATGGTATCGTCGCCGAAACCAATCCACTTATAGGTCGTCAGGGCTTCCAGGCCCATCGGGCCGCGCGCGTGCAGCTTCTGGGTGCTGACCGCCACTTCCGCGCCGAGGCCAAACTGGCCGCCGTCGGTAAAGCGGGTAGAGGCGTTGACGTACACCGCCGAGGAATCCACCTCGTTGATAAAGCGGTTCGCGTTGCCCAGGGTGCGCGTCAGGATGGCGTCAGAATGCTGGGTGCCGTGCTCGCGAATATGCGCTACCGCTTCATCCTGATCGGCCACCACCTTCACGTTCAGATCCAGCGACAGATACTCATTGTCATACTGCTCCGCTTTCACCGGCTCTACGCTGGCCGGGCCGTTTTGCAGCGCGGGCAGGGAGGCCGCATCGGCGTGCAGGCTGACGCCGCTTTCCGCCATCTGTTTGCTCAGCGCGGGCAGGAAGCGTTCGGCGATATCCTGATGCACCAGCAGCGTTTCGACCGAGTTACAGGCGCTCGGGCGCTGCACTTTGGCGTTAACGATAACCTTCAGCGCTTCGGCAACGTCGGCGGAGTGGTCGATATAAATATGGCAGACGCCGATACCGCCGGTGATCACCGGGATCGTCGACTGCTCGCGGCACAGCTTATGCAAACCTGCGCCGCCGCGCGGGATCAGCATATCGATATACTTATCCATCTTCAGCATCTCGCCGACCAGCGCGCGATCCGGGCTCTCAATCGCCTGCACGGTGGCCGCCGGTAAGCCGCACTCCTGCAGCGCCTGCTGAATCACTTTCACCGTGGCGGCGTTGGTGCGCCAGGTCTCTTTACCGCCGCGCAGAATCGCCGCGTTGCCGGTTTTCAGGCACAAAGAGGCGACATCGACGGTCACGTTCGGACGGGCTTCATAAATTACGCCCACCACGCCCAGCGGCACGCGGCGACGCTCAATGCGCAGGCCGCTGTCCAGCAGACCGCCGTCGATTACCTGACCGACCGGGTCCGCCAGGCTGCAGACCTGACGAACATCGTTAGCAATTCCGCTCAGGCGCGCCGGGTTGAGCGCCAGGCGGTCAAGCAGCGCCTCGCTCAAACCGTTGGCGCGCGCTTCCGCCAGATCCTCAGCGTTAGCCCGCAGGATCGCGTCGGTCTGCGCTTCAAGATAGTCGGCAATCTTTTCCAGCACCCGGTTCTTTTCGCGGCTGGAAAGCTGCGCGAGTTTGTACGAGGCCGCTTTGGCAGCAATGCCCATTTGTTCCAGCATTTTCAGCTCCTTAACGGATAATCATGTCGTCACGGTGGACGGCGACCGGGCCGTATTCATAGCCCAGAATGGCATCGATCTGCTGCGAGTGCTGCCCGGCAATGCGGCGCAGCGCATCGCTGTTATAGCGGCTGACGCCGTGGGCGATATCGCGGCCTTCAAGGCTGCGAATGCGGATCACTTCACCGCGCGAGAAGTTGCCGGTGATGGTTTTAATCCCTTTCGGCAGCAGGGAGCTGCCGCGTTCGAGAATTGCCTGGGTCGCGCCGGCGTCCACGGTAATTTCACCTGCCGGCGGCGCGCCGAAAATCCAGCGCTTACGGTTTTCCAGCGGCGACTCCTGGGCGTGGAAGCGGGTCCCGACGGAGATGCCCTCCATCACGTCGCCAATCACCCCCGGACGGCTACCGGCGGCGATGATGGTATCGATGCCCGCGCGGCAGGCGACGTCGGCGGCCTGCAGCTTGGTGCCCATACCGCCGGTACCTAAACCGGACACGCTATCGCCCGCGACGGCGCGCAGGGCGTCATCGATGCCGTAAACGTCTTTAATTAGCTCGGCCTGCGGGTTGTTGCGCGGGTCGGCGGTAAACAGGCCCTGCTGATCGGTCAGCAGCAGCAGTTTATCGGCGCCGGCGAGGATTGCCGCCAGCGCCGAAAGATTATCGTTATCGCCGACTTTAATTTCAGCGGTCGCCACGGCGTCATTTTCATTAATGACCGGCACGATATTGTTATCCAGCAGCGCGCGCAGGGTATCGCGGGCGTTGAGAAAACGCTCGCGGTCTTCCATATCGGCGCGGGTGAGCAGCATCTGGCCGACGTGAATACCATAAATAGAAAACAGCTGTTCCCACAGCTGGATAAGACGGCTCTGGCCGACCGCCGCCAGCAGCTGTTTCGACGCAATGGTCGCAGGCAGTTCCGGGTAGCCGAGGTGCTCACGTCCGGCGGCGATCGCCCCGGAGGTGACTATCACAATTCGATGACCCATCGCGTGCAGCTGCGCGCACTGGCGCACTAATTCAACGATATGGGCGCGGTTCAGGCGGCGGGATCCGCCCGTTAAAACACTGGTGCCCAGTTTTACCACCAGCGTCTGGCTATCACTCATGATTCTCTGCCGTTCAAAAAGGAGTTTCGATATCGAGTTGATGTTGTAACAGGAGTCAGCCCGCTTGCCAACACCTGGCGTGGTGGACGAACCACTTCATTGCGCGGATCGGGCATTCTGGCGGGGAAGTGTGACAAATTTATGACGGAAATAATTTAATACCCTTTTTTAGAAAAAGTTCCATATTGTCATAAATTTTTAATATTAGAGCGTTAAAAAACCTGCAGTTTTTGACGGGGCTTCCGCCCGGAATTGATTAGCGCGTATAAATAAATCACCAGGACTGAATAATGAAAAAGAGCTCACTGGCATTAATGATGATGGGTCTTATTGCTTCTTCGGCTACGCAGGCGGCAGAAGTTTATAATAAAAACGGCAATAAACTGGACGTCTACGGCAAAGTCAAAGCTATGCACTATATGAGCGACTATGACAGCAAAGATGGCGACCAGACCTACGTTCGTTTCGGCATCAAAGGCGAAACGCAGATTAACGACGATCTGACCGGCTACGGCCGCTGGGAATCGGAGTTCTCCGGCAACAAAACTGAAAGCGACTCTTCGCAGAAAACGCGTCTGGCGTTCGCCGGCGTGAAAGTCAAAAACTACGGTTCATTTGACTATGGTCGTAACCTCGGCGCGCTGTACGACGTTGAAGCCTGGACCGATATGTTCCCGGAATTCGGCGGCGACTCTTCCGCGCAGACCGATAACTTTATGACCAAACGCGCCAGCGGCCTGGCAACCTACCGCAATACCGACTTCTTCGGCGTGGTGGATGGCCTGGACCTGACTCTGCAATATCAGGGTAAAAACGAAGGCCGTGAAGCCAAGAAACAGAACGGCGACGGCTTCGGTACCGCCTTAAGCTACGACTTCGGCGGCAGCGACTTCGCCGTCAGCGCGGCCTACACCAGCTCCGATCGCACGAACGATCAGAACCTGCTGGCCCGCGGCACGGGTAAAAAAGCGGAAGCCTGGGCGACCGGCCTGAAATATGACGCCAATAATATCTACCTGGCGACCATGTACTCAGAAACCCGCAAAATGACGCCAATCAGCGGCGGTTTTGCCAATAAAGCGCAGAACTTTGAAGCCGTGGCGCAGTACCAGTTCGATTTCGGCCTGCGTCCGTCCCTGGGCTACGTGCTGTCAAAAGGCAAGGATATTGAGGGCGTGGGGAGCGAAGACCTGGTCAACTACATTGACGTTGGCGTGACCTATTACTTCAACAAAAACATGAACGCCTTTGTGGATTACAAAATCAACCAGCTGAAGAGCGATAATAAGCTTGGGATCAACGATGACGATATCGTCGCTGTCGGTATGACCTACCAGTTCTAAGCCGTCGCCGGTAAAAAACAATAAAGCCGCCGTGGTGACAGGGCGGCTTTATTCTTGCTGATTAACGGTTTTTCGCCAGATGCAGATTATCGTTATTCATCGTGATCTGCGCGTTATATTCCTTCGGCAGGCGGCGCGCCTGATAAAATACCGATTGCCAGTACGGATTATCCAGCGAAGAGCGCATCACGCCCTGGCTGGTGGAGGCATGAAGGAAATTACGGTCGGTATCATAGAAGCCGACGTGCATGCCGCCTTTAATACGGAAGAAAACCAAATCTCCCGGCCGCAGCTGCCGCGGGCTCACGCGTTCTCCCATATGCAGCAGTTCGCGGGTGGTGATGCGCTCCATCGGCAGGTTGAAGCGATCTTTGAGCGTACGCCAGACAAACCCGGAGCAGTCGACCCCGCTTTGCTCCGTCCCGCCCCACTCGTAGGGCGTTCCCTCCCAGGTATGCATCTGATCGTGCAGCGCGGCGATCACCGGGATCAGATCGTCAGAACCTCCGTCGATGGTCGCGTGGCTACTCTGGGCGGCGGTTTTATGCGGTTTCGATGAGGATGAACATCCTGCCAAAAGCAAAAAAGGAACAAATAATAGCGCGTGAGAGAGTCTGGGCTTCATATCATTGTTTTTCGTCACTGAAAACGGGCCGTGATATTTTATAGCCGATTCGCTACGGCCTCAGAATGACCAAAAGCAAAATTTACGAAACCTTACGTAAATAATATAGGTCGGATACGCGGTGAACATCGGCGGCCTTTATTTTCGCCGGGACCGTCTCATCTTCCATTAATAAATTTTTTCTCTGTGAAACAATATTTCACAAATATCCGCGTGTTGCGCATCTGTTCCGCTTCAGCGCAAGGTGAAAGATCCTCATCATCCCGCCATTGCGCCGCCAGGCTGCCCTCCAGTACTTTTGTAGACTAAAAGAGAGAGTGGGGCGGGCTAATGCATCTGGATTTTCGCCAACTGCGCAACTTTGTCGCGTTAGTTGAATACGGCAGTTTTAATCGCGCGGCGGAGGCGGTGTGCCTGTCGCAGTCGGCGTTCAGCCGCAGCATTCAGGCGCTGGAGCAGAGCGTCGGCCATCCGTTATTCGATCGCCAGAGCAAGCTACCGACGCTCACCCTGCACGGGCAAAAGCTGCTGCCCTACGCCCGCCGCTTTCAGGAGCTGAACGTGGAGCTCAGCAGCCAGCTGCGCGAAGCGGACGATGCGCAAAACGGCGAGGTCGCTTTTGGCTGCGGCCCGGCCCCTGCCGCAAGGCTGATTCCGGCCGCCGTCGGCGAGTTTCATCGCCTTTTGCCGCAGGCGAGGGTGCGCTTTCAGATTGATAACTGGCTGGCGCTGCATCAGGCGCTGACCTCTCAGCTCTACCCTTTTGTGGTTGCCGACAGCTGGCAGGCCGAGCTCGACCCGCAGCTGCGCGTGCAGCCGCTCAGCCCGCAGCGCTGCTTTTTCGTCTGCCATGCCGATCATCCGCTGGCCAAACAGGGGCCGGTCTCTATCCAGGCGATGCTGCGCTACCCCTTTGCCGCCCCCTATCTGCCGCCGGGCGTGCGCAAGGTGCTGGCGACCCTCAGCCAGCAGCAGGACTTTACCCCGGCGATTCAGTGCGATCATATCTACGCGCTGCTTGCCACCCTCGCGCAGACCAACGCGATTAGCTTCGCCAGCGAGGATGGCTTCGCGCTATGCCAGCACAGCCATCGTCTGGTTAAGCTGGAGCTCAGCGATCTGCCTGAGGAGTGGCGGCTGATGCAGACCCGGTTTGCCATTATCTCTCCGGTTCACGCGGCCCAGCCGCCGCTGGTGGAGAAGCTGATTGAGATTATCCTTCATACCGATCGTCAGCATCAGCTTCAGCTACTGGCGCAGGAGGAGAGGGGTTAACCGGCGTTTTTCGCCTGGCCTTTGGCATCGTACTGCGGCCAGCGGTTTTCCAGCCCCTGGGCTTTCAGCGCCTGCTCGACAAACTGGCCGTCTACCCACTGGCTGACGTCAAAAGCGCTGCGGATTAGCCGCCCGGATTTAGCCTGTTCGACGCTATTGCTAAAGCTGTCGGTCAGGAACGGATCGATACGCGGTGAGGTGGTAAAGTTCAGATCCTGCGGCTGCAGCTCTTCGAGAAACAGCGCCTGCGGGATCTGGCTCTGCTGCGCCATCTCGGCGGACCAGGCGTCGCGATTGGCCGGGTCGCTGATTTCCGCGGCGTTCTTCACCAGCACGTTAACGATCTGCTGGGTCGCCTGCGGCCAGGCGTCAATAAACGCCTGCGTCCCGAGGAACCCCGCCTGAGTTGTGTTCTGGCGGCCGGAGTCACCGCTTTTGACGACCACATCAATCTTATCGCCGCGCAGCGCCAGCAGCGAAACGCCGCCCCACACCGCATCGACGCGACCTGCCGCCAGCGCCGCTTTGCCGGCGTTCCAGTCAAGGTTGATCGTCTGCAAACTGCGCTCATTGAGGCCGACGGTTTGCAGCGCCCGGTCAAAGGCCAGCTGGTCCGCCGTGCCGCGATATACCGCGACCCGTTTGCCTTTCAGATCGGCCAGCGTTTTAATCCCTGAGGCTTTGGTTACCGCGAGCCAGGATTCCGAGCCGCGGCTGCCCAGCAGCAGGCGCGTCGGCAGCCCGTTGGCTTTACCGATGATCGCCGCCAGATCGCCGAGGTAGACAAAATCCAGCTGGCGGTTGGCTAAGGCTTCATTTACCGCCGGGCCCGCGCCTTTGAAAAACTGCCACTGCACTTCCACACCCTGCGGTTTAAACGCCTCTTCCAGCTGATGGCGGATAAACGCCATGCCGACCGGCCCCTCAATAAAGGGTTTACTGCCCGCGCTCTGGTCCGGCACGCCGATGCGGATAGTGCGTAGCGTTTCGGCCTGGACGCTGGACGCCAGGCTGATGACCGCGACCAGCGCCAGCAAGGTGCGGTTGAATATTGCTTTCATCATAACGTGTTGCTCCCTTGAGTTTTTTCTCACCCTAAAGAGCCAACGGGCTGCGTGTTAAATGCTTTTATTCGCCAAGCTTGGGTGAAAAAAAGCTAAATCAAACGCCGCGCGCCCGGCAGGCTGAAATGCATTCGATGCATCGGGATTATTCGCCTTACGCAATGGCGACGAAGGAGAAGTCACGTTTTGATAGCGGCATAACTTGCCGAAAAGTGGACCGATATGTCGCAGATGATCTTAAGAACCGATGCCCCAGGCAGGCCGGGCTTCAGGCTTAACGGCTGGCCGTGGCTGCTGCCTGCGTTACTGCTGCTGCTGTGGTACATCGCCGCCCGCGAACGATGGATGCCGGAGCAAATTTTGCCCGCGCCGTGGGTGGTTGCCGATACCGCGCTATCGCTGCTGAGCGGGGATCTGCTGGCGCAGTGGGGATTCAGCCTTCAGCATCTGGCGCTTGGCCTGCTGCTGGGCGCCATTGCTGGGACGCTGCTCGGCGCGCTGTTCGGCCTGGTGCCGGCCGCCGCGCAGCGGGTGGAACCGCTGTTCTACGCGCTGGCGCAAATCCCGACGCTCGGCTGGATCCCGCTGTTTATGGTGCTGTTCGGGATTGATAACGGCCTCAAGCTGGCGGTTATCATCAAAACCACCGTAGTGCCGATGACCATTAACACGCAGCAGGCGGTGGCCGGCGTGCCGCTGGCCCTGAGCGAAGCCGCAAAGGTGATGAACTTTTCCCGCTGGCAGCGGCTGCGCTGGCTGGTGATCCCCGCAAGCCTGCCGGGCTGGTTTACCGGCCTGCGTCTGGCGCTATCGCAGGCCTGGGTGTCGCTTATCGTCGTCGAACTGCTGGCCTCTTCAGAAGGCATTGGCTACCTGATGGTCTGGGGCCGCCAGCTGTTTCAGCTGGATATCGTCTTCGTCACCATTGCGGTCGTGGGGCTGAGCGGCATGCTGATGGAGTGGGCGGCGAACCGCGCCTGTGCCCGTCTGGTGTTCTGGCCGCAGCCTGCCGCCGGACGCCTGGCTTGGAAACCGCAGGCCAGCTGGCGGGCGCTGCAGCTGCCGCTGGTCCTGCTGGCGCTGTGGCAGCTGGCAAGCTCGTGGGGCTGGATCGATGGCGCGCTGTTCTCTTCGCCGCTGGCGGTGGCGACGCGTTTTATTCAGGGCGCCCTGAGCGGGGAGCTGACCGCGGCGATGCTCGCAAGCCTCGGGCGAGCCTTTGTCGGCGGCGCGCTGGGGATTGCGGGGGGCCTGCTCTGCGGACTGCTGCTGGCGCTGCGCCCGCGCGCCGGGCAAATCTTCACGCCCACGCTCAACGTGCTGCGCCATATCGCCCTGTTTGCCTGGCTGCCGCTGCTGACCGCATGGGTGGGCAACGATAACGGCGGCAAAATCGTTTTTATCGCGCTGGCGTCGTTCTTTCCGATGTTCTTCAGCACCCTGCAGGCCGTGCTTCAGCGTAACCCGCAGCTCGACGAAGTCGCCAGGGTACTGCGCCTGGGCGAGTTAGCGCGCCTGCGCAGGGTTATTCTTCCCGGCGCGGCGCCGGGGATCTTCGCCGGTCTGCGGCTGGCGCTGATTTACGCCTGGCTTGGCAATATCGGCGCGGAATATTTCATGTCCTCCGGCGTCGGCATCGGCAGCCTGATGATCAATGCCCAGCAGCTGCTGGATATGCCCACCATTCTCTGCGGCATGGTGCTGGTCGGTATCACCGGCGCGGCGCTGGATAAAGCCGGACGTTTACTGGAAATGCGCGCCACCCGCTGGCGTCAACAGGAGCAGCTATGACCTCTTCAACCCTGGTCTCTTTTCGCCACGTGCGTAAATCCTGGCAACAGGTGACGGCGCTACAGAATTTCAGCCTGGATATCGCCGCCGGTGAACTGGTGGCGCTGGTGGGCAGCAGCGGCTGCGGTAAATCGACGCTGCTGCGGATGCTGGTAGGCCTTGAATCAGCGACCCAGGGCGATATTTGCATTAACGGCGAGCCGGTCACCGGCGTGGGCAAAGAGCGCGGCATTGTGTTTCAGGAGCCACGCCTGTTTCCCTGGCTTAACGTGCTCGACAACGTGATGCTCGGCCTGGCGGATGAAAAGCTCAGCCGGGCGGCGAAGCGCCAGCGGGCGCTGGAAATGCTGGAGCGCGTGCAGCTCAGCGAATTCGTCAACGCGCTGCCCGCCCAGCTCTCCGGCGGCATGGCCCAGCGGGTGGCTATTGCCCGCGGCCTGGTGGCCCGTCCGCAGATCCTGATGCTCGACGAGCCTTTCGGCGCGCTGGATGCCCTGACGCGCCACACCCTGCAGCAGGAACTTTTACAGATCCACCAGCGCGCGGGAACCACCACGCTGCTGGTGACGCACGATGTGGAAGAAGCCGTCGCCCTGGCCGATCGCGTCGTCGTGCTTTCGCCGCGTCCGGGGCGGATACGGGAAGTGGTAAGCCTGGCGCTGCCCCATTCGCGCCAGCGCGATGATGCCGCGTTTATCGCCGCCTGCCGCCAGATTCGCAACCTGATTACTTCTGCCTGATTCTATTATTTAAGGAGCAACATATGGGACATCCTTCCGTCTACCCGACCGGCGCCACCCTCTACGATCCGCAGCGCGCCTGGAGCGGCTATACCCTTTTCCAGGCCACCGAACACGGCGCGGTGCTGGTGGACATGAACGGCCACGTGGTGCGCGAATGGCCTGAACTGCACGGGTTTCCCAATAAAATCCTGCCCGGCGGCGCAATCCTTGGTCACAGCGGCGAGCGCGACCCGCGCTACGGCATGCAGGATATGCTCGATCTGATCCAGGTGGACTGGGAAGGCAACGTCACCTGGAAATTCGACCGCTACGAGCAGGTGAGCGATCCCGGCAACGCCACGCGCTGGATGGCGCGCGCGCATCATGACTATCAGCGGGCGGGCAACCCGGTGGGCTATTACGCACCGGGGCTGGAGCCGCAGGTGGATGGCGGCAATACCCTGATCCTCGCCCACACCAATCTGGTGAATGAAGCGATCTCCGACAAGCTGCTGCTGGACGACACCATTATTGAAGTCGACTGGCAGGGTAACGTGGTGTGGGAGTGGCGCTGCAGCGACCATTTTCACGAGCTGGGCTTCGACGATGCGGCGCGCACCGCGCTCTACAACAACCCGAATATGCGCGCCAGCGGCGGCGGAATGGGCGACTGGATGCATATCAACTCGATGTCGGCGCTGGGGCCGAATAAGTGGTACGACGCCGGCGATACGCGTTTTCATCCCGACAACATTATCTGGGACGCCCGCGAATCCAACATTATTGCCATTATCGACAAACAGAGCGGCAAGATCGTCTGGCAGCTGGGCCCGGACTACAGCAAACCGGAGCTGAAGCACATCGGCTGGATCATCGGCCAGCACCATGCGCATATGATCCCGCAGGGGCTGCCGGGCGCGGGCAATATCCTGATTTTCGATAACGGCGGCTGGGCCGGATACGGCGCGCCGAATCCGGCGTCGGCGGATGGGGTGAAAAACGCCTGGCGCGATTATTCACGGATCCTGGAGATCAACCCGCTGACTCTCGATATCGAATGGCGCTACTCGCCCTATGAAGCGGATCTGCCGCAGCCAACCGATTCGTACCGCTTTTACAGTCCGTACATCAGCAATATGCAGCGCCTGGAAAACGGCAATACCCTGATTAACGAAGGATCTAACGGGCGCATTTTCGAAGTGACCCGCGACCACGAGATCGTCTGGGAATATATTTCGCCGTTCTGGGGCAAGACCCTGAACAACAATATGGTCTATCGCGCCTACCGCATTCCCTACGGCTGGATCCCGCAGCTGGCGCAGCCGCAGGAGACGCCCATTGCGGCGGTCGATGTACGAACCCTGCGCCAGCCCGGCGCGGCGGCGGCCGGTCCGGCGCAGAGCGTGGTGCGGGTGGCGGGCGTACAGCCGTACAGTAAAAGCGCCGATGCGCTGTGCGTGGCAACCGATAACGATACCCTGCGCCGCAGTCCGAAGCTGTTCCGCGTCGCGGAAAGCGCGTTCACGCCGATAAGCGCGGCGGGCGAGCTGGAGAGCGAACGGCCGGTTCTGCTGTTCGTCGGCGCGGAACGCTGCGTGCACTGCCGCAAGCTCTGGCAGCTGCTGGCGTATGAAAAGCTCAGCCCGCGGCTTGCTCAGCTGGATACGCGCTATCTGGATGCCGACCGGCATCAGGATCTGGCGGGCGACCTCGGCGTGCGCGGCCTGCCGACGCTGCTGCTGATTAAACCGGGGCAGCCAGTATCGCGCGCGCCTGCGCAGCTCTCGGTGGACACGCTGCTCGACTGGCTGCATCGCGCAGCCGGGTAATCCGCGACTACGGCGGGCTGGCGTGTGCCGGTCCGCCGTTTATCTGGCGGATAAACGCCATCGGCGAATAGCCCATCGCTTTGCGGAACATCGCGGTAAAGGCGGCCGGATACTCATAGCCCAGACTGAGCGCGACTTCGGTAACCGAACGCCCCTCGCGCAGCGCCGTCATGGCGTACATCAGGCATGCCTGCTGGCGCCAGTCGCAAAACGCCATCCCGGTCTCCCGGCGAAACAGACGATTAAACGTGCGTACGCTTTTACTCAGTTTTTGCGCCCACTGCTGTGGCGTACTGCGGATGCTCGGCTGGTGCTGAAAATCGCCGCATAGCGCCGCGAGGTGGCTGTTCTGCGGAAGCGGCGTAAACATCGGCAGCGGCGCGGCGGCGCGCAGTTCATGGAGCAGCAGCGCAATCAGGGCGGCATCGCGCCCGCTCTCGTCATACAGCAGCGGTAGCTGACAGGCGGCCAGCAGCAGCTGATGGGTCAGCGGAGAAACCTGTAAGACTTCGCAGCGTTCGCTTTCCCGCGGGGCGTCCCGCGCGTCAATATACAGGCTGTGGGTGCTGACGCCGGGCATCCAGACGCGATGCGGTTTCGTCGCCGGGATCCAGACCCCGCTGAACGGCGGCACCAGCCACTGGCCGTCGTCCGTTTCGATCTTCATTAATCCGTGCATGGCGTACAGAAACTGCGCCCGGCGGTGGCTATGTCGCTCCAGAAGCGTGTTGGGCGGATAGTCGCTGCCCAGCGCCAGCACCCGGCGAGGAAGATGGTCGACGTCATTAATCGCAACGTTGCGCATGAAGATAGTCCTGGCTGAAATTCGTAATAGATTGGCTTTAAAGCGTAAGCCGGCCACGGCGTTATTCTATATCGTTACCTCCTTTTGTGGAGGAGTGCGAATGAGCGACTGGCTTTTTCTGTGCGGCATACTATCGGGCGTGACCACCTGGCTCTTTGGTTTCGGCGGCGGTTTCGTTACCGTCCCGCTGCTCTATTTCCTGGTGACCGGCGCGTGGGGCGCGCAAAGCGTCGTCGGGCAACAGGCGATGCACATCGCCGTCGCCACCTCGGCGCTGGTCATGCTTTGCTCCGCGCTGCTGGCGAGCTGGCGACACGCGCGTACCGGTACCCTCCGCTGGCGCCGCTTATGGGCCATGCTCACCGGCATTGCCGTTGGCGGAACGGCGGGCGCGCTGCTGGCGCTTGAGGCGAGCGGGGCGTGGATCCGCTGGCTGTTCGTTATCTACCTGCTGGCAACCGTTGCCGATTGCTACCTTCGCGCCGGATTTATGACCCCGCCATCCCGCCGGGTGATACCGACGGTGCCGCATGAGCTAACGGTAGGGGGGATCATTGGCCTGATCGCCTCTTTTCTCGGCGTGGGTGGAAGCGTGATGACCGTCCCTCTGATGCGCCGTCGCGGCGTGCTGATGGCTGAAGCTGCAGGGATGGCCAACGTATTGACGCTGCCGCTGGCGGCAACGGCGACGCTAACCTGGCTGTTGATGGCCTGGCTCTCGCCGGTGGCGTTACCGAATGGGTTTGTCGGCAATATCTGGCTGTCGGCGGCGGCGCAGCTGGTGGCGGGAAGCTGGCTGGGGTTAAAAATCGCCTCCCGCTGGCTGGCGCGTTTACCGGACCGCTGGCATGTGCGAATTTATCCGCTATTGCTGATTGCCGTACTGCTGGTGATGAGCGTGTGGGGATAATGAGGGACGCGGCGCTGCGCATCCATCCGAGCGTTTTGCCCGGGTCATTCTGCTGTCATTTTTCTTGCGCATGCTCTCGCCAGACGCCGTGGCCGATAAAGGAAAATAAACGATGGGTAAAACGCTGACCATTTTCGATCTGGATAATACGTTAATTAAGGGCGACAGCAGTACGCTGTGGAGCCGCTTTATGGTGCGCGAAGGCTGGGTAAACGATCCCGATTACCTGGCGCGGGAAGCGATGCTGATGGACGACTACGACCGCGGCGAAATGAATATCGCCGATTATGTGGCTCTGATTCAGGCGCCGCTGATTGGCGTCGCAAAGCGGGAGGTGGACGCGCTGCTGGCGCGCTGCGTGCGCGACGAAATTATGCCGCGCGTGTATCCCCAGGCGTGGGATCTGATTCGGACTTTACAGGCTAAAGGCGAGCAGATGCTGGTGATCTCGGCCTCGGTCAGCCTGCTGGTGCAGGCGGTGGCGGCGCAGCTGGGTATCGAACAGGCGCTGGGGATTGACGTTGAGATGGCCGACGGCGGCTATAGCGGCGTGATTGCCGGTACGCCGAGCTATCAGCAGGGGAAGGTGGTGCGCCTGGCGCAGTGGCAACAGGCGCATCCTGAATACTCGGGGGAGGTGACCTTCTACACCGACTCGATCAACGACCTGCCGCTGTGCCTGCATGCCGATCGCGTACGGCTGGTCAATCCGTGCCCGCAGCTGGCGGCGGCGAACGCGCAGCACCAGTGGCCGGTGCTGGCGTGGCGGCTGTGATTTTTCCCCCGGGTCGCGGCGTAAACGCCTTACCCGGGCTACTTTTTCGTGCCGTTTGGGTAGCCCGGACAGGTGCGCAGCACCGCCTCCCGGGAAAAACTAATCAGCTTTAAACAGCGGCACCGCGCTGCCGCCGATATAGCGGCGGCGCAGCCAGGCGGACAGCGTATCCATCGCCATCACCACCGCCACCAGCAGCAGGGTAATAAACATCACTACGTCCCAGTTCCACAGACGCATATTTTCCGCATAAATCAGGCCAATGCCTCCCGCGCCGACAAAGCCGAGCACCGCGGCGGAACGGGTATTCGATTCAATCTGATACAGGCTCAGCGCCAGGAACGTCGGGAAAGACTGGGTAAAAATGCTGAAACGGTGCTTCTGCAAACCGTTCGCCCCCACCGCCGTCAGGCCGCGTCCCGGCGAGCGGTCAACCGCCTCGTGTCCCTCTGCGTACAGTCGGCCCAGCAGCCCGGTATCCTGCATAATTATCGCCAGCACCCCGGCCAGCGGCCCGAGCCCCACGGCGCGGACAAAAATCAGCCCCCAGATAGCCATATCGATACCGCGCAGCACGTCGAACAACCGGCGCATCAGCAGGGCGATCGTTCCCGGAATCACGCCGCGCATAATATTCCGCGCCGCCAGAAACGAGAGCAGCAGGGCGATGACCGTCGCGGTAAGCGTCCCGGCGAAAACAATCGCCAGGGTAATGGCGATTTGCGTGAAGTAATAGCGAAACGGCCAGTTGAAAAAATCGTGCCAGACGAACATCCGTAGCAGATAGCGGCTGATTTGCTGCAGCCCCGTGGCGAGCTGCTCACCGCTGATGCCGAACTGCATAAAGAACCAGACATAGTAGAGGGCGCTGGCCAGCGTCAGCAGGCCGACGTAGCGCAGATAGCGCCCCTGGGCCTGGTATAAATGCCGATGCTGGCGACGGCTGGCGGCGATATCCGGTTGATTTTGCCACTGACTCATTTTTTCCCCTCCAGAACCCACTGCCGCAGGCGGCCGGATAGCATATCCAGCAGCGATACCACGATAATAATCAACAGCAGCGTGATGCTGACCTGATCGTACCGGTCCAGTTTGATATTGGTCATCAGCTCCTGGCCGATGCCGCCCGCGCCCACCAGCCCGAGGATCGTTGAGGAGCGGAAGTTAATTTCGAGGCGCATAAAGCCGTAGGAGAGAAAGATGGGTTTCATCTGCGGCCACAGGGCAAAGCGGATACGCTGCAGATGCGACGCGCCGCAGGCGGCCAGGCCGCGTACCGGTTTATCCTGGGCGCTCTCTACCGCTTCATAGTACAGCTTGGTCAGGCTACCGATGGTGTGGAGCATTAATGCCAGAAAGCCGGGGATCGCCCCGATACCAAAAGCCATCACGAAGATCACCGCCCACGCCAGCTCCGGCATGGTGCGCAGAAAAGCCACCAGCACGCGGACGGCAAAACGCAGTGGGGCAGGGGACCAGGCGTTGTTGGCCGCAACGAACGCCAGCAGGGTGGCAATCGCCACCGCCACCAGCGTGGACGCCAGCGCCAGCTGCAGCGTTTCCCAGATAAGCGGCAGCTGAATGGGCAGACGATAGCCCCAGTAAGCCAGAGAGCCTTTAGTGTGCGAATCGGCAAACAGGTCGGCGACGTGCAGCGTCGGCAGCGTCTCAAACATGTAATCGAGAAAATTGGGCAGCGAGTGCCAGATAGTAAAGAGATTAAACTCGGCCATACTGCCGGCGGCAAAATAGAGCGCCAGCAGCAGCAGGGACCAGCTAAAGGTGTCGCGCTTTTGCCGCGAGCGGACCTGCTGGTAATAGCGTTCGAATTCGGTATGGGTATTATTCATGCGTCGCTGTGTCTTCAACGAGTCGCCGCCGCCCGCGAGACTGGCCGGGCGACGGCGCCAGGGCGGGATTAACGCGCGGTAACCAGTTCGCGTTTCATATCAATGATCTGCTGGAAATCGGCTACGCTGCCCGGGCCGATATGCTGCGTGCCGCCCATCGCTTTGATAAAGCAGGCGTGATCGTCGGTATCCAGCTTTTTAATCGCGGTGACGACTTTGGCCTTAAAGTCAGCAGGCAGGGAATTGCTGACCAGGATTGGGCCGTTCGGGATCAGCGGCGATTGCCATATAATGCGGATTTGCTTCATCAAATCCGGGTGATCCATGCGAATCAGTCGGTTGAAGGCGCCGACGCTGTAGCCGCTATTATAATCACCCACCATCGAGGTCCAGGTCACCGCGCCGGCAAACTGACCGTTCAGCACGCCCAGAATATCCTGCTCGTGGCCGCCGGAGAAGGTCACGCTGGAGAAGAAGTTATTATATTTATTATCCGAGGTGCCGCCGAACTGCTGTTTAAAGGCGTGGTTGGGAATTAAAAAGCCGGAAGTGGAGTCCGGATCGGCGAAGCCAAACGCTTTGCCTTTCAGATCTTCTAACTTTTTATATGGACTGTCGGCTTTGACAATCACCACCGAGTGATAGCCGCGGGACTGATCTTTATCATCTACGGCAATTCCGACAATATCGACGGCTTTAGGGTTGTTAATATAAACGGAAGCGTATGATGACGGCGACATACTTAAGACCACGTCAACTTTTCCGCCCAGCAATCCCTGAATCACGCCGGAATAGTCGGAAGAGTTACGTAATTTTGTATCGACCTTCAGCTCCTTATCAAGAAACTGTTTAACGCACTGGTTATCACCAATTTGTTGGGTTGCGTTCTGACCGCCAAGGATGCCAAGATTTAATTCCTTCGGCTGTTCAGCAGCGCTTGCCTGCCACGCCATCATAATGCCTGCAACCGCTGCGGATAAACGAACTGCGCCAGTGATGTACTTTTTCATTATTTTGCCCGTGTGAGTGAAATTTAATGCAATTGGCTAATTTCATCGCCGTACAGCCGATGCAGAATATCCTGATTCAGCTGCGTGGGATGATCGTCAAAAATAATCTTGCCCTTGGCTACGCCGATGACCCGCGTGCAATATTCACGCACCAGCTCCACCGAATGCAGGTTTACCATCACGCTGATACCCTGTTCGCTAATTTCGCGAAGGACATTCATAATCCGCTGCGTATTTTTCGGGTCGAGAGAAGCGACCGGTTCATCGGCCAGCAAAATACCCGGGTTTTGCATCAGCGCCCGGCAAATCGCCACACGCTGCATCTGCCCGCCGGAGAGGTTTTCCGCCCGCTGTAGCGCATGCGGCAGCATATTCATCCATTCCAGCAGGGAGATGGCGCGGGCGCGGTCCGCGTCGGGGAAAACTTTGAATAATGATTTCAGGGTGGAGGTCTGGCTCAGGCGACCCAGCAGCACGTTGGTCAAAACGTCGAGACGCGGGACCAGGCAGAAATCCTGAAAGATCATGCCGCACTGGCTGCGCCAGGCGTTTAGCGCGCGGCCCGACAGCTTTGATACGTCCTGCGGCGTACCCACTTCCGGATAGCTGAGGATCTCGCCGCCGCTGGCGCTGTGGGTACCGTTCAGTACGTGCAGAAGCGTTGACTTTCCGGCGCCGGAGCGGCCAATGACGCCAACCAGCTCGCCCGCATGAAGATCGAAACTGATGCCGTCCAGTACGGTTTGCTGCGCGCTGTAGGATTTGCTCAGGTTGCGTACGCTCAGGACCTTACGCTGCCGGTCGATAAAGGGCGGCGTAAACGGTTGATAATCGGTTTCTGCCACCGCAGCCAGGGAACTGTTCATAAATGCGTCCAGGTTCGTCAGTAAACTGGGCACTATTAATGGTGTTTTATATGACTGCTGGATGACAGTAAGGCGAACAAATAGTGAACGGATGCGAAAGCTGGCCTATTTGTTGGAAAAAAAGTTCGTCATAGATCACACTTTTGCATCAGCAATCGGGCATCTGAGAATACTCTGCCTACCTTTAATACGCGATAGCGCATGAGATTAATAATGATACGTATTTCATCTGATAAAGATGACGCGTTTTATGCGACATTAGCCGGGGAATGCTATCGCCGCGGGTACAACGGGACGACTCTGGACGTTCGTGCAATTCTTATACCTGAGTCGGTTTAATCGAGTAGATAATCTTCAGGTACTGGATTACGATTCGCGGCGGAAAATTTTTAGTCGGCGACTATCCCTTTTGTGCGGCGTGTAATTCCATTATTTACGCTAATTAATGAAATTAACCACTGATTTTGTGTTGTTTATTAGTTTTATATTCTTCTTTTTTGAATTTGTTCGGTTTTTTCGCTTTTTTAAATAAAAGGGCGATTAAGAATAGTCTTAACAGCTAATGGCTAAGATCCTGGAACATATAATATTCACTTAAGAATCTACGCATGTCACTACAATAACCATATGAAAAACAATGGTTTTTGTGTTTAACTCAATATCCTTATTTTTATTCTTCTGGCTTAAATTGACCTGGTCGGTAATTAGCCCTTTGCGCACTTATTGACACACATAGCGAAAAATCCTAAATTTGGTAACACAAGACACAAGCAAGTCATTTAGTGTTCTTTGTTTCCGGCAATACTGTTTTGAATTTTGATTGAATATATTAAAGAGGGAATTTGCTGACTTAGACTTTGCAGGCCTGGGCTATCAGCAGTGTTGTGATACGTTCAAGATTTCCAGGACTATGGGGTTTAACTTTATATGGATTATAAATATTCTTTGGACCAGTGCATCTGGCCAGCTCATGACAGCTATTTTTTAAAAGGACTCGCTGAGCTAATTATTGATATTGATGACCTGATTTACCTGTCGCTTGAAAAGGTACGCCGGGAGTTTGTATTTATTAATCTTAGCGCTAGTTCGCTGAATTATTTTATCCGCCGCGATAGCGAGTGGCTGGCTGAAATGAAAGGCAAGCAAATTGTATTAATTGCCGCGAGGCGCTCGGAAGCGCTGGCCAACTACTGGTATTACAATGGTGCTATTCGTGGCGTGGTCTATGTGGACTTAGCCAAGGATATTCGTCAGGAGCTGGCATACGTTATCAACGGCCGTTTTCTTCGTAAAGATATAAAGAAAGACAAAATTACCAACAGGGAAATGCAAATAATTCGGATGACGGCACAGGGAATGCACCCGAAATCTATTGCCAAGATTGAAAATTGTAGTGTGAAAACGGTTTATACCCATCGGCGAAATGCCGAGGCCAAACTGTATTCAAAGATATATAAGTTAGCGCTGTAATTAGTAATAAACGTTGTTTTTAAAATTGTGCACCAGGTCGTAACACCCAAAATAATTTGCGTCGCAGATAATAATGATGCGGCCTGAACTATGGCGGGAATGCACACAGACGTGGGACATCAGGTCCCTTAATAAACTCAGGATGAAAAAGCTATGAAAAAAAAGGTTCTTGCAATTGCTCTGGTAACCGCGTTTGCCGGTATGGGTGTCGCTCAGGCAGCTGACGTTACTGCTCAGGCAGTCGCTACCTGGTCCGCAACCGCCAAAAAAGACACTACCAGCAAGCTGGTGGTGACTCCGCTGGGCAGCCTGGCTTTCCAGTATGCCGAAGGGGTTAAAGGCTTTAACTCACAGAAAGGCCTGTTTGATGTGGCTATCGAAGGTGACGCCACCGCGACCGCATTCAAGCTGACCTCTCGTCTGATCACCAATACCCTGACTCAGCTGGATACCTCTGGTTCCACCCTGAGCGTGGGCGTTGACTACAACGGCGCAGCGGTCGAAAAAACGGCTGACACCACTATGATCGACACCGCGGCGGGCACCCTGGGCGGCAACCTCAGCGCGCTGTCTAACGGCTATAACGTCGCCGGTCGCACCACCGCTCAGGACGGCTTCACGTTCTCCATCATCAGCGGCACCACCGATGGCACCACTGCCGTTACTGACTACAGCACGCTGCCGGAAGGTATCTGGAGCGGCGACGTCAGCGTACAGTTCGACGCGACCTGGACCAGCTGATCCTCTCGTAGCACCAGGCAGGGGGGCTCCCCCTGCCTTATTTCACGGATTGAATTCATATGAAAAAACACATTCTGGCCATCAGCCTGTTGCTCAGCACAATGACGCCAGCCCTGGCGCTGGATGTGGGCGATATCTCTTCATTTATGAACAGCGGCAGCAGCACGCTGAGCAAAGAGATCAAGAACACGACCGACAGCGGTCGCTTAATTAACATCCATATGGAACGCCTCTCTTCGCCGCTGGACGGTGGCAAGGTGATCCCGATGGATAAGCAGGACGAGATTTTACTGACCCCCGCCAGTCTGCTGCTGCCCGCGAAGGCCAGCGACGTGATCCGCTTTTTCTACAAAGGCCCGGCGGACGATAAAGAACGCTATTACCGCATTGTCTGGTTCGATCAGGCGCTCAGCGATGCCCAGCGCAATGGCTCGACCCGCAGCGCGGTAGCGACGGCCTCGGCGCGGATCGGCACCATCCTGGTGGTCGCGCCAAGAAAAGCCAATTTCCGCTATCAGTACGCCAACGGCACGCTGGTCAATACCGGTAACGCGACGTTGCGCATTCTTGCCTACGGCCCGTGTCTGAAGCCGGCTGACGGTAAAGAGTGCAAGGAAAATTATTTCCTGATGCCGGGAAAAGAACGGCGCTTCACGCGCGTGAATGTGGCGGATAAAAAAGGACGGGTCGCGCTCTGGCAGGGCGAGCAGTTTGTTCCCGTGAAATAGACATTTCTTCTGACGGATCAACATTATGGCTCTACCAGGGAACGCTCCAGGATTAAAAACACTCCTTGCCTCCGGCATGGTCATTTTGCTGGTTCCGTTTAGCGTCACTGCCGCCACCGACAAAGTACAGCAAATCGGCGGCGTGATTATCCCTCAGGCCTTCAGCCAGGCGCTGCAGGACGGAATGAGCATCCCACTGTTTATTCATCTTGAAGGCAGCACCGGTACCCAGGACGATCAGCGGATCGGCAATGCCTTTATCTGGCTGGATAATGGCGTTCTGCGCGTTCGGCAGATTCAGCTGGAAGAAAACGATAATAACGCCACCGTCAGCGAGCAGACCCGCAAACAGCTGACCGCGCTGGCCAATGAAGCTTTCAGCAAAGATCTTAACATTAGCCTGACGGATGACGCCCGGCTACAGCTCAGCCTGCGCCAGCTGCTTCTGCAGCTGGTGGTAAAAAAAGAGGCGCTGGGTACGGTGCTGCGCTCGCGCAGCGAAGATATCGGTCAGTCCAGCGTCAACACCCTTAGCAGCACCCTGAACTATAACCTCGGGGTCTATAACAACCAGATGCGCAACGGCGGCAATAACACCTCCAGCTATCTGTCGCTGAACAACGTCACCGCGCTGCGCGAGCACCACGTGGTGCTGGACGGCTCGCTTTACGGTATTGGCTCCGGCAATCAGGACAGCGACGTCTATAAAGCGATGTATGAACGCGACTTTGCCGGTCACCGCTTTGCGGGCGGGATGCTGGATACCTGGAATTTACAGTCCCTTGGCCCGATGACCGCCGTTTCGGCAGGGAAGATCTACGGCGCTTCGTGGGGCAACCAGGCCAGTTCGACGGTGTTCGATAACACCCAGTCGGCCACCCCGGTGGTCGCCTTTTTACCCGCCGCCGGGGAAGTCCATCTGACCCGCGACGGACGCCTGATGAGCGTGCAGAACTTTGCCATGGGTAACCATGAAGTCGACACCCGCGGCCTGCCGTACGGGATTTATGATGTCGATGTTGAAGTGATTGTGAACGGCCGGGTGGTCAGCAAACGCACCCAGCGGGTCAATAAATTGTTCAGCCGCGGACGCGGCGCCGGCGCGCCGCTGGCCTGGCAATTCTGGGGCGGCAGCTTCCATATGGATCGCTGGTCCGAAAGCGGTAAAAAAACGCTTCCGGCAAAAGATAGCTGGCTGGCGGGGGCCTCGGCCTCCGGGTCGTTCAGTACCTTAAGCTGGGCGGCCACCGGCTACGGCTATGATAACAACGCCGTCGCCGAGACGCGCCTGACCCTGCCGATCACCGAGTCCATTAACGTGAACCTGCAGAATATGCTGGCCAGCGACAGCTCCTGGAGTAGCATCGGCAGCATCAGCGCCACGCTGCCCGGCGGCTTTAGTTCGGTGTGGGTCAACCAGGAAAAAACGCAGATTGGCGACCGGATACGGCGCAGTAATGCCGACAACCGGGCCATCGGCGGCACGCTGAACCTCAATTCACTCTGGTCAAAGCTGGGTACCTTCAGCGTCAGCTATAACGACGACCGCCGCTATAACAGCCATTACTACACGGCGGATTACTACCAGACGCTTTACACCGGCTCATGGGGATCGCTGGGCCTGCGCGCGGGCGTACAGCGCTTTAATAACGGCGACAGCAGCGCCAGCACCGGGAAATATATTGCGCTCGATTTCTCGCTGCCGCTCGGCAACTGGTTCAGCGCCGGGATGACGCACCAGAACGGTTACACCATGGCCAACCTGTCGGCGCGTAAACAGTTTGATGAAGGCAGTATTCGCACCATCGGCGCGAACGTTTCGCGCGCCATTTCCGGCGATACCGGCGATGACAAAACCCTCAGCGGCGGCGCGTATGCTCAATTTGATACCCGCTACTCCACCGGCACGCTGAATGTGAACAGCGGCGTGGATGGCTATGTGAACACCAACCTGACCGCCAACGGCAGCGTGGGCTGGCAGGGGAAAAATATCGCCGCCAGCGGCCGCACCGACGGCAACGCCGGGGTGATTTTCAAAACCGGCCTTGAGGATGACGGCAAGCTCAGCGCCAAGGTTAACGGCCGCATTGTGCAGCTCTCCGGCAACCGTAATTACCTGCCGCTGTCGCCGTACAGCCGTTATGAAGTGGAGCTGCAGAACAGTAAAAACTCGCTCGATAGCTACGATATCGTGACCGGGCGTAAGAGCCAGTTGACCCTTTATCCGGGCAACGTGGCGGTGATTGAGCCGGAAGTGAAGCAGATGGTGACGGTCTCCGGGCGTATCCGCGCGGAAGACGGCACGCTGCTGGCTAACGCGCGGATTAATAACCATATCGGTCGTACCCGCACCGATGAGAACGGTGAGTTTGTGATGGACGTGGATAAAAAATATCCCACCATCGATTTCAGTTACGGTAAAAACCAGAGCTGCGAAGTGGCGCTGGAGCTGAGCCAGGCGCGCGGCGCGGTGTGGGTGGGCGATGTGGTCTGTAGCGGCCTCTCCACCTATGCCCGCACGCAGCAGACAGGAGAAGGTAATGAAAGCTAAATGGCTGGCATGTTTAGTGATGTTCACGGCGGCGCTGTGCGTGACGCGGGTCAACGCCGCGGTCACCAAAACCACCTGGCCGGATGCGGCGGCCATGCAGTTTGTTTTCGTGGAAAACAACTCGGACGATAACTTCTTTGTCACCCCGGGCGGCGCGCTAGACCCGCGAATGACCGGGGCTAACCGCTGGACCGGCCTGAAATATAACGGCTCGGGCACCATTTATCAGCAGAGCCTGGGCTATATCGACAATGGCTATAACACCGGCCTGATTGCCAACTGGAAGTTTGATATGTGGTTTGATAACTCCCCCACATCTCATCCGTTACAGGGGCTGCGCTGTATCAACTGGTATGCGGGCTGCGACATGGCCACCAGCCTGATTCAGCCGCAAACTACCGACGCCAGCGGTTTCTATGGCGCGACGGTGACATCCGGCGGACAAAAGTGGATGCACGGCATGATGTCCGATGCTTTCTACCAGTATCTGCAGCAGATGTCGGTGGGCAGCAGTTTCTCGATGACCATCAACTCCTGTCAGACTTCGGTGAACTATGACGCTACCAGCGGCGCGCGCTGTAAAGATCAGGCTTCAGGAAGCTGGTACGTGCGCAAAGTCACCCATACCAAAGCGGCAAACCTGAAGCTGATTAACACCCATGCGCTGGCGGAAGTCTTTATCAACAGCGACGGGGTCCCGACGCTGGGCGAGGGGAACGCCGACTGCCGCACCCAGACTATCGGCTCCCGTTCCGGTCTGAGCTGCAAAATGGTGAACTACAATTTGCAGCATAATGGCCTGAGTAATACCTCAATTCATATTTTTCCGGCAATCAGCAACTCGGCGCTGGCTTCCGCGGTCGGAAGTTATGATATGCAGTTCAGCCTGGATGGGAATTCATGGAAGCCGGTGAGCGGCATCTCCCAGTACTATACGTTTAATGAGATGAAATCATCTGACTCGGTTTACGTCTTTTTCTCGAGCAACTTTTTTAAGCAGATGGTCACGCTGGGCATCAGCGACGTGAACACTAAAGACCTGTTTAATTTCCGTTTCTATAACACCACCTCGCCGGAGTCAGGCTGGTACGAGTTTTCGACCTCCAACACCCTGATTATTAAACCGCGCGACTTCAGCATCAGCATTATTTCCGATGAGTACACCTCGGCGCCGACGCGCGAAGGCTACGTGGGCAGCGGCGAGCCGTCGCTGGACTTTGGCTATATTGTCACCACCAGCGGCAAAACCGCCGCCGATGAAGTGCTCATTAAAGTGACCGGGCCAACGCAGGCGATCGGCGGACGTTCATACTGTATTTTTAGTTCACCCGACGGCACGTCGAGAGTACCGTTCCCGGCGACGCTGGCGTTTACCACCCAGACCGGGACCATCAAAACCTACGATGCCGGATGCGATGATACCTGGCGCGATATGACCGACGCCCTGTGGTTAACCACGCCGTGGACGGATATTTCCGGCGACGTCGGTCAGATGGACAAAACGACGGTAACGTTTTCCATTCCGATGGATAACCCGATATCGCTGCGCACGGTGGAAGATAACGGCTGGTTTGGTGAAGTGAGTGCTTCAGGAGAAATTCATGTTCAGGCGACGTGGCGTAACATTAACTAATTTGCTGCGGATGCTTATCTGCCTGCTGTCGCTCGGCTTCGCGACCGCGGCGCAGGCCATCTCGGTGGGTAATTTAACTTTCTCGCTGGCGGCGGAAGATAACTTCGCGTCTAAACGGGTAATTAATAACAATAAAAGCGCCCGGTTGTATCGGGTTTCTATTGTCGCTATCGACCGCCCCGGCGGCAAAGAGGTGCGTTCTCGCCCGGCGGACGGCGAGCTGCTGTTTGCCCCGCGTCAGCTTACCCTGCAGGCGGGGGAGAGCGAGTATTTTAAGTTTTACTACCACGGCCCGAAAGATGACCGTGAGCGCTATTACCGGGTCTCCTTTCGTGAAATACCCACCCGCAATTACGTGATGCGCAATAAAAGCGGTACCGAGGTGAGTATGGATCCGGTGGTGGTGATGGACACGATTCTGGTTGTGCGCCCGCGCGAGGTACGGTTCAAGTGGGCCTACGATCGGGCGGCGGGCACCGTCAGCAATACCGGGAATACCTGGTTTAAGCTGCTGATCAAGCCCGGGTGCGATACGACGGAAGAGGAAGGGGATGCATGGTATTTACGGCCCGGGGACGTTGTTCGCCAGGCCTCGCTGCGCCAACCGGGGAACCACTACATCATCTATAACGATAAATTTATAAAAATGACCAAAGACTGCCCGGTGAACTAACCGGGCAGCTTTTTTCGCGCTTCGTCGCTAAACCGTACGCCCGGCATAGCGGCGGTTCGCCAGCAGGCTCAGGCCGCAGCACAGCAGATAATAAACCGCGCCGGTAAAGACAAATATCGCCAGCGGGTAAATCTGCACCCGATTATTGACCTGCCCGGCGACGGTGGTCAGTTCCGGCACGTTGACGATAAACGCCAGCGACGTGTCTTTGAGCAGCCCGATAAATATCCCTACCAGCGAGGGCTGAACGTTGCGCAGAGCCTGCGGCAGCAGAATAAGGCGCAGCGTCTGTCCGGGGGCAAAACCCTGGGTCAGCGCCGCTTCGTACTGCCCGCGGGGCAGCGATTGCAGGCCCGCCAGCACCGAGTGCATCACCGACGCGGCGGTAAACCACGCCAGCGCCACCGTGACGGTTACCGCGCCCGGCAGGTCGCTGCCGGTGAGCATGGGGAGCAGATACCACAGCCAGAAAATGACGAAGATCAGCGGGATGCCGCGAATAATCTCCGCCCACAGGAAGAGCAGCCGCCGCACGATCCCGTCGTAGCGCCAGGCGATGGCCGCCAGCAGCACGCCCCCCGGCAGCGCCAGCGCGGCGGCGCCGATAGCCATCAGCAGCGTCAGCACCACGCCGCCGGGAATACCGTCCGCCAGCCGTCCCCACAGCAGATAATCGAGGTTATCAACGATAACCGCCAGGTTAGCGTTCATAGCCGGCTCTCCTTTGCTGATCCCTTCCCGGACCGAGACGCGTCAGCGCCACGCCCATGAGCACTCCAAGCGCCAGATACAGCGCGGTGCCGACGGCAAACGCCTCCAGCGCATGCGCGTTGTAGCTCTCGATTTGCCGCACCTGATAGGTCAGTTCGGCGAAGCCGATACCGCTCGCCAGCGAGGAGAGCTTCATCAGGTTCAGATACTGGCCGATAATCGGCTGCCAGGCGTTAGCCAGCCCCTGCGGCAGCAGAATGTGGCGCAGCTCCTGCCACGGCGTAAACCCCTGCGACAGCGCCGCTTCCCGCTGGCCGTGGCTAACGGCGCGCAGCCCGGAGGCGATCTCTTCGATCAGAAACGCCGAAGTAAAGACCCCGAGTCCCCACATTGAGCAGAGAAACTCCGGCGTCAGCCACCAGACGTTGCCCGGCAGAATCGACCAGCTGTGGTCGTCGTTGATAAAATCTCGCGCCCCCAGCGGCAGCAGATTCCAGGCGGCAAAATACCAGAACAGCAGCTGGACCAGCAGCGGCGTATTGCGGAACAGCGATACCCAGGCCGCCACCAGCCAGCGTCCGGGCCGGCCGCCCCCGAGACGCAGCGCTAGCAGCAGGATAGCCAGCACGGTCGCCAGAATCATCCCGGCGACGCTGACCCAGACGGTGGTGAGAAAGCCGGAGATTATCCATTGCAGCGGCTGTCCGCTCAGCACGCCATGCCAGTCAAGATGCGGGATCACGCCTCACTCTCCTGGTGCAGCGGGTCGAGCACCTTCTGCAGGAAACGGCGGGTGCGGGCGTGCTGCGGCCGGGCGAAAAACTCGGCCGGCGGCGCGACTTCGAGAATATCGCCGCCGTCGATAAACACCACCCGATCGGCAATCTCGCGGGCGAACTGCATCTCGTGGGTCACCACCACCATGGTGATCCCGCTGTGGGCGAGGGTTTTCATGACCTGCAGCACTTCGCCGATCATCTCCGGGTCCAGCGCCGATGTGGGTTCATCGAACAGAATGATCTGCGGCGAGGAGGCGAGGGCGCGGGCGATCGCCACCCGCTGCTGCTGACCGCCCGAGAGCTGGGCAGGCATCTGCCGGGCTTTATCCGCCAGGCCAACCTGGCTGAGCAGCGCCAGCGAGCGCTCGCGGGCGGCGCTTTTGCTCCAGCCGTGAACGCGTTCCAGCGCGAGGGTAATATTCTCCTGCGCCGTCAGGTGGGCGTAGAGATTAAACTGCTGAAAAACGAAGCCGACCCGGCTGCGCAGCTGGCGCAGGGCGCTGCCGGTAAGCTGGCGCGTCGGTTTGCCGTCGATCAGAATCTCGCCGCCGCTAAGGGATTCCAGCTGATTGATCAGGCGGATCAGGGTTGATTTGCCCGATCCCGAAGGGCCGAGGATCGCCACTACTTCGCCGGGTTCAACCTGTAAATTTACGCCGTTCAGCACCCGATGGTCGCCGTAGCTTTTGGCGACATCGCGAAACTCAATGCTGGCGCGCTGCAGATGCGAAAAATCCGCGGACGATGCCGCGGAGCGTGAAAATAGAGCCGATAACATCATCTTTCTCTGCTTATTTCGCTTCGATAGTAAAGGCGCGCGGCTGCGGGGTTTTGGTGCTCGGGCCAAACCAGACGTCGTAAATTTTGGCCGCTTCACCGGATTTCTCCAGCTTGACCAGCTCGTCATTGACCGCTTTCAGCAGGGCCGGTTCGCCTTTCTTCACGCCGACGCCAATCTCTTCTTTGCTCAGCAGGTCGGGGATGATTTTGAAGTTCGCCTTGTCCGGCGCTTCCGCCAGCAGTCCGGCGAGGATGGTGCTGTCCTGAGTGATGGCCTGCACGTTGCCGTTGCGCAGGGCGGTCAGCGCCAGCGGAATATCGTCATAAGAGAGCACGCGCGACTGCGGGAAACGCTGATGCAGCGCCTGTTCGCCGGTGGTGCCTTTTACCGCGCCGATGCGCGCTTTGCTGTAATCATCGAGCTTATCCGGCGATTTTGCCGGGACGAGGAACTGCTGGCCGGTCACGAAGTAAGGCGTTGAGAAATCAATCACCTGGGCGCGTTCCGGGGTGATGGTGATATCGGCGACGATCAGGTCGGCCTTACCGGATTGCAGCAGCGGAATGCGGTTGGCCGGGTTGGTGGCGACCAGCTCCAGCTTGACGCCGAGCGATTTTGCCAGCGCTTCGGCGAAGTCCACGTCGTAGCCGACGATTTTATGCGTTTTCGGGTCTACCGAGCCGAACGGCGGGTTGGCGTCGAAGGTGGCGACTTTGACCACGCCGGCGGCTTTGATATCGGCTAGTTGATCGGCCTGAGCCTGCGCGGCGAGCACCAGCATGCCCAGCGCCAGCGCGATTTTTGTTTTTGCAATGCGCATTGTTATTCCCCTGAATCCCTGTTTTGTTTTGTGTTTATCACGCTCCCACAAATCGCCCGTCGGCGGCAAAGAAGAAAAAGTTCTTATCTATAACGAAAAAGAACTTAACAAAGTTGTGGATATTGTTTACCCGGCTCTGTGCTACCAAACTGGGGAGACATTCCGTCAGCTATTGGTATCTTTCTGAAACCACAAGACTCGCAGCGATGCCCTGGTGCCCGCTGAAATCGGCGAACCGGAGGTCGGAAGACAAGGGCTGGCCGCCAGGGATGGCGGCCAGAGGCGAATCGAGACAGTGATGTCGAGTTGAGCCGACCGCAGGCTGAGGACCGGGAGGTGAGCGCAGTGCGCAGCACCGATTTCTTTGCGGGACCGCGGGGATTGTAAAGGGGGAGACGGTTTTCTCCCCCTTTACCCGTTCACGGGTAGCGGTGAGGCATTTTCTGCAGATTGCGAGTGAACGGAACCCTTGCGCATAGAATTACAAATCAGGCTCCGGCAAACGCTGCGGGTCCTTCCCAGCCTGCGCTGCGCTTGGCTGGGCTACGGGGCCTCAGTCGTCTGGGGTCGTGTAGCCCGGATAAGACGTTTACGTCGCAATCCGGGAAAGGCCCCAATATGCATCCCACAGAATTACAAATCCGGAATTGATATTTCCCGTCCGTCGTCAACTGTGGTTGAAATAGACACAGGCAAAAATGCTTCCCGACGGAGGAGAAAAATGAAAGTGGCGCTGTGGCAACGCATAACGGGCTGGCTGGCTTCTTTATCTGGATCCGGCGGTGAAGCCGGTCAGCAGGATACCCAACGCATCATGGAGGCAATATTACCGGTCGCCAGTCTCTACGGAATTGAGCTCGGCAACGTTGAAACAAGGTGGTTTCGCCATGATAAAACATACTGAGCGGCGCAGGACGCGTGAAGCCTACTGGAACGAGGTGTGCTTTGTGTAGCGCGAGGCTGTTTGCGGTTGCGGCGACGCAGGAAGCGAAGCCGCAGCCCTGAACAGCTTTATCCCCCCAGATACATCCGTTTGATTTCCGGATTCGCCAGCACCTCCGGTGCCGGACCAGAGAGCATAATCTTCCCATTCTCCAGCACATAGGCGCGATCGGCGATGGTCAACGCCGCCGTGGCGTTCTGCTCTACCAGCAGCACGGTAATATTCTCTTCCCGCAGCTGCTTAATCGTCGCAAACAGCTCCCCGACAATTTTCGGCGCCAGGCCGAGGCTTGGCTCATCGAGCATCAGCAGTACCGGCTCGCTCATCAACGCTCTGGCGATCGCCAGCATCTGCTGCTCGCCGCCGCTCATGGTTCCCGCCATCTGGCTGCGCCGCTCTTTCAGCCGGGGAAACAGGCTGTACATGCGATCGCGCAGGCGGGTAAAGCCAGCGAGATTGTTGTAGGCCCCCATGCGCAGATTTTCTTCGATGGTCAGGTTGGTAAAGATGCGCCGTCCTTCTGGCACCAGCGCCAGCCCCTTACGCACAATCTGATGCGTCTGGCTGCGGGAAATATCCTCGTTGAGAAAATTGACCCGCCCCGTGGAGCGCACCAGGTTGACAATCCCGTTGAGGGTGGAGGTTTTCCCGGCACCGTTGCTGCCGATAAGGGTCACAATCTCCCGGTCGTGAATATCAATGTCCACCCCTTTCAGCCCCTGAATCACGCCGTAAAACACTTTTAACTCGCGCGCGCTAAGCATAACGAACGTCCCCCAGGTAGGCGGAAATCACGTCCGGATCCTGAATGGCTTCGGACATCAGGCCGCTAAACAGCGGTTTGCCGTACTCCAGCACCATCACCCGCTCGCACAGCTTGTTGACGAACGGCATATCGTGCTCGATCAGCAGTACGCTGAGCTGATAATCGTTACGCATGCGGAAGATCAGATCCGCCAGATCCTCCGTCTCTTTCGGGTTCATCCCGGCGGCGGGCTCGTCGAGCAGCAGCAATTTTGGCGACGTCGCCAGCGCGCGGGCGATCTCCACCTTGCGCTGGTTGCCGTAGCTGAGGTTGGTGGCCTGCACGTCGGCGAAATGGGCGATACCGATATCGTCCAGAATCGCCATCGCTTTGGCCTTTGCCGCCCGCTCGGCGGGGAAGTAGCGGCCAATATGCAGCGCCGCTTCCAGCAGCGAATAGCGGCTGGCGCTGTCGAGGCCGACCATCACGTTTTCTAATACCGTCATCGAGTTGAACAGGCGGATATTCTGAAAGGTGCGGGCAATCCCGGCGTTGACCACCCGGTTCGGCTTCAGCCCCTTCAGCGACTTTCCCGCCAGGGTCACGCTGCCGCTGGTCGGCTTATAGTTGGCGGTGATGACGTTGAACATCGTGGTTTTGCCCGCGCCGTTGGGGCCAATCAGGCCAAAAATTTCCGCCTCGTCGACGTGGAAACTGACGCTGTCGATGGCCCGCAGGCCGCCGAACTGCATGGTCACGTCCTGCACCTGTAAAATGACCTTATTTTGCGCCATAGCCGCGGCCCCTTTTGCCCACTTGCCAAATCTCTTTTTTGCCCAGCAGACCTTCGCGGGCGAACAGCATGATGATCAGCAGCAGCAGCGAGAACACCACCATCCGCAGGCCCGGATACGCGCCGAGATCGTGACCGAGGAACTGGAGCGGCTGATCGAGAAAGCGCAGCCACTCGCCGCTGCCGACCACCAGTACGGTGCCGAGCAGCGCGCCGGTGGTGCTGCCCAGGCCGCCGAGCACGATAATAATCAGCAGCTGGAAGGTGAGCATAAAGTCGAACAGGCCCGGCGAGATGGTGGTCAGCAGCGAGGCCAGCAGGCCGCCGCCGATCCCTTCGAAGAAGGCGCTGGTGGCGAAGGCGCAGGTTTTAATGCGAAACGTGTTCACGCCCATGGCGATAGCGGCGTCTTCGTCGTCGCGCACCGCTTTCATCATTCGCCCGTACTTCGACCACACCAGCTGCAAAATCATCCCGGTCGCCAGCAGGGCGAACAGCCCGCACCAGAACAGGAGATGCGGCTGCTGCGGAATATCGTTGAGGCCAATGGCGCCGTTGGTGATCTGCGGATTGTTGATAGCGAGGATTTTAATGATAAAGCCGAAGCCGAGGGTCACAATCGCCAGGTAGTCGCCGCGCACGCGGAAGACCGGCAGGGCAAGGCAAACCGCCAGCGCCGCCGCGCACAGGCCGCTAATGAGCAGCGCGGGCAGGAACCCGGCGTGCAGCACGAGGATCCACGGGCTGGGCGAGGCCATCTCAAACATATCCAGCTTGCTGTCGCTGGGGAGGATCAGCAGGGCGGTGACGTAAGCGCCGACCGCCACAAAGCCGTTGGGCTCCAGCGACAGCTGGCCGGTCACGCCGTTGATCAGGTTATAGCTGACCGCGAGGATCATAAAGACGAAAATGGTGCTGATGACGCGAATAATGTAGTCGTTGAAGACGACGTTGATCCCGGCCAGCAGCGCGACGCAGAGAGCAATAATGACCAGGTTGCGCAGCTGCGCCCCGGCGGTAGTCGTAGCGTTGAGCATCAGAAACGGCTCCTTTCCAGACGTTCATCGCCCATAATGCCAACCGGGCGGAACAAGAGGACCAGAATCAAGAACATAAAGGCAAAGGCGTCTTTGTAACCGCCCAGCTCGGGAAACAGAGCGACCGCCACCACCTCGGTAAAGCCGAGAATAAAGCCGCCGAGCACCGCGCCGGTGACGCTGCCGATTCCGCCGAGCACCGCGGCGGCGAAGGCCTTCAGGCCGATCAGCACGCCCATCAGCGGGTCGATGGTCGGGTAGCTGATGGAGTAGAACACCCCGCCCAGCGCCGCGAGGCTGCTGCCGAGGGCGAACACCAGCGAGATAATGCGGTTGGCGTCGATGCCCATCAGGCGCACGGTATTAACGTCGAAGGCCACCGCGCGGATCGCCATCCCGTAGCGGGTGCGGTACAGCAGCCAGAGGATCGCCAGCAGCAGCAGGACGGTGATCAGCGGCACGATCCACGCCACGTTGGTGATAATCACGTCACCAAAGGCGCGGGTGTTGTTGAAAAATTCCGGTGCGGAAAAGAAGCGCGAGCTGCCGCCAAACAGCACGTTGAACAGGTTTTCGAGGAAGAAGCTGACGCCGATGGCGGTGATCAGCATGGAGATTTTTGATGCCTGACGCAGCGGGCGATAGGCCACCCGGTCGATCAGCATGCCGAACAGGCCGCACAGCGCGAGGGTCAGGAAAACGGCTACCCCGAAGGGTAGCCCAATGGAAGAAAACAAAAACAGGGTGGTAAACGCCCCGACCATCATTACGTCCGCATGGGCGAAGTTGATCAGGCGCAGCACCCCATAAACCATCGTATAACCGATGGCAATCAGGGCGTACATGCCCCCAAGGCTCATTCCATTGACCACTTGCTGGAGAAAAATGGCACCATCCATCTGATATCCCTTATAAAACCTTAAGGATTAACCACGGTACGAAACGCCAGCTTGCCATCCTTCACTTCGTTGATGACCGCGCTGCGGATAGCGTCGCCGTTTTGTAACGTCAGCGTGCCGGTTACGCCCTGGAAGTCCTTAGTGGCGCGAATTTTTTCGTTAACGCAAACCCGGTCGTGCGGGTCGCTGCACTGGTTCATGGCGTTGATAATGACGTTATAGGCGTCCGCCGCCATCGCGCCCCAGGTGTGGGTCGGCTGCTGGTATTTGGCTTCCCAGGCTTTGATAAACACCTCGCCCGCCGGCGTTTGCTCTTTGGCGTTCGGCGAGTAGTAGTCGGTGGTCATATAGCCGTTGACCGCGTCTTTGCCGACGTCAAAAAAGACCTGATCCGCCGCCAGCCCGTCGCCGCCGACCACCGGCTTGCTCAGCCCCAGCTGCTTCGCCTGTACGGCGATCAGCGCCCCTTCGGTGTAGTAGATCGGCATATAGATCATGTCGACGTTCTTCGCCTTCACGCTGGCCAGCTGGGCCTTAAAGTCTTTGCTGCCGCCGGGAGCCTGAACTTCGATAGGAATGGTGCCGCCGTTTTTCAGGAACTGCGTGCGAAAGGCCTTCGCCAGGCCGACGGAGTAGTCGTTGCTGCTGTCGAAGACGATGGCGGCGGTTTTGGCTTTCAGATCGCGCGAGGCGAGGTTAGCGCCGACCACGCCCTGGAAGCTGTCGGAGAAGCAGACCCGGCTGACGTAAGGGTGGTTGCGGGTAACGCGGTCGTTGGTCGCGGTTGAGGAGACCAGCGGCGTTTTGCTGTCGTCGGCGATTTTGGTCATCGCCAGGGTATTGGAGGAGGTGACTTCGCCGATCACCGCATCGACTTTATCGCTGGAAACCAGGCGCTGCATGGCGTTAGCGGCTTCGACCTTATCGCTCTTATCGTCGATCACGATAAGCTTCACGGTGTCGCCGTTTTTTAACGTCGGCGTAATGCTCTGGATAATATCCAGCCCTTTTTGCGAAGGCTGACCGTAGCCGCTCAGCGCGCCGCTCAGCGGTAAGACCACGCCGATTTTAATTTCAGCCGCCTGCGCGCTGCTGGCACCGACCCACGCGGCAACCAGCGTGGCCATTAAAGACGCTTTCCCGGAAAACTTGTTCATTGTTACCTCACCGTCGGTCGATTATTTATCTTTAACCATCAATGACTGCATAACATTGAGACATAATTCGCCAGCGTATCCGGCGAATTATTGGCTGTTATGTTGAATAGATAACGAGATATATTTGGTATGCGGATTTACCTTACAACGTCCGTTTCGTTTTTACTCATGCAATATTCTTATTACCTCCAGGAGAGGGCATAAGGCTGATGAAAATACTGTTTTTGGTACGGTTAACGCATTTTGCCAGGTGGCGGCTGACGCCTTACCCGGCCTGGAAAGCCCGCAATTTCAGCGCGCACCCGAATATAATATTCAGGTGCGCCCGATAATATTAAAAATCTATTCTGCTGCCCGCGTGACTTATTATTTTAAATGGCTCAACGGTTTTATTTTTCCATGCAGCGCCGGATTATCGCTTTCGTCTTTCAGGCGCACTCCGGTAAGCCGCCGCAAAAAGGCCTGCTCGAGTAGCCAGGCCAGTTTAAATGCGGCGGCATCAAAGCTCAGTCCTTCCGGACGGATATTAGAAATACAGTTGCGCTCCGACTCCAGCCGCTGACGATGCGGCTGCCAGGTTAAATACACCCCGAGGCTATCCGGCGAGGAGAGCCCGGGCCTTTCGCCAATCAATATCGCCACCGCTCTGGCCTTCAGCGTTTCGCCTATATCATCGCCCAGCGCGACCCGCGACTGGTGCGCCAGCACCACCGGGGCCAGGCTCAGGCCGAGGGTTTTCAGATAGGGCAGCAGGGCGCGAATCAGCGGCACCGCCTGGCGCTGCACGGCGTACGACGACAGCCCGTCGCCAATCACCAGCAGCAGGTCGGCGGGGCGCGCGCCGCTGGCGGCGAGGTCGGCGCGGCTCTCTTCGTTCAGCTGTCGCCCCAGATCCGGGCGATTCAGATAGACATGGCGATCGCTGGCGGCGCTGCGGACGGTCAGCGTCGACAGCCCCAGCTCCGCCAGCGGCTGGACTAACTGGTCGCTGGCGAAAGGCTGGTGAATGGCATCGCGCGCCCGGGCGTGGGCGAGGCCGAAATTCAGCACTTCGCGGGTCGGCAGGCTGGCGCCGCTGCGCCCCAGCGCAATCCGCGCATCGGTAAATTCACGCAGCGGGTTCCAGGCGTCGGGAGGATTCATACCGGTTCTCCTTGCGGCAGGACGGAAAGCAGCGGATGGCGGGCATCGGTCAGACGCAGCGCGCCGTGACGGTCAATAATCTGCATCTTCGTCAGCCAGTCGGCGAACTCAGGCGCATGCTGTAAACCCAGCAGTCGGCGGGCGTAAAGGGCATCGTGGAACGAGGTGCTTTGGTAGTTGAGCATAATATCGTCAGCCCCCGGAACGCCGATCAAAAAGGTCAGCCCGGCCGCGCAGAGCAGCGTCAGCAGGGTATCCATATCGTCCTGATCCGCTTCGGCGTGATTGGTGTAGCAAACGTCGCAGCCGATGGGCAGCCCCATCAGCTTGCCGCAGAAGTGATCTTCCAGCCCGGCGCGGATAATCTGCTTACCATCGTACAGATACTCCGGGCCGATAAAGCCCACCACCGTATTGACCAGCAGCGGCTCAAAATGGCGGGCGACGGCATAGGCCCGGGCTTCGCAGGTCTGCTGATCAACGCCGTGGTGGGCGTTGGCGGAAAGACAGCTGCCCTGGCCGGTTTCAAAATACATCACGTTGTTGCCCAGCGTGCCGCGGTTCAGGCTAAGCGCCGCTTCCCGCGCTTCCTGCAGCAGCGCCAGATTAATGCCGAAACCGCTGTTGGCGGCTTCGGTACCGGCCACCGACTGGAACACCAGATCCACCGGCGCGCCGCGCTCAATCAGCTGCAGGGTGTTGGTGACGTGGGTCAAAATGCACGACTGGGTGGGGATGGCGAAGCGCTGAATAATATCGTCAAGCATATGGTTCAGCTGCGCCAGCACCGGCAGGCTGTCGCTGGCCGGATTGATGCCGATCACCGCGTCCCCGGCGCCGTACAGCAGGCCGTCGAGCATGCTGGCGGCGATGCCTTTCATATCATCGGTCGGGTGATTAGGCTGCAGGCGCACGCTCAGGCGCCCCGGCAGGCCGATGGTATTGCGAAAACGGGTGACGACCCGGCATTTGCTAGCGGCGAGGATCAGATCCTGATTGCGCATCAGCTTGCTGACCGCGGCAGCCATCTCCGGGGTTATCGCGCGGGCGACCTGGCGCAGCGCCGCTTCATCGGTGGCGTCGTCGAGCAGCCAGTCGCGAAAATCGCCGACCGTAAGATGGCGAATCGCCGCGAAGCCCCGGGCGTCGTGGGTATCGAGGATCAGCCGGGTCACCTCATCCTGCTCGTAGGGAATCAGCGGATTATCGAGAATCTCCGTGAGCGGAACCTCCGCCAGCGCCATTTTTGCCGCCATCCGCTCTTCGGCGGAGCCGGCGATAACGCCCGCCAGCGCGTCGCCGGAACGCGCAGGAGAGGCCTTCGCCATCAAGGTTTTCAGACTATCAAAGCGCCATACCTGGCCCGATAGCGTAGTTTTATACATGTGTCGCCTCCTCAGGAGACCGTACGCAGCTGCGGATCCACCGCCGCGCGCTGGCGGGCCGCTGCGGTCTTGCGAAACCACAGGTAGCCGCCGAGCATCATGGCGGCGAAAATCAGCGCCAGCAGCGTGTTGTACCAGACCATCGCCACCAGGCAGAGTACCGCCATGGCCAGCGCGAAGGCCGGCGCCCACGGATAGAGCGGTGCGCGGAACGGTCGAATCAGCTTCGGCTCGCTGCGGCGCAGTTTAAACAGCGCCGCCATCGAGGTGATATACATAACAATAGCGCCAAATACCGACATCGTGACGATACAGGCGGTCAGCGGCATCCCGCTAATGGTGATCAGCGAATCGGAGAAAATGGCGGCGATGCCCACCACGCCCCCGGCGAGGATCGCCAGATGCGGCGTGCGGGTGCGGCGGTTCAGCGTCGCCAGGCTGGCGGGGAGATAGCCCGCGCGCGCCAGCGAGTAAATCTGCCGCGAGTAGCCCATGATAATCCCGTGGAACGAGGCCACCAGGCCGAAGAGCCCCAGCCACACCAGCATATGCAGCCAGCCGCTGCTGTTGCCGACCACCATTTTCATCGCCTGCGGCAGCGGGTCGTTAATATTGGCCAGGGTTCGCCAGTCGCCCACGCCGCCGGCAAAAATCATCACGCCAATCGCCAGCACGGTCAGGGTCAGGATGCCGCCGCCCAGCGCCCGGGGAATGGTGCGCTGCGGATCCTTCGCCTCTTCGGCGGCCATCGATGCGCCTTCAATCGCCAGAAAGAACCAGATAGCGAACGGGATGGCGGCAAACATCCCCGGCAGCGCCAGGCCGCTGAAGCTCTCCGCGCCCGCCCAGCCGTTAGCAGTAAAGTGGCTCCAGGAGAAGCCCGGCGCGACAACGCCCATAAACACCAGCAGTTCGAAAATCGCTAATAACGTCACCACCAGCTCAAAGGTCGCGGCGATACCCACGCCGAGAATATTCAGCGTCATAAAGATGATGTAGGCGCTGCAGGCCACCCATTTGGGGTCGAGCGCCGGAAACTGCACGTTAAGATAGGCGCCGATGGCCATGGCGATGGCGGGCGGGGCGAAGACGAATTCAATCAGGGTCGCGAAGCCGGCGATAAACCCGCCGGTCGGGCCAAAGGCGCGGTAGGCGTAGGCAAAAGGCCCGCCCGCATGCGGAATGGCGGTGGTCAGCTCGGTAAAGCTAAAAATAAAGGCGCAGTACATCGCGGCGATGGCCAGCGCGACGATCATAAAGCCCAGCGTCCCGGCCTGGGACCAGCCGTAGCTCCAGCCAAAATACTCTCCGGAAATAACCAGCCCAACGGCGATCCCCCATAAGCGGAAACTGCCGAGCGTTCTTTTTAGCGTTGTGGTTTGCTCTGTCATGTTCGTTGCCTCGCCAGATAAAGATATCGGGAGGGTTGCAAAGAGAATGCCAGGGCATACCACCGATAAACGCGGCGGTTTACGCCAACGAGGATCAAAAAAGGTGCAGACCGCGCCCGGCGGGAGAGTCGCGGTGGTGCAGCTGCCCGCAAATGTGGCGTTACTGGTGCATGAGGGCGCCAGCGTCTTTTTTGCGCCATCGCGCCAGGCCGCTTTGCAATTTGGCGATAGGCGGGGTATAAGGAATCTCTTATCTGGATGTTTAGATGTCTATACGCCCATGAGGTCAAATGCAAACAACACAACAACAAGGTGGGCAGCTTAAGCGCACCATGAAGACCCGCCACCTGATTATGCTGTCGCTGGGTGGCGTTATTGGCACAGGGCTATTTTTTAATACCGGCTATATCATCTCCACAACCGGAGCGGCGGGTACGCTGCTGGCCTATCTGATTGGCGCGCTGGTGGTCTGGCTGGTGATGCAGTGTCTGGGCGAACTCTCGGTGGCGATGCCGGAAACCGGGGCGTTTCACGTCTACGCCGCCCGCTATCTCGGCCCGGCGACCGGGTACACCGTCGCCTGGCTCTACTGGCTTACCTGGACCGTCGCGCTTGGCTCAAGCTTCACCGCCGCCGGATTCTGCATGCAGTACTGGTTCCCGCAGGTGCCGGTATGGGTCTGGTGCGTGGTGTTCTGCGCGGTGATTTTCGCCCTCAACGTTATCTCCACCCGCTTCTTTGCCGAAGGTGAATTCTGGTTCTCGCTGGTGAAGGTGGTCACCATTATTGCCTTTATTATTCTCGGCGGGGCGGCGATCTTCGGCATCATTCCGATGCAGGATGGCTCCCCGGCGCCGGGGCTGCGCAATATCACCGCCGAAGGCTGGTTCCCGCACGGCGGTCTGCCGATCCTGATGACCATGGTGGCGGTTAACTTCGCTTTCTCCGGCACCGAGCTTATCGGCATCGCGGCGGGGGAAACGGAGAATCCGCACAAAGTCATTCCGGTGGCCATTCGTACCACCATCGCCCGGCTGATTATCTTTTTTATCGGCACCGTCTTCGTGCTGGCGGCGCTGATCCCGATGCAGCAGGCGGGAGTCGAAAAAAGCCCGTTTGTGCTGGTGTTCGAAAAGGTGGGGATCCCTTACGCGGCGGATATCTTTAACTTTGTGATCCTGACGGCGATTCTATCGGCGGCCAACTCTGGCCTCTACGCCTCCGGGCGGATGCTGTGGTCGCTCTCCAATGAAAAAACGCTGCCGGCCTGTTTTACTAAATTAACCAAGAACGGCGTGCCGCTGACGGCGATTTCGGTCAGCATGCTTGGCGGCGTGCTGGCGCTCTTCTCCAGCGTCGTGGCCCCGGATACGGTGTTTGTCGCGCTGTCGGCGATTTCCGGCTTCGCGGTGGTGGCGGTATGGCTGAGCATCTGCGCCTCGCACTTTATGTTCCGCCGTCGCCATCTGCAGCAGGGGAAGGCGCTAAGCGAACTGCACTATCGCGCGCCGTGGTATCCGCTGGTGCCGGCGCTGGGATTTGTGCTTTGCCTGGTGGCCTGCGTGGGTCTGGCGTTTGACCCGAGTCAGAGGATTGCGCTGTGGTGCGGGATCCCGTTCGTGGCACTGTGTTATGGTGCGTATTATCTGACTCGTTCACGGAAACTCACCCAGGAGCCTCAACATGTTGCAGAATAATCCGTTAACCGCCCTCCTTGACGCAAAGCCCTTTATCCTGCTGGACGGCGCGATGGCGACGGAGCTGGAAGCGCGCGGCTGCAATCTTGCCGACAGCCTGTGGTCGGCGAAAGTGCTGGTCGACAACCCGGAGCTTATCCGCGAAGTTCACCTCGACTATTTCCGCGCCGGCGCGCAGGTGGCGATCACCGCCAGCTATCAGGCGACGCCGGCGGGCTTTGCCGCCCGCGGCCTCGATGAAGCGCAGTCGAAAGCGCTGATCGGCAAAAGCGTTGAGCTGGCCCGCAAGGCGCGGGAGGCGTATCTGGCGGAAAACCCGCAGGCGGGGGCGCTGCTGGTTGCCGGTTCGGTCGGGCCGTACGGCGCCTTCCTGGCGGACGGTTCGGAGTATCGCGGCGATTATGTCCGCAGCCGTGAGGAATTTCAGGCGTTTCATCGTCCGCGCGTGGAAGCGCTGCTCGACGCCGGGGCCGATCTGCTGGCCTGCGAAACGATGCCGAATTTCGCCGAGATGAAGGCGCTGGCGGAGCTGCTGACCGCCTATCCGCGCGCGCGGGCGTGGTTCTCGTTTACCCTGCGCGATGCGCAGCATCTCAGCGACGGCACGCCGCTGCGGGAAGTGATTGGGGTGCTGGCAAACTATCCGCAGGTGGTGGCGCTGGGCATTAACTGTATCGCGCTTGAAAACACCACCGCCGCGCTGGCGCATCTGCATAGCCTGACGGCTCTGCCGCTGGTGGTTTATCCTAATTCCGGTGAGCACTATGACGCGGTATCCAAGACCTGGCATCACCACGGCGAAGCCTGTGCAACGCTGGCGGAATATTTACCCCAGTGGCTGGCGGCGGGGGCGAAGCTGATTGGCGGCTGCTGCCGCACGACGCCGAAGGATATTGCCGAACTGAACGCCCGGCGTTGAGTTTGCGCCGGGTGGCGGCTGATGCCTTACCCGGCCGACAACGTGCACGAATCGTAGGCCGGGTAAGCGTAAGCGCTACCCGGCATCAATCATCCGGCATCCGCTAACACAAACATCCCGTACGGGTGGATTTCGAGATAGTAATGCTCGCCGACGTCCGGCTGCAGCCGCGTCGCGTTCACCTGCAGCAAAATTTCCTGCCCGTGCCACTCTACCGTCACCTCGTACTGTGGCCCCATATAGGCCACGTGGCGAATCGTGCAGCGCTGGCTCTCCTCGCCGCGATCGCTCAGGGTGATCGCCTCCGGGCGGACGCCGACGCTGCCCTCGCCGTGGGCGGCAAAATGCGGCGGCCTCGGCAGCCGATAGCCATAAATATCGACGAACCCCTCGCTGAAGGCGGCCGGGAACAGGTTGGCATCGCCCATAAAGCTCGCCATAAAGCGCGACGCGGGCTGGCGGTAAAGATCCTGCGGCGAGCCGATCTGCATGATATGCCCCTTATTCATCACCAGCACGGTATCGGAAACCGCAAAGGCTTCACTCTGATCGTGGGTCACGTACAGCGAGGTGATATCAAACTGCTTTTGCAGTTCGCGGATCTTATCGCGCATGCTGCGCCGCAGGTTGGCGTCGAGGTTGCTTAAGGGCTCATCAAACAGCAGCACCTTTGGCTTGAGGATCAGGGCGCGCGCCAGCGCTACGCGCTGCTGCTGGCCGCCGGAGATCTGATCGACATAGCGGTCTTCGAAGCCCTCCAGATCCACCATCGCCAGCGCCTCCTTCACCCGCGCTTTCACATCGCTGCGCGACGCGCCGAGCATCTTCAGACCGTAGCCGACGTTGTCCCCCAGCGACATATGCGGAAACAGGGCGTAAGACTGAAACACCATACAGATGTCGCGCTGCTGAATGGAGCGATGGGTCACGTCTTCGCCATCGATGAAAATCTGCCCTTCGCTCGGTTTTTCCAGCCCGGCGACCAGGCGCAGAATGGTGGTCTTACCGCAGCCGGAAGGGCCGAGCAGGGTCACCATTTGCCCCTGCGGGATGGTGAGATTGATATTGTCGATAACCGTGTTGCTGCCGAATAGCTTGGTGACGTTGCGCAGTTCAACAAAATTTTTCTGACTCATAGTGCGCTCCATTACGCCTGGTTTTTGGCTTTTGACCGGGAGATACGCGCTTCCCCGATCAGCCAGTCAAAGATAAAAATAATCGCCAGCATCACTACGATCAGAATCGATCCGTAGGCGATCGCCACGCCGTATTCGCCGTCTTCCACCCGGTTGAGGATATAGGCGGTAGCGACGCGGGTGTCCGGCGTCACGAGGAACACAATGGCGCTGACGGTGGTAATGGCGCGCACAAAGCTGTAGATCAGCGCCGAGAGGATCGCCGGGCGCAGCAGCGGCAGCAGGATATGCGTAATGGTGCGCAGGGAACCCGCGCGCAGGCTGAGCGACGCTTCGTCCAGCGATTTGTCGATCTGGCCTAAACCGGCAATGCCCGCCCGGATGCCCACCGGCACGTTACGCATCACCATCGAGATAATCACAATCGCCGCCGTTCCGGTGAGGTACACCGGCGCGCTGTTAAAGGCGAGAATATAGGAGACGCCCGCCACGGTGCCCGGCACCGCGAAGCACAGCATGGTGGTGAACTCGATGGTCTTTTTGCCTTTAAACTGCTGACGCACCACGATCCAGGCGATCAGCAGGCCGAAGGCGGCGGTGATCGGCGCGGCGATCCCGGCGTAGAGCAGGGTATCGAGCAGCGAAGGCCAGGCGCCGTCGCTCATCCCCTGGCCGAACAGCTTGATAAAGTTATCCAGCGTCAGGGTGTAATCCACGCCCCAGTTAACGGTAAAGCTGCCGTAGAAAATGCTGCCGTAGAGCAGGGCGTTGAAGGCGATCCACACCGCCAGAATGGCGATCACGCTCCACACCAGGGTCACCGGCAGCGGCTGCACGTCGCCGCGATAGGACTTACCGGAAACCGTGACGTACGAGCGCTTGCCGATCCACATATACTGAATGCAGAACACCAGCAGCGAGAACAGCAGCAGGAACGCGCCCAGGGTACTGGCGGCCTGATAATCGAGCTGCGAACCGGTGATATAGAAGTAGATTTGCGTCGCCAGCACGTCGAAGTTGCCGCCGAGCACCAGCGGGTTGCTGAAGTCGGCCAGCGACTGGACGATGACAATTAAAAACGCGTTCGCCAGCGCCGGTTTCAGCAGCGGGACGAAGACGCCGTTAAAGGTCTGCCAGCGGCTGGCGCGCAGGGTGTACGACGCCTCCTCCAGCGACGGATGAATGGTCTTAATCGCGCCGTCGAGGATCATAAACGCCATCGGGGTGAACGCCAGCACCTGCGCCAGCCAGATGCCGGTAAATCCGTACAGCCAGTTGGTGTTGGTTAAGCCGAACCAGTCGACCATCAGTTCGGTGACGTAGCCGGAACGGCCCATCATCAGGGTAACGCCGAGGCCGACGACAAACGGCGGGGTGACGATCGGCAGAATCGAGAAAATGCGGCCGATAATCGCGCTGCGCTTGGCGATGCGAGTGGTGTAAATCGCCAGCACCAGACCAAAGAAGGTGCAGCCGATGCCTACCGCAATCGACAGGGCGATGGAGTTGAGGATCACCTGGACAATATGCGCCTGCGACAGCACGGCCATAAACGCCAGCGGGGCAAACTCGCCGGCGTCGTTGGTGAACATCGGGATAAAAATGGCGATGCTCGGCCAGACGATAAAGACGCCGATTAACGCCACGATGGTGACCAGCGAACCAATCACAAAGCGGTCGCCGCCCAGCCATTCCAGGCGGGTGAGCGCCAGGGTCATGATGGCCCCCAGCGCGACAAACAGCACGAGGGTGGCGTAGCCTAACCCGCGGCCTTCCACGGTGGCGCTGACGACAATAAACGCCATACATAAAAATGCCCAGCCGGCGTCGAGGTAGTGGCGGCTGCGCTGCTCCCGGCTGGCTTCCTGCCATGGACGAATCAGCAGCAGGCTCGGCAGGAGATACCACAGCCAGCTGATATTGAACTGTGACCAGCCGTAGGCCGCGAGAATTTCATCTTGCGTGGACTCCAGCAGACCGTAATCCAGGCTCCAGCTCGGCAGCAGGGCGAACGCCAGCCAGCCGAATAAAACCCAAAGGAATATCGCATCCCGCTTTTTCACGGGATGGAGTGCAAGTGTGTGTGACATAAGTTTTCCGGTGTCGTAGGCCGGGTAGGGCGTTGATGCCGCCACCCGGCAAATGAACGCAGTGCGGGCTTATTTACCCATCTTCACTTCGCTAACCCATTTATTGATGAGCGCTTTACGCACGTCCGTTGAGCCGTATTTATCCATGTCGTAGTTGATAAGCTTCAGGTCGTCGAGCTTCAGCGAGTTCGGCGAAGTTTCGGCGCTGGTGTTGGTCAGGATCTGATAGGACTTGCCTTTCTTCCACGCCAGCTCCTGGGCCTCTTTCGACAGCACCCAGTCGACGAACAGTTTGGCGTTGTCGAGGTTGCGCGCGCCCTTCAGAATGCTCACGCCGCCAATTTCGTAGCCGGTGCCTTCGCACGGCGAGATCAGCTCCAGCGGCGCGCCCTGTTCTTTTTCCAGCGAATAGTCGTGCAGGAAGCCGATGCCGATGGCCGTTTCACCGCGGGCGGCGTTGCGCGCCGGGGCGATACCGGATTTCGTGTACTGGGAGACGTTAGCGTTGAGCTGTTTAAGATAATCGAAAGCCTGATCGTCTCCCCACAGCTGGGCGAAGGTCGCCAGCGCGGTGTAGGCGGTGCCGGAGCTCTGCGGGTCGGCAATCTGGATTTCGCCTTTGTATTCCGGTTTGGTCAGATCCTTCCAGCATTTTGGCACCGGCAGGTTTTTCTCTTTCAGGCGCTGGGTGTTCACGCCGAAGCCGAGAATGCCGACGTACACCGCCGAGGAGTAGTTGCCTTTCAGCTTCGCCGGATCGCGGAACTGCTCCATCACCTGCGTAAGATTCGGCGATTTATAGGGCTGCAGCAGGCCCATTTCGCCGGCCTGGGACTGCGGGTCGAGGGTGCCGCCGTACCAGACATCCGCCTGCGGGTTTTTCTTCTCGGCATCGACCTTCGCCAGCGTGCTGCCGGAGCCGTTGCGAATAAACGAGGTTTTTACGTCATATTTTTCGCCGAAGGCTTTAGTTTCCGCCTCACACATTTCGTTGGTGGCGCTGCAATAGACCACCAGGCGACCTTTGGCATGCGCCGCGCCGCTTAACGTCGCCAGCGCAATGCCGGAAGCAATCAGGGTAGTGACCAGCGTTTTTTTCATTATTTTATCCTTTGAGCAGCAGAGGTAGTAATGCTCGCCATCAGCAGCGGCATCAGCAATAAACCCATCAGAACTGCGGCGACCGAGAGTAAACTGAACATCCCCGACCAGCCGTAGCGTTCAATGACCAGCGACAGAGGCCAGCCCGCCAGCGCTGCCCCCAGATAGGCGAACAGGCCGAGAAACCCGCTGATGGAACCCGCCGCCGCTTTGTGTCCACACTCCACCGCCGCGAGGCCAATCAGCATTTGCGGGCCAAAAACGAAGAAGCCCACCGTAAAGAAACAAACCGCCAGCAGCGCGTAGTGGTGTACCGGCGCCAGCCAGAGCGCGGCGACGGAGACCATCAGCCCCAGCGTGAACAGTAAAATCATCGGCGCCCGCTGGCCGCTGAACAGCAGATCCGAACCCCATCCGGCGAACAGCGCGCCGAGCAGGCCGCCCGCTTCAAACAGCATCACCGTGGCGTTGGCGCTGAGCAGATTGACGCCGTGGCTCTCCGTCAGCCAGATGTTGCCCCAGTCGTTGAGCGCGATGCGGATCAGGTAGACCAGCACATAAGAGACGCCCAGCAGCCAGATCATCGGGTTCTTCAGCATCGTGGTACGCAGCATCTGCCACAGCCCCATCGGCGGGCTTTGCCGCTCCTGGCGCAGCTCCAACGGGTCGTTACGCCAGGCGCCCACCGACGGCAATCCCTCTTCGCGGGGCGTTCCTTTCAGGTGCAGCGTTAACCAGATGCCTGATGCCATGCTGATCATCCCCGGTGCCAGCATCGCCGCCTGCCAGCCCCACCAATGGGCGGCAAAGGCGCTAATCAGCGGGATAATCGCCCCGCCGATGTTGATCGACATATTCCAGCAGCCCCACCAGAAGCCGCGTTCGTTGCGCGAGTACCAGTGGGTTAGCAGGCGGGCGCAGGGAGGCCAGCCCCAGCCCTGAAAAAATCCGTTCAGCGTCCAGACCGCCAGCAGCAGCGTCAGCGACTCGCCGAAGGCGAAAACCACGTTCAGCAGACCGGTGGCGAACAGTCCCGCGCCCATAAACCAGCGCTGCCCGTGGCTGTCGTGCCACAGCCCGGCGGTAAACTTCGACAGGCCGTAGGTCAGGTAAAACAGCGATCCCAGCAGGCCGATATCGCCTTTATCCAGGCCCAGATCCGTTTGCAGCGCCGGCAATACGTAGTTGACGCTTTTGCGCGTCAGGTAAAACGCCGCATACCCGATGACCATGTACATCAGCAGCTGCGGACGCAGCGTCCTGTAACGTTGATTAATGTCGGTTGCTGAGCGCATAGCCGTCTCCGTTTTGCTGACTATATGAAAGTGAAATCGAAAGGGGATGAGAGAAAGTCCGGAGTGACTAAGACTTTTTCCTGGTTAGCCGGCTGTTTGTTGCAAATTTGTGGGCAAGTTAACAATTACGCGTGTGCCGCGCTGCGACTCCAGCGTCAGCTCTCCGCCCAGGGCGCTGACCCGCTCACGCATGCCCTGAATGCCGAAGCCGGCCATTTTGTCGGGGCTGATGCCGATACCGTTGTCCTTCACCTCCAGGCGCAGCAGCGTCCCCTGCTGATACAGGGCAATGGCGACCTCGCTGGCGTCGGCGTGCTTACAGACGTTATTAAGCAGCTCCTGCAGCAGCCGATAGAGGGTGAAGCGCACCGTTTCGCTCTCCGGCGTGGCGGTGAGCCGGTAGTCAAAGCGGCAGCGGATACCGCGCTCGGCAAAGGCAAACTCATTGAGCAAATGGTGCAGCGCCTCTTTAAACGACAGCTCATCGAGGGCCGGCGGGCGCAGCTGGCGCAGCAGCTGGCGGGTGGAGTGGTGAATACGCCGGGCGAGATCGTTAATCTGGCTGGCGGCGGCCTGGGTTTGTGCCGGATCGCGCGCCCGCTTCACCAGCTGCGACTGGATCTGAATGGCGGTAATATTCTGGCCGATTTCGTCGTGCAGCTCGCGCGCCAGGCTTTTGCGCGTATCCTCTTCGGTATGGATCAGCTTTTCGGCCAGCGCCCGCCGGGCCGCCAGCTCCGCCTCCAGCCGCTGGCGATAGTGGTGCAGGTTTTGCGCCAGGTGCTGCTGGCGACTGATGGCAATGCCCAGCCCGATGCCGAGCAGCGCCTGGGTGGCCAGAAAAATCTCCAGCTCCACCAGGTTGCTGAATCCAACGCCAACCTGGCGGGCGATGGTGATCATCATGCTACCCAGCAGGCCGGAAAGGACGCCGCCCTGCCAGCCGAACTTCCACGCCATCACCACGTTGGGCAGAAACACCACAATTAACAGCAGGCGCTCGATTTCCGGCGACAGTACCATCTGGGTGCCGATGCCGATGATAAAGAACAGGCTGCACCAGATGATCAGCGAGGTGCGCAGCGGTGGATTATTGGTATCCAGCCCCAGTAGATGGTAGCGGTGCTGCTGGCGCAGGAATTCAAAAATCAGATAGACAAACGGCGTCAGCAGCACCCCGCCGGTAAACGAGGCCAGGCCGAGCATCATCGCCGGGCTTTTCACAAACGGCGAGAGCAGGGCGGTGTTGAGCAGCGCGCTGGCGGTAACCGTAGCCAGCAGCAGCGTCAGCCGCTGCCAGTAAAGGGGAAAGCGGTGCCAGAACTGTTGGGCGATGCCGGCGGGAAGCAGGCCGATCAACGGCGCGGCCAGCAGAATATAGCCGTTCAGCAGCTGTTCGCCGTGCAGCCAGAGCAGCATCAGCACCGGAGGCAGCACCAGCGCGGGCCAGTAGCGGCGCGAAAGCAGGATTAGCAGCGCCAGATAGACGCCGTGCGGCAGGAACAGCGCCGCCTGCTGGCCGTTCAGCAGCTGTTCGCCGTGCAGCCAGAGCAGCATCAGCACCGGAGGCAGC